>CAINUX010000165.1 GCA_903853895.1 uncultured beta proteobacterium | reverse complement strand
TGCTGTAGGCCTGAAAGCTCAGCCCCAGCCCCAGGGGCTCGGGTGTTTCGATGACCTTGCGGCTGAACGTTTCCCAGTCAAAGTCGGGCCAGGCTGACAGGTGGGCGTTGTAGTTGCCAACGGCACCGTTCATCTTGGCCATGATCTTGACCGATGCAATTTTCTCGCGTGCTGCCGCCAGTCGCACTACCACGTTGGCCACTTCCTTGCCCACGGTGGTGGGGCTGGCGGTCTGGCCATGCGTGCGGCTGAGCATGGGCACGTCGGCAAAACCGTGGGCCATGCTGCGCAGCTTGGCAATCACTGCGTCCAGTGCAGGCAACAGCACCAGGTCGCGCGCGCCCTTGAGTTGCAAGGCATGGCTGGTGTTGTTGATGTCCTCGCTGGTGCAGGCAAAGTGCACGAATTCCTGGGCTGCCAGTAACTCTGGGCGGGCATCAAACTTGGACTTGATCCAGTACTCCACCGCCTTGACGTCGTGGTTGGTGGTCTTCTCGATAGCCTTGATAGCCTCACCATCGGCTTCAGAGAAATTCTTGACCAAGCCCAATAAGTAAGTGCGTGCTCCTGGTGTAAGAGGCTTAAATTCGTCAAAACCAGCATCACTCAGCGCAATGAACCAGGCTACTTCAACCTGCACGCGGCGGTGCATATAGCCCTGCTCGCTCATCAGGGGTCGCAGGGCAGCCAGCTTGGCGGCATAGCGGCCATCCAGCGGAGAAAGGGCGGAAATGGAGGAGAAAGTCATGGGCTAATTGTAGGTTGTACGCCACTATTGCCCCCCAAGCGACCCGCAATCGGGTTCTTGCACCCCCCGATGGATAGAATGAAGATTCCTGAAACTGCAGAGCGCCCATGAAATTACTCGGATCCACTTCCAGCCCCTATGTACGCAAAGTGCGCGTCGTTTTGGCAGAGAAAAAACTGGAATGCGCATTTGTCGTCGAGGACGTCTGGGGCACCGACACCACCATTTCCGAGTCCAACCCGTTAGGCAAGGTGCCCTGCCTGATCATGGAAGGCGCCGAAGCCCTGTTCGATTCCCGCGTGATTGTGGAGTATCTGGACACGCTGTCTCCGGTTGGCAAGTTAATTCCACCGGTGGGCCGTGAGCGCGCCGAGATCAAAACCTGGGAAGCCCTGGCCGATGGCCTGATGGACGCCGCCATTCTGGCGCGCCTGGAGGCTACCTGGTCTGGGCGCACCAAGGCACAACGCAGCCAGGCCTGGATTGACCGCCAACTGGGCAAAGTCAACGCGACCGTCAAGGTCATGAGTAGTGGTTTGGGCGAGAAGCCGTTTTGTGGCGGCATCCATTTCAGTCTGGCCGATGTCGCTGTGGGCTGTGCCCTGGGTTATCTGGACTTCCGTTTCCCGCAGATCGAATGGCGCACCGAGTATCCCAACCTGGTCCGCCTGCATGACAAGCTGCTACAGCGCCCCAGCTTCGCAGACACCCTGCCGGCTTGAACCCCCGGGTTTTCCCGCGAGGATTCGGCGCAACGGTTGTGCGGCCGTTCACATTGGTTTACAACTTCGGGCTTTCCATCCGGTGTGGTTGACACTACAGTTACCGCTCCATGGCGACCACCTACAAGACACTCTACAAATGCCGCGATTGCGGTGCCACCAGCTACCAGCAGGTGATTGACCGTGGGCCCAACGGCGTGCTGCAGCCCACCGGTCAGTACCGTTGCACCGGCTGCCGCAACATTTTTGCGACCATCCGTGCCTGGTGGGAACCGCGCCGGGCACCGGACTTTCAACCCAGTTCTTTTGCCGGCTGACCGGGATCCGCAGGTGGAGCGGGCCCAGCCGTCAGGTGTTGGCGCGCTTTTTTAGCCAGCGCATCAGGCCACCCACCACGGGCAGCTTTTCATACAGTTCCTGCGCAGCATCCCAATAGTCCCGGTGCAAGGTCACCAAACCCGAATCCGCAAACACCAGATGCGAGGTGCCCCGTATGGTTTGAAGTGTGTCCTGGTGAAAACGCTTGAATCGGAAGTGAAAATCCCAAACCAGAAAACACTGGTTGCCCTGGACCACCTGCCCAGTGACCACAAAACGGGGTTCGTCCAGCGCCACAAACATATGCCGGAAAATCGCTTCAATAGCGTCGAGCCCTTGCACATCATTGAAGGGGTCGACAAAACAGGCTGCGGGGTCGTACACAGCACCCATGTGCGTCACGCTGTTTGGCGTCAAGGTTTCGAAGAAGCTAACCACCCTCGCAACGTCGGGTTTACGGATCGGCACTGAAACCGGGTGTGCAGTGGGTAAAGGCGTGTTCATAGGGCGATGCGGCGAACCAGTTGAAAGAATACCCGGTTGGGCAGTATGCGCAGGGCCTTGAGCCACAGGGTAAAGCGCTTGGGGAAATGGACTTCAAAGGCGCCTCGCGCCCAGCCCTGCACGATGGCCGTAGCCGCTTGCGCCGGTGTCAGCAACGCCGGCATGGCAAAGTCATTGTCGGCCGTCAGCGGCGTTTGTACAAAGCCGGGGTTGATCAGGGAGACACCAATGCCCTTGTCGTGCAGATCCAGGTACAGCGTTTCCGCCAGGTTGATCAGTGCGGCCTTGGTCGGACCGTAGGCCAGGCTGTTGGGCAGGCCGCGAAACCCGGCCACGCTGCCCACCAGACTGATGTGGCCCGCACCGCGGGCCAGTAGGGCGGGTAACACGGCGTCCAACACGTACAGGGCGCCCAGGTAGTTGACGTCGACGTGGCGCACCATGTCGGCAAGGTCCAGCGCATCCGCGCGCATGGCGTGGTAGTGGCCCGCGCAATACACCACGCAGTCCAGCGGGCCCTGTGCCAGCAATTGGTCGGCGGTGGTTTTCACGGCTTGAGAGTCGGTGGCATCCAGCGCCAGCGCGGCGGAGCCCGGGTGTTGTTCCACAAAGGCTGCCAGCGACTGGGCGTTGCGAGCCGAGACGACCACACGTGCGCCGAGCCTGTGCAGCGCGGCCGCAGTTGCCTGGCCGATGCCACTGGACGCACCCACGATCCAGACGGTCTTGCCGTGCCAGTCCACCATCGGCGGGTTCAAGGGGGGAAGCAGCGTGTTCAGCATTTGCAAAACCAATCGCTATCAATTCGATAGCTAGGTTGGCAATGTCGACGAGGGCTAGTGGCTAGTTTGGCTTGCATGCTTTGCCCTCACCGCTTGCTGAAGGACAGCGTGACTTCGCCCAACCGCACGCCAAATTTCGACATCGCAGCTTTGTTCAGCATCACTTTGTCGGTCATCAGGTACATCCAGTCGTCAAACTGCACTTCGATAGGCCGTCCGTCCACCGGCAGACTCAGCGTATAGGTCCAGTGGAAGGCGTTGCCGCGGCTCTCGCCCAGGGCCTCGCCCACTACATCATCGGCCCGTCCGACAAAGCGGCCCTCGCCGGTCTTTTTCAAACGCCAGATGCGTTTTTGCTTCGTGCCATCCGAGTAGGTGAAGTCCTCATCGAGCACGCCATCGTCTCCGTCCCAACTGCATTGCATGACTACGGTGAATCGTTTGACCACCGCGCCCGATCGGTCGGTGAATACGCCATAGGCGTCCAGCGTGCCGTTGAAGTACTGCTGCAAATCGAGTGTCGGTTGCTGGCCGGCGTAGTTGGCGATGTTCTGCGATGCGCAGCCGCCCAAAAGCAGTGCGGTGGAACCGGCAGCCAGCGAGAGTAGGAGTCGTCTATTCATGGGGTTTTCCGCAGTAGAAGGAAATACAGCAGCGCGGCGGCCAGCAGCTTGAGTGCGCAGGGCAACAGGCAGTAGGCGATGCTCAGGGTTTGCAACGCGGCAGGGTCCCGCGTACCAGGCACGTAGCCCAGGGCACCCAGCACGGGCAGCGATATGCCGGCTGCCAACGCGAGATTGAGTTTGGTCGCGAAATTCCACCAGCCAAAGTAGGCACCTTCAGCGCGTCCGCGGTCACCACTGTCGGCAATCACCCCGGCCAGCAGCGCCCCGGGCAGGGCCAGATCGGTGCCCAGCGCGACGCCAGACAACGCGCACACCAACAGAAAGGAAGTGGTGTCGCCTGCGCCCAGGCCAAATGCAAATACGAAGACGGCGATCGATAAGACCATGCCAAGCCCCCAGGTGCGCGCCAGCCCGATGCGCGCGACCAGGCGCAGCCACAGCGGAATAGCCAACGCGGCACAGAGAAAATAGCTCCCCAGAAACAGTGGCTCCCACGACGCTGGGGCTTGCAGGCGGTCCTGCACAAAGAACAACAGCAGCGTGGCCGGCACCGCGCTGGCAATGCCATTGACGACAAATACGGCCAGCAGGGCGCGAAAAGCCGGTCGTGTGAAAGGAAGACCCCAAGCAGGTGGATGTGCCGTGCTGCTGGGCAGCATGGCCGCCGTTGACGCCGCGGCGAGTGGTGGGGGAACGGCGATACGCCAAGCCATCCAACCCGCTGCCAATGCTACAAAAAACAGAGCAGTAGTTGCAGGTAATCCGAGGGCTACAGGGCTAACGGACGCGAGCACCACGCCCACCAGACCGAGTCCCTCGCGCCACGCCACAATCCGGCTGCGTTGCACCTCGTCACCGCCGAGCATGGCCCCCCAGGACTGGTGCATCACTCCAATTGCGCTGTACGCCGCATAGGTTAACGCGAGCGAAACACTGGCCCACAATAGCAATGCAGTTTGGTCGCGCACCGGTGGAAAGAACAGGGCTACGAAACCACAAGCCAGCACGACCGCTGCCACGGCCGCCCAGCGCAGCACGGTCGCAGGCGAGCGTGCGAACAGGCGGTCGCTCCAGCGGCCCAACAGCGGGTCAATGACGGCGTCGAACAATCTGGCGCCAAGTAGCAACATGCCCAGCGTGGCCAGTGGCACGCCAAACGTCCGGGCGTAATGGTTGGGCAGCAGCACATACAGGGGCAAAGCGACAAAGGCCAGCGGCAGGCCCATCAGCCCATAACGCCAACCGTTCTGCCACGTAAACAGGGCATTGCGCCTGTGCACCTCTGTCACGGGGCGGCTCCCGCCAGCAAGGCGACGCGCAGGCCAGGCTCACTGGAGAATTCGGCAAGCCAGATGCCAAAGAACAGCCGACTGAATTCCGGATCACGCACCAGGGCGCGGGGCTGCCCGTTGAACCAGAACCGTGCGCCCACTCCCGGCTGGTGCAACCCGGTGATGCGGTCACCATTCTGCACATCGGGGAATGCCTCTTGCATGGCGGCCAGCCAGCGTTGTTCCTGCGCGGGCGCCAATGGCCCGCCACGGCGCATTTCCTCCAGCGAGCGCTGCGCAATGGAGCGCCCGTTCAGGCTGCGCAGGTAGGTGAGCTGCAACGCCAGTGGAGATTGTGCGTACCGGTTGGCGCTGAAGCCCGGCGCCACCCATAGCGCCGCGTCGTAGATGGCCAAACCGAAGAAGCGCATCCGTGCTGTGCCTGTCCAAATTGCGCCAGGCAACTCGGGAGCCGCCTCAGCGGGTGGTCCGGGCGGCGCGATGGCCGTTGGCGCCGTTGGGCGGTCTTGCGCGAGTGCGACGCTGGTCGCTTGCAACCCCGCGCCGAACACCATAGTGGCGGCGCTGGCAGTCAGCAGATGACGGCGGGAAGGCATGGCGTCTATTGGGGTGAGCGTGCTGCGCGGGCGTCGCGCTCAGGCGACCCGTTTGCGCAAGGTGTACTGCACGACGTCAATGTTGTTTTCACTGAAAGCCGCTTCGCAGTACGCCAGGTAGAACTCCCAGATATGCACAAAACGCGTGTCAAAACCGGTCTTCAGCACCTGCGCGCGCTGGGCCATGAACGACTCACGCCAGCGTTTGAGGGTCTCGGCATAGTCGTGCCCAAAGGCCAGTTCTTCGACGACTTCAAGGCCAGCGGCTTCGGCCTGGCGACGGAACTCTCGCGGGCACGGCAGGCAGCCGCCCGGAAAGATGTACTGCTGGATGAAGTCGGTCGAGCCCACGTAGCGCTCGAATAGCGCGTCGTCAATCACGATGCTTTGCACACAGGCGTGGCCGCCGGGCTTTAGCAGCCCGGAGACGGTGGCAAAGTAGGTGGGCCAGTACTCGCGTCCAACGGCCTCCACCATCTCAATGGAACAAATGGCGTCAAAGGGTTCGTCGGCAATGTCGCGGTAGTCCTGCAGCCGCAAGTCACTGCGATCCGTCTGCCCCAGGCGATGCAGGCGTTCGCGTGCGGATGCGAGCTGCTCGGTGCTCAGCGTCACGCCGGTTACATGTGCGCCGCGCTCCACCGTTGCCATCTCGGCCAGGGCGCCCCAGCCGCAACCGATTTCCAGCACCCGGTCTCCCGGCTTGACCCGGGCCTGATCCAGCGCCCGGCGGACCTTGGCGTTTTGGGCCTGCGCCATGGGTTGATTGAGGTCTCCATCGAACCATGCGCTGGAGTAGTTCATGGTCTCGTCCAGCCACAGGCGGTAGAAGGCATTGCCCAGGTCGTAGTGGGCGTGTATGTTCTTCTGGCTGTTGGCGCGGGTGTTGCGGTTGAGCAGATGCTTGGCGCGGTACAGCAGACGCCCGGCCCAAGAGCCATAGACCACGCTTTCCACCTCGGCGCGGTTGCGCACCAACACGCGCAGCAGTTCCACCAGGTTGGGCGTCGTCCAGTCGCCAGCAATATAGGTTTCTGCAAA
Organism: uncultured beta proteobacterium; assembly: GCA_903853895.1. Classification (GTDB taxonomy): domain Bacteria; phylum Pseudomonadota; class Gammaproteobacteria; order Burkholderiales; family Burkholderiaceae_C; genus Allorhodoferax. The sequence goes on along the minus strand of CAINUX010000165.1, from coordinate 38,003 downwards.
GCCGATGTCACCTGACTTGAGGGCCGCAGCGCACACGTTCCAGTTGTGCAGCACGAGAGTCGCGTGGGGCAGGTCGCCCTGGCCAAATCGTTGCATGGAGCCATCGGGAAACTGCAACGTCAGACTGCCGTGGCGCAGGCGGTGCAGCAAATGCAGCACGGTGCGCGCGGCGGCAGGGGTGCCCTGTGGCAAGGTGAAGGTGGTGGGTGCGGTGGTGCTGTTCATGGTGTGATCCGTGCAGTGGTTCAGCGGGTGATGAAAGTGCTGGGGGGCGTGGGTTTGCCAAAGAAAGGGGTCTTTTTGAAAAACAGCTTGAGCGCCTGCCAGTGGATGCGCAGCACCACGCCCACGGTCATGGCGGGATAGCGAAACAGTGCGCGGCGGATCGCATGTTGCGTGATGGGTTCGAGCGCGCCACTCACGCTGGTCTCAATCAGCGGACCGTTTGCGTCATCAAAGTCGATGCGGGCCACGGTGCGGCTGCGGTCCGGCGTCACCATGAAGCGAAAGCGGTAGCCACCTTCCACTGGGGCAAAAGGCGACACGTGAAAGACTTTGGCGGCACGCTGTTCGATACCAAATTGGGGGTGATCGAGCAGGTAGCAGTGGCGTTCGCCAAACGTGTTGTTCACTTCGACCACGATGGCGCGCAATGAGCCATCCTTACGATGGCAATACCAAAAGCTCACCGGCTTGAAGGTGTGGCCGAGCACTCGCGGGTAGCAGTGCAGCCAGACTTCACCGTCGGCCGGGTCTGCGTGGGCGCCACCCGCCACGCTGCCAATGCCTTCGCGGGCCAATAATTCGTCCAGCCACCCCAGTGCGCCACCCTGCTCAGGGCTGCGCCCATCGCCGTGGTCCGCGTCGTGGAAACTCAGTGGGGCTAAGCGGTTCTGGGCGAGCCTACCCGCGCCATGGGTGCGCATGTGGCGCATGGGCAGCATCAGGAAATAGTTGCCATAGGCAAATGCATTGCGCACGGGTGCAAGCCGCGTGTGGCGCACCTGTCCAAAGCCAATCAGGGGGCCTATAGGGATGGCGTGAGGTACGGTGCTGCCAGACATGGTGCGTGCGGTACGGTTAGCTGGGCAGGTTCAGGTCGGTCTGCAGCAATCTGGCGACCGACAGGCCTGACTTCAGGCCGTCTTCATGGAAGCCATAGCCGGTCCAGGCGCCGCAGAAGTAGGTGTTGTGCTGACCTTGCAGCGCGGCGACCTGCCCTTGGGCGCGAATCGCCGCCACATCAAACACCGGATGGGCATAGTCGAAGGTGGCATGTACGTGTGCCGGGGCTATTGGGCTCACCGGATTCAAGGACACCACCACCGGCTGGGTAAACGGCACGGGCTGTAGCATATTGATCAGGTAGTGCAGACAGACCTGCGTCGCATCCTTTTGTGTTTCGGCTGATCGCTGGTAGTTCCACGCGGCCCAGGCGCGCCGCGCCCGAGGCAACACGGACGTATCGGTATGCAGCACCGCACGGTTGGGTTGGTAGCGAATGGCGCCCAGGGTGTCGCGTTCGGCGCGTGTGGCGTCACCCAGCAGGCCCAGGGACTGATCGGAATGGCTGGCCAGTACCACCTTGTCAAAGCGTTCGGTATGTCCGCCTGCATGAATGGTCACGCCCTGCGCATCGCGGGTGATGTGCTGCACCGCGGTGCGCAGGCGCTTGTCAGGAATCTTTGCCACGATTTTTTCCACGTACTGGCGGGCTCCGCCGGCGACCGTCCACCACTGGGGTCGGTCGGTGACCTGAATCAGGCCGTGGTTGTGGCAAAAGCGAATCATCGTGGCCACCGGAAACTGCAGCATCTGGTCGGTCGGGCAACTCCAGATGCAGCCCAGCATGGGCAAAAAATACCAGTCGCGAAATTCGCTGGACAGATGGTGCTGGTCCAGGAATCCGGCCAGCGGTTGCATCAGTTCTGCCTCCTCACCACGTACCGCAAGGTCAGTGGCCAGGCGGTTAAAGCGCAGTACATCGCGCAGCATGCGCAAAAAGCGTGGGTTGGCCAGGTTGCGGCGCTGCGCAAACACGGTGTTCAGGGACGAACCGCTCCATTCCAGCGGTGCTTTTCCTGCAGGCCCTGGCACCTGAACCGAGAAAGACATATCGGAGCGCTCGGTTGGGACTTGCAAATCGGCGAACAGCTGGATCAGCTGCGGGTAGGTGCGTTCGTTGAACACCAGAAATCCGGTGTCTACTCCGTGGGTGATCCGGCCGGTTGGGCCATCCAGCGTCAGGTCGACCGTATGGGTATGGCCACCAAAGTAGTCGCCGGCCTCAAACAAGGTGATTTCGGCCTGACCGCGCAGCGCATGGGCAACGCCCAGTCCTGAAATGCCGGAGCCAATGATGGCGATCTTCATGGCGTAACGACGCCGCGAGGCAGTAAGGGGACGCAGGGCTGGCTGTGCGGGGAATGATGGGGGAAAGGCAAGGGCTGATCCATATAATTGAACTCAGCAGTAATTTTGCGACTGTTTGGTAATTTATCGGCTCAAGAAGTTTTTAACCTTACTGAAATAGTGGTTAAAGAGACTTTAGCGGAGGGCGTGTCAGCTGTGTGTATCCGCTAGCGGAACGTGAGATCGTCTTACCAGGGCCGGTCGGATGCTGGTGTTGCAGTCAGCGGTAACAGGCGCTCCAGATTGATCTGGACCTTGACGTCCCGATGGGGAACGCTGGCCACGATGCGGAAATCGCGGGTGCTGGTCTCGCGGATCGTGGGCTCCATGGTGGGCATGCCACTGCGGTTGACGAGCACCGCCACGCGAGGCGTGCTGGTGTTCAAGCCCCGTTTGATAACCACAGCCACTTCGTCCGTAGCAAGCCGCACAAAAGAACCAGGCTGGTAAATACCTACGGCTTTGATCAGCGCAGCACCGGTTTCATCGACCTGGCGGTTTTCGTCAAAATAACAGGCCTGCATGGCTGCCGCGGGTGAAATCGGGACCCGTGAGGCACGCGGCGCCAAGCGGGCCGCGAACATGTCGGCGCGCTGAATCACGCGAGCGATCTGCTGGGGAGCGGTCCTTGACTCCAATCGGCCCGGTACATGCGTATGGTGGTCTCGCACGGCTTCGAGCCAATCGGCATCGGTAACCCCCATGTCGGCCAGCATGTCCGCAGACTTGCTGGCGTGCTCGTCGATGACTTTGCGCTGTACGGGCGACGGTGCTTCCACTTGCCGGGTGAGTTGATCCTGCAGGCCGGTCATGCCCAGATTCATGGTCAGTGCGGCCATGCACAGGCGAACCTCCTGCGCTTCAGGCCATTTGAGCACTTCCCGTGCGGCGAGGCCGCACATGACGCTGACCAGCATGGCGTGGGTTGCACTGTACATCCGCACCTCGGTGGCCGAGAGGTGGATCAATGCGAACAGCGTGCCGTCAGGGTTGCGGAGCGAATGGCGCCGCAGTTGACTTTGCAATTTGTCGAGTCGTTCCATGAAGTGGACGGCGGAGCTGTCGCGCAACAGGGCGTTGGCCTGCACCTGCAGGTCCAGCCAGTCTGGCCGTTCGTCATCCTGGTTATCTCGCCCACCCAGCAGGTCGCCAGTGACCTTTGCCTCGGCAATCTCCCCCAGGGACTTCCCATCGCGTACCAATCCGTGCAGCCGCCCGACGTACGCCCGGTGGTGCGCTTCCGAATCCGCGACGTCAATGAACAAGCCGCCACCGCGCTGGGCGATGTCCGCCAGATCCTCTCGCGAGTCTATGATGAATGACCGCTTTGCCAGCAAAACCCCGTTCCTGTCCATCAATGGAAAAGGCAGGGGCTGGTGCAGACGGATGGACTCGACGCTGACGGGAACAAGGTGCATGTGTGACGGCAATTATGCATTGTCAGATCGACAAAATTGCGCAATTCTTGAGCAGGAATGGCGCCTGATAGCATTGCGGCTATGCCAGTCTCTGTACCATCCCCCGTCTTTTTGTCCAAGATTGTCAGCCGTGACAATGTCGCCGATCTCTTGCGCCAACTGCCAAAACCATGGGTGTTTACGAACGGCGTGTTCGACGTGATTCACCGCGGTCACGTCATGTATCTGGCGCAAGCCCGTGATCTGGGCGGCAGCTTGATAGTGGCTCTCAACACGGATGCCTCGGTACGGCGCCTGGGCAAGGGCGATGACCGGCCGCTGAACAACGAGATCGACCGCGCTATCGTCATGGCCAGCCAGCAGGCGGTGAGTCTGGTGACCTGGTTTGACGAAGACACGCCGGTCCAAATCATCGGTGAGATGCGCCCCGATATTCTGGTCAAAGGGGGCGACTACGACATGGCGTCCTTGCCCGAAACGGCGCTCGTGGAGTCATGGGGTGGCCGCGCCCTGGCCCTGCCCTTTGTGGAAGGCTACTCAACGACCCAGCTGTTGCGCAGGATCCGTGCGGTGAACTAGGCCACAGCTGGCGGGGCGGCGGACTCAAACACCGCCGTCCACAACGCCAGCCCGGCGGTACGTTCCTGTTCTACCTGTGTCACGTCAACCTGGGTGGGCTCTTCGTTGAGCCTGGCCCGGTGTTGAATCTGGCGCAGCGTGCGATAGGCTTGTGCCGCATCCTCGCCAACGTTGTCGGGTAATAGGCCGCAAGCCTGTGCACGCACCAACAAGGCAATGTTGCCTGCGTTGGCAAGCAACTCCGGATGTTTGCAGCCCTGGGAGAGAACCAGAAACTGCACCGCAAATTCAATGTCCACCATGCCGCCCGGGCTGTGCTTGACGTCAAACTGCGTGCCGCGCACCGGATGACTGGCACGCACCTTGGCGCGCATGCTGCCAATCTCTTCACGCAACCCCATGCTGTCACGCTGTGCCCCAATGACTGCGGACCGTACCGCGTCAAAACGGGCGTGCAATGCATCGTCTCCCAGGACACAGCGAGCACGGGTCATGGCCTGGTGCTCCCAGGTCCAGGCCGTGTTGCTTCCGCGCTGTTGCTGGTAATTGGCGTAGGCATTGATGCTGGTGACCAGCAGGCCTGAATTGCCGTTGGGGCGCAGCGCCGTGTCAATTTCGTACACATCGCCCTCGCCGGTCTTGACCGTGAGCCAGTTGATCAGTTTGCGCACCAGCGCGCCATACACCTCGCCGGCGCGCTCGTCCTGGTCGTCATACACAAAGACGATATCCAGATCGCTACCGTACCCCAACTCCTTGCCGCCGAGCTTGCCGTAGGCAATGATGCCGAAATGGCAGTCCGGGCGGTGCCGATTCTTCAGCCGGTCCCAGCACCAGCGCGTCGTCGTGCGCAGCAATGCTTCGGCCAGTGCACTCAGGTCGTCGGCTACCTGCTCAACTGTCAGGCGGCCCTCCACGTCACGCGCCAAAATGCGGAATACTTCTGCATGGTGCGCACGGCGCAACAGGTTCAACAGGGTCTCGTCATCGTCTTCACCGGTGCCTTGCAATGCAGAACGGCGCCGTTCGAGTTCCTGCTCGAAGTCCGCACTATCGAAGCGCTCTTCGAGCATCGCATTGCCTGCCAGTTCGTCAATCACACCAGGGTGTTTCAGCAGATAGCGGGCGGGCCAGCGGGCAGCGCCCAGCATGTGCAGCAGGCGCTCATGGACGTTGGGGCGCTCCAGCAGCAGGGCCAGATAGCTCTCGCGGCGCAACAGCGGCTCAATCCAGTCGGCCAGGCGCACGGCAGCGACCTCGCTGACTTTTCCCTCGGTGACCCACTGCGCCGTACGCAGCACCAGACGCGCCAGCCGGGCGCGGGATTCTTCCCGTAAGGCCAGTATCCGCGGGTGGTCGCGCCAGCTGGAAACGCGGTCGCGAAATTGGCCACTCAACGGTGCCAGCAATTCGTCAAAGTCGCTCGCCCCCGGTGTCGACGCGCCGCCATTGCACCCCTTGCATTCCTTTTGTGCACCACCCAATAGCGCATCGAATTCCTGTGCCACCAACTCGCGGTGGCTGTCGAGTTCCCGCAAGAAGGCGCAACTGTCTGCGAACTCCAGTGTCCGGGCGATCCACTCCAGATCCACGTCCGCCGTCGGCAAGATGTGGGTTTGCTGGTCATCCAGGTACTGGATGCGGTGTTCGACCTGCCGCAAGAACACGTAGGCACGTCCCAGTGCATCAGCGGTCGCCTGTGGCATCAAGCTTGCCCGGGCGAGTTTTTGGAGGGCGCTCTGGGTGGGACGGGTACGCAGTTCGGGGAACTGGCCACCCCGCACGACCTGCAGCAGTTGGACGGTGAATTCAATTTCGCGAATGCCACCACGCGAGAGCTTGACATCGTTGCTGCGCTCGGGCTTGCCTGCGCTGCGCTTGGTGGCATGGTCCCGAATCTGTCGGTGCAAGATGCGCAGGGCGTCAAAGACGCTGTAGTCGAGGTAACGCCTGAACACGAACGGCGACACCACGCTGCGCAAGCCTTGGGCACATGCGGATCCTATGGACTGTGACGGTGCCACCACCCGGCTTTTGAGCCAGGCAAAACGCTCCCATTCCCGCCCCTGAACATGGAAGTACTCTTCCAGAGCGCCCAGTGACACCACCGGAGGTCCGGAGTTCCCGTTGGGGCGCAGGGCCAGGTCGACCCGGAAGACAAAGCCGTGCTCCGTGGTGTCGCCGACCAGCGCATAAATAGAGCGCACCATCTTGCCAAAATACTCCTGGTTGGAGATGCGGCCACGACCATTGGTGTCACCCGCCGTTTCACCATCCTGGTCATAGATGTAAATCAGGTCGATGTCGCTGGAGACATTGAGCTCGCGTGCGCCCAGTTTGCCCATTCCAACGATGCACAGATCGGCTCGCGTGCCCTGTGCGGACAGCGGCGCACCGTGCATCTGGTCCAGTAGCTTGGCGCTTTCACTATAGGCCGTATCCAGTGCAAACTCGGCCAGCTCGGTCATGGCGCCGGTAATCGTGGACAGCGGCGCGTGGTCATTGCAATCAAGGCAGGCCAGGCGCTCCACCACCAGCTGGCGGATGGTGCGCAGGGCAGCGCCAGTCTCCATCCCGGCGGTTTGCAGTTCGACGAATAGCGCTTGCATGCCGGCGCGCGTGGGCTCACCGGGTGGCAACTGGTTCAACTGCAACGCATAGCGGCGACGGATGCGTTGGGTAAAGCGGGAGCCCTCGGCCCAATCGGGCAGTTCATTGCGGGTCATAATTCCTGACATGGTGTTCCGAAAACGATGACTGAATTGACTGCAAACCCTTCGCCCCTGCTCAGGTTTGGTGCCCTGGTGGTGCGCATAGCCTTCTGGTTGGTGGCGTCAGCGTGGATTGCGTTGGTCATAGTCTGGGGTGCGCTGCATTTTGTGATTGTGCCGCGAATTGCGGAATTCCGCCCAATGCTGGAGCAACAGGTGAGCCGCATGCTGGGTGTGACCGTGCGCATCGGCGCCATCGTCTCCCGATCCAATGGGCTGATTCCCTCGTTGGAGTTGAACGACGTCGTATTCTTTGATCCCCAGGGCCGTGAAGCGTTGAAGCTGCCGTCGGTGCTGGCTGCTCTGTCGGCCCGCTCGATCCTCGGCTTGGGTTTTGAGCAGTTGACGGTTGACCGGCCCGAACTGGAAGTGCGGCGCGCCAAAGACGGCCGTATCTGGGTAGCCGGGCTGACGCTGCCCGAAGGCGACAGTGATAACAGCGCCGGAGCAGACTGGGTGTTATCTCAGCCCGAACTGGTCATTCGCGGCGGGACGGTTACGTGGGTCGACGAGATGCGCAATGTGCCCCCGCTGGCGCTGACCGATGTGGATTGGGTGATGCGCAACCAGGGTCGCACCCATGCGGTGCGCCTGGATGCCAGCCCCCCGGCCCATTGGGGTTCCCGCTTGAGTCTGTCGGGCATCTTCAAACAACGCCTTCTGAGTCGACATGCCAGCGTCTGGCAGGACTGGGAGGGGCAGTTCTACGCCAATTTTTCACAGGTCGACCTGGCGCAACTGCGTCTGTACGCCAATCTGGGAGTCGATTTGGAGCAGGGGTCCGGATCGGTGCGGGCCTGGCTGGATATCGCGCGCGGCACGCTGACCGGAGCTACGGCAGATCTGGCATTGGATGGCGTCAAAGTCACGGTAGATCCCAAACTGGACGCGCTGGCCCTGCACGGGATAACCGGACGTCTGGGCGCAAAGGCGGTTGAAGGGGGCGTTGAGTTCTCCACCCGGGCCTTGCAATTTGAAACGCAGGACGGCTTGCGGTGGCCAGGCGGCAATGTACGCCTGGCCTTGTTCGCAGGGGACGCCAAAAAGCCACAGCGCGGTGAAATCACGGCGGACCGACTGGATCTTGCCGCTTTGGCACAAATCGCCACCCGCCTGCCGCTGCAGGACGCGGTGCGCGCCACGCTGAGTGACCTGGCGCCCAAAGGGCTGGTCGAGCAGTTGCAGATGACTTGGTTGGGGTCTGTGGAGCAACCCACCCGGTTTGCCGCCAAGGGGCGGGTGGTTCAACTCGCCATCGCTTCGCGACCCACCGACACCGGCGCATGGCCAGGATTCAATGGAGCAGACGTTGATTTTGACCTCAACCAGTCCGGTGGAAAGGCCATTGTCGGGTTGCGGGGGGGGGGGATTCACCTGCCGGGAATCTTTGAGCAGCCCCTCATTCACTTTGACCAGTTCGCAACCGACCTGCAGTGGAAGACCGAGGGCGGGCAGATCAGTTTCTCCTTGCCCAACCTGCGGTTTAGCAACACGGACGCGCAAGGTGAACTGCAGCTGAAATGGCAAACGGCGGCCGCCAGTGGGGGCAATGGTGGTGCACGTTTCCCCGGGGTTCTGGACTTGCAGGGTAGCCTGAGCCGTGCCGATGGGACCAAGGTCCACCGCTATTTACCCAATGGGATAGACAAAGATGCCAGGGAGTACGTGCGCGATGCCATTCTGGCGGGTACCGCGTCGGGCGTGAAGTTCAAAGTCAAGGGCAATCTGGCGGACTTCCCCTTTGAAACCGCCAAGCAGGGGGAATTCCGCATTTCGGCGGATGTGCAACGCCTAACCTATGCCTATGCGCCGCCGAGCCTGTTGCCCAAGGACAGTCTCCCATGGCCGGCGCTGACAGACTTGTCGGGTGAGCTGGTGATCGATCGTTCGGTTTTGCGGGTTAAAGGGGCACGTGCCAATGTGGCCGGCGCAGCCGGGCTTCGCGTGACCAAGGCCGATGCTGTGATCGACAACCTGTACGACGGCGCCACCGTGTCGGTGACGACCGAGGCCCAGGGCCCGCTGACGGATGTGTTGGGCGTTGTCACCGGGTCTCCGCTGAATGCCATGATGGGTAAAGCACTGGACCGGGCGACTGCGACGGGCACGGCCGACTACCGGTTCAAGCTGGGTTTGCCGATTGCCGACGTGGACCGCGCGACGGTCAGAGGCTCCATCACCCTTGCCGGCAACGACCTGCAAGTGACGGCCGAAACACCACGCCTGACGCGCGCGCGCGGGGTCATCAGTTTTTCGGAGACCGGTTTTACGCTGGCCGCAACGCAGGCACGGGCACTGGGTGGAGATGTCCGTATCGATGGTGGCCTCAGCAGTCTGGGCGGAAATGGCCCGCCAGTTGGAGCCAAGTCGACCGCGCCGCAGATTCTGCGCATGCAGGGCATTGCAACCGCCGACGGCCTGCGCCAGGCCAGTGAACTGGGTTTTGCCGGCAAGTTGGCGCAGTATGCGAATGGCTCGGCGGCCTATACGGCGACGCTGGGCGTGCGCAATGGTGTGGCAGAGTTGTTGATCAACAGCAATCTGGCGGGTATGGGTTTGACGCTGCCCGCGCCTTTTTCCAAAACGCCCGAGGCCTTGCTGCCGGTGCGGCTGGAGACGTCGGTGGTCCGTGGGTCACTGCTCGCCGGGCCCGATGGGGTCGTCCGTGTGCAGGATCAGTTGCAGCTGGATGTGGGAAAGCTGGCCAATATTGTCTACGTCCGTGATCTGTCGGGTGCCGAGGCACGGGTCTTGCGGGGCTCCATTGGCGTGGGCCTGGCCGCGGACGAGAGCGCCCCGCTGCCCGTGGACGGCGTGGTGGCCAATATAAGCCTGCCCGCTATCGATATGGATGCCTGGTCAGAAGTGCTCTCCCGCTCGGCAGGTGCCGACCTGACGGCCAGTGTTGTTGCAAACCCTGGCGCTTCGGCAAGCACCGGGTACTTGCCAACCAGTCTCGCGGTACGTGCCCGCGAACTGGTGGTCAGTGGGCGCAAGCTCCACAGTGTCGTGGTGGGGGGTGGACGCGAAGGCACGTTGTGGCGCGCCAACCTGGATGCCACCGAACTCAATGGCTACGTGGAGTACCGACAGTCATCCGGTGCCATGGGCGGTCGGCTGTATGGCCGTCTGGCGCGGCTGCATGTGGCGCAAAGCACGGCACAAGACGTGGAGAGTGTGCTGGATGAACAGCCTGCCAGCATCCCCGCACTGGACATCGTGGTGGAGGATTTGGAGTTGCGTGGCAAGAAGCTCGGCCGAATTGAAATCGATGCCGTCAACCTGGGTGCCTCCGCGTCTGCGGCGGCCCGCGATGTGCCCCGTGAATGGCGCTTGAACCGGTTCAACATCACCACGCCCGAGGCGGTGCTGACGGCCAACGGCAACTGGACCAACATTGCCGCGCAAGCCGGCCCGGTGGTCGGGCGCAGCATCAAGGAGCGACGGCGCACAGTGATGAACTTCAAGCTCGACATCAGCGATGCGGGCGAGTTGTTCAACCGCTTTGGCATGAAAGGCGTGGTACGCAAGGGCCAGGGCAAGGTCGAGGGCCAAGTGGCATGGATGGGGTCGCCGATCACACTGGACTACCCCAGCATGGGCGGCAGTTTCAATGTCAATGTCGAGACCGGCCAGTTCCTGAAGGCTGACCCCGGTATTGCGAAGCTGCTGGGCGTGCTCAGCCTGCAATCGCTGCCACGGCGATTGGCGCTGGATTTTCGCGATGTCTTCAGCGAAGGCTTTGCCTTTGACTTCCTGCGCGGTGATGTGATCATTGACAAGGGCATTGCCCGCACCAACAACTTGCAGATGAAGGGCGTCAATGCTGCGGTGTTGATGGAAGGCCAGGCCGATATTGCCAAGGAAACGCAGAGTATCAAGGTGGTTGTGGTGCCCGAGATCAATGCCGGCAGTGCGTCGCTGCTGGCGTCCTATATCAATCCGGTGATTGGGTTGAGTACCTTTCTCGCCCAGCTGATTTTGCGCAAACCCCTGATTGAAGCAGCCACCCAGGAGTTCCTGGTCGATGGCACCTGGGTCGACCCACGGGTCACCAAGGTTGACAACAAGTCTGTGAGCGCGCCCGCTAAAGCCCCGACCACGACCCCGGAGTCCAAATGAAGCTTGCTGCCATCCAGATGGTGTCCACCGGCGTTCTGTCCGAAAACCTGTTGCAGGCCCGTGTGCTGCTGGAGCAGGCCGCGCAAGAAGGTGCCGAGCTCGCCGTGCTGCCGGAGTATTTTTGCCTGATCGGCCAGCACGATGGAGACAAACTCGCTATCCAGGAGCCGTTTGGGGCAGGACCCATCCAGCATTTTCTGGCCGACGCGGCGCGCGATCTGGGGTTGTGGCTGGTCGGGGGCACATTGCCCCTGTCGACTTCGCAGCCCGATCGGGTCTACAACAGCTCGCTCGTGTTCAATCCCCAAGGTGACTGTGTCGCACGCTACGACAAGATTCACCTTTTCCGGTTTGACAACGGCGTTGAGTCGTACGACGAATCACGCGTGCTGGAGCGCGGCCACCAGCCGACCCGGTTTGCGTTGCCCTCGAAAGACGGCCATCTGTGGAACATAGGTCTGAGCGTGTGCTACGACCTGCGCTTCGCCGAGTTGTACCGGGGCTACGCACACGACGGCGTCGATCTGATTTTGGTGCCCAGCGCCTTTACCCACACTACGGGCCAAGCGCACTGGGAAGTGCTGCTGCGCGCCCGCGCCATTGAAAACCTGGCTTACGTGGCCGCCGCGGCCCAGGGTGGCGTGCACCCCAATGGTCGGCGCACCTGGGGCCAGTCCATGCTGATTGACCCCTGGGGGCTGGTGCTGGCGCAGCAGGCACAGGAGCCTGGTGTGGTGTGTGCGGAACTGAGTCCGCATACCCTGGTGCAGCGGCGCTCCCAATTGCCGGCGTTGCAGCACCGTGTGCTGTAGCCCAGTGCGATGCCATCTGACGAATGCTATAAAAATAGTAGCTATTCGCGCTTATTACACGAGGGCTAGAGGCTATTTTCTTCAATCCTCTTTGGCAGAAGACGGCCCTGCACCGGGCTGGGCGGGTGGTGTCACCGTGCCGGGGTCGGGGTCTTGGTTGGCCAGTTCACCATTTTTGCGGCCTGAAAACATGGTCCACCAGATGATTCCAATCAGTATCAACAATGCGCCCAGGGCTTCCAGCAATAGCAATGTCATGAAGCGGCTCCTGGCCGGTAGTGGGTTGGCCGTGATTGTAGGAACTCTCGTCGCCTGCGGTAGTGCACCCCTGACGATTCCCCCGCGGAGCGAAGTACCGCGCGCAGAGACCGCACGCCCGGTTCCTGTCGATGTGGCCGGCACCCAGACCCAGGCCAAGAGCAGATGGGTTCCGGCAGCCTGGTCAGATTTGCCCGGTTTTGCCGATGACTTCCTGTTCGAGGCCTGGAATGCGTGGGTCAAGAGCTGCGAGCGGCCGACCGGCCCGTTTGTGGCCTTGTGTGGCGACATTCGGCGCCTGAGCATTGGAACCGCGCAAGAGCAGCGGGCCTGGATGCAGGAGCGGCTACAGCCGTTTCGGGTGGAGTCGCTGCAGGGTGAGTCCACGGGCTTGCTGACCGCCTACTATGAACCGGTCCTGGAGGCCAGTCGAGTCGCCACAGCAACTTTCTCGGTACCGTTGTACCAGCCTCCGGTGGGGCTGTCACTGCGCAAACCCTGGTACACCCGGCAGGAAATCGACACGCTACCCGAGGCCCAGGCGGCCCTGCAAGGTCGTGCGATTGCGTATGTCGCTGATCCGGTGGATGCCTTGGTTTTGCAGATCCAGGGGTCGGGTCGCGTGCGGATCAGCCAGCCCGATGGGTCCGAGCGCTGGGTCCGCCTGTCTTATGCCGGGACCAACGACCAGCCCTACCGCAGCATCGGGCGCTGGCTGCTGGACCAAGGCCTGGTCAAGGACGCCTCGTGGCCCGGCATCAAGGCCTGGCTGGCGCAAAACCCGCAGCGCCAACGGGAACTGTTGTGGAACAACCCCCGCGTGGTGTTTTTCCGCGAGGAAACCATCGCGGCGCGTGACGCCAGTGAAGGCCCCCGCGGGGCCCAGGGCTTGGCGCTGACACCGGGGCGTTCCATCGCTGTAGACCCGGCCAGCATTCCCTATGGCACGCCGCTGTGGCTGGCCTCCGCCGGCGAGCAGGTCACGCTGCAAAAGCTGGTGCTGGCGCAAGACACGGGCAGTGCCATCACCGGTGCCGTGCGGGCAGACTATTTTGTGGGTGGAGGTGCAACTGCCGGGGACCTGGCCGGACGCCTGCGCCAGCCGCTGCAGTTGTGGGTTTTGTGGCCAAAACAGGCCAGATGACGTTACTATGTTCTCCACCACCGTTTCAGCCCTTTAACCATCGAATACCGGGGAATACGCCATGAGCACCATGCGGGATATTGACGAGCGGACCAATCTGGCTTCCAACAGCATGTTCGAACTATTGTTGTTCCGACTGGGTGAGGCGCCCGGTACCGATCGGCGGGAACTGTTCGGCATCAATGTGTTCAAGGTGCGCGAGATTTTGGTCATGCCCGAAATCACCGCCATGGTAAACATGCCGCCTACGGTCATGGGCGTGGCCAATATCCGTGGCCAGATGATCACCGTGATCAATTTGCCCAAGGTTGTGGGCTGTAACCCGACCAAGGGTCTGGGCATCCTGCTGGTGACCGAGTTTGCCCGCACGACACAGGCGTTTGCAGTGGAAGAGGTCAACGAGATTGTGCGTCTGGAATGGAAGCACGTGCTGTCTGCCGAGAGCAGCGGCGGCGGCCTGGTGACCAGCATCGCCCGGCTTGACGGCAACTCGGAGACCACCCGTCTGGCCCAGGTGCTGGATGTGGAGCAAATTTTGCGCGATGTGATGCCCAACGAGCACAAATCGGACATTGATGAATCGAAGGTCGGTGCGGTCAAATTGCCGCCCGGCACGGTGGTCCTGGCGGCGGACGACTCGCCAGTCGCCCGCATGATGATCGAGCAGGGGCTCAAGGCCATGGGCGTGCCCTACGTCATGACCAAGACCGGCAAGGAAGCCTGGGACATGCTGGAAACCATGACCGCCAAGGCGGTGGCCGAGGGCAAGACCATCCAGGAAAAGGTGGCACTGGTGCTGACCGACCTGGAAATGCCGGTCATGGATGGCTTCACGCTGACCCGCAACATCAAGCAGGATGGTCGCTTCAAGGGCATTCCCGTCATCATTCATTCATCATTGACTGGCACTGCCAACGAAGGCCATGTCAAGAGCGTGGGCGCGGATGCCTACATTGCCAAGTTTGTGGCCGAAGAACTCGGCGCCACGATTCGGCAGGTGTTGTCGCGCTGAGGCTTCCGGCTCGCCCATACCCAACTTCCAACTTCTGGCTTCTAACTCCCCACTCCCCCCAACCCCCTCGCCCCGCCGGGCGAGGGGGAGCTTTAACAGCCGATTTGATTGTGTTGCGCCGGCTACGGAATTTCGGGCGTGAGGTTGCCACGGTTTTCTTCGCGCCCAGACTTCAGCAGTCGCAGTTCCGAGCACCGGGCGGTGAATTGCTACTATATTTATAGCGATACACGTATATTCTACGGGGGCTACAGGTCAAATTGACCAATAGCCGCTCCGCCAAACCGATCCCGGCGATCGGAACTCCCCCGAGCGAAATCTTCGAACGCAAACCACGTTGGCAACGTCCCGCCCGTAATTCCGTATTCGGCGCGCAGCCACCAAATCGGCTGTCCGCATGAGCTCCCCCTCGCCCGGCGGGGCGAGGGGGTTGGGGGGAGTGGGGAAATACAAAAACACCGTTAACGAACCGCCATCAGCTACTATACAAATAATAGCAACATAATCAATAACGACGAGGGCTAGAGGTGATCCAGTGGCAACGCGCTGCTGGCCTTGACCTCGCCGAGCGAAAAGCTGGTGTGCAGGTCCTTGACGTGGGGCAGGTTGATGAGGCTCTCGCGCGCGAACCGCGAAAAGCTGTCCAGATCCTGGCTGATGACTTGCAGTTCGAACGTGCCGGACCCGCTGATGTAGTGGCAGCTAACGATCTCCGGCAGTTTTTGTATCGCCTCTTCCAGCGCCCGGGTCGAGTCTCCGGTGTTGCGTTCCGCGTCCAATCGCACAAAGGCGAGCACGCCCAGGCCGATTTTTTGGCGGTCCAATTCTGCGCGGTAGCCCTTGATGACGCCGCTGTTCTCCAGTGCCCGGACCCGTCGCCAGCAGGGTGCTGTTGAGAGGCCGACGCGTGCCGCCAGTTCGGTGTTGCTCAGACGGCCATCGTTTTGCAGCTCGTTCAGGATTGCAAGATCGAATTTGTCTAAATGTTCCATACATCGCCATTTTGCAGCAATATCCTTTCTCAGAACAGCCTTGAGCGGGTACAAAACGCAAAGACATATCAACGAGAACTCCCTACACTGATCCTCCAACAGACAACACCGGCCCCGGAGACAACCGCCATGAATGCACCGCTACCCGATCATGTCCTGAAGGCGCTTCAAACCGTCACGCTGGACGACAAATACGCGCTGGACTACGGTCATGCCTTCATGAGCGGTGTGCAGGCGCTCGTCAAGCTGCCCATGTTGCAGCGTGTGCGCGACCAACGTGTGGGCAAGAACACGGCCGGCTTCATCAGCGGCTACCGCGGCTCGCCGCTGGGCACCTACGACCAGTCGCTGCAAAAGGCCGAGAAATACCTGAAAGCCCATCATGTCGTGTTCCAGCCCGGCGTCAACGAAGAGCTGGCCGCCACCGCCATCTGGGGCACGCAGCAACTCGGCTTTGCGCCCAAGGGCAGCAACAAATACGACGGCGTGTTCGGCATCTGGTACGGCAAGGGCCCAGGCGTGGACCGCTGCTCCGACGTCTTTAAACACGCCAACATGGCCGGCACCACACCCTGGGGTGGTGTGATCGCGGTGGCAGGGGATGACCACATCTCCAAAAGCTCCACCGCCGCCCACCAGAGCGACCATATCTTCAAGGCCTGTGGCACGCCAGTGTTCTTCCCCACCAATGTGCAGGAGATCCTGGACCTCGGCATCCACGCCTTTGCGATGAGCCGCTTTTCCGGTGTCTGGGCCGGTATGAAGACCATCCAGGAAATCGTCGAATCCAGCGCCACCGCCATGATCGACCCGGACCGGGTGCAGATCAAGATCCCGACTGACTTTGTGATTCCCCCGGGCGGCCTGCACATTCGTTGGCCCGACCATGCGCTGGAACAGGAAGCACGGCTGTTTGACTACAAGTGGTATGCCGCGCTGGCCTATATCCGCGCCAACCGCCTGAACTACAACGTCATCGAAGGTCCGAACGACCGCCTGGGCCTGATCGCCAGCGGCAAGGCCTACAACGACACGCGCCAGGCTTTGTTGGACCTGGGGCTGGACGACGCCACGTGCCGCCGCGTCGGCATCCGCCTGCATAAGGTGGGTGTGGTGTGGCCGTTGGAGGCCCAGCTCACGCGCGAATTCGCCACCGGTCTGCAGGAGATTCTGGTGGTGGAAGAGAAACGCCAAGTCATTGAGTACCAGTTGAAGGAGGGCCTGTACAACTGGCGCTCCGATGTGCGTCCGCGCGTGCTGGGTAAGTTCAATGAGATGGAGACCGATGGCTCCGGCTTTGGCAGCGGTGGCGAGTGGGGCATGGCCAACCCGAATGCCAACACGCTGCTACGGGCCAATGCCGATTTGTCTCCCTCCATCATTGCGCGGGCCATTGCCAAGCGCATCACGCTGATGGGCGTGGACAGCGATATTGCAGCGCGCATCGACGCCCAGCTTACCATCCTCAACGCCAAGGAAAGCGCCATGCAGGTGCTGGAAGTGAACCGGGCCAAGGCCGAGATCAAGCTGGGGGATCGCCAGCCCTGGTTCTGCTCCGGTTGCCCGCACAACACCAGCACCAAGGTGCCCGAAGGCTCGCGCGCTATGGCCGGCATTGGCTGCCACTTCATGACCATTTGGATGGACCGCGCCACGGTCGGATTTACCCAGATGGGCGGCGAAGGCGTGCCATGGGTGGGTCAGCAGCCGTTCAGCCACGACCAGCACATGTTTGCGAACCTGGGCGACGGCACCTACTTCCACAGCGGCCTGCTGGCGGTACGCCAAAGCATTGCCGCGGGGGTCAACATCACCTACAAGATTCTGTACAACGACGCAGTCGCCATGACCGGCGGACAGCAGGTTGGTGAGCGTGCCGAAGGGCACTCCGTGGTGCAGATTGCGCAAAGCATGCGGGCCGAGGGCGCCGTCAAGATCGTCGTCGTGACCGACGAACCCGAGAAGTACAGCGGCGTCGAATTGGCGCAGGGCGTGACGGTGCACCATCGCGACCTGCTGGACACCATTCAGAAAGAGTTCAGGGAGATCAAAGGCACGACGGTCATCATTTACGACCAGACCTGTGCCACCGAGAAACGCCGTCGCCGCAAACGCGGCACCCTGGTGGACCCGGCCAAGCGCGTGGTCATCAATGAGTTGGTGTGCGAGGGTTGTGGCGACTGCAGCGTGCAGAGCAATTGTGTGAGTGTGGAGCCGCTCGAAACCGAGTTTGGCCGCAAGCGCCAGATCAACCAGAGCAGCTGCAACAAGGACCTGAGTTGCGTCAAGGGCTTTTGCCCCAGCTTTGTGACCGTGGAGGGCGGGCAGCTGCGCAAAAAAGCCAAGGGTCAAGGGGCCTCTCCGGTGGACGTGGCGGAGCTTCCTGAGCCCCGTATTCCGGAATTGATCGGGGCGACCCATGCTGCAGCAAGTGGTGCAGAGGGTGACGGGGCGGGCGGTGCCTGGGGCATCATCGTCGCCGG
The DNA here is from genome assembly GCA_903853895.1 of uncultured beta proteobacterium. Lineage (GTDB taxonomy): Bacteria > Pseudomonadota > Gammaproteobacteria > Burkholderiales > Burkholderiaceae_C > Allorhodoferax. The sequence continues at coordinate 20,000 of CAINUX010000165.1, read as the reverse complement.
AGTGGGCGGAACCGGGGTTATCACCATAGGCCAACTGCTAGGCGTGGCGGCCCATCTCGAGGGCAAGGGTATCGTCACGCAGGATGCGGGCGGTCTGGCGCAAAAGGGTGGTGCCACCTGGAGTCACGTGTTGATTGCGGCCTCTCAGGACGACATCCGCACCACGCGCGTCAGCATGGCCTCGGCCGACCTCGTCATTGGTTGCGACCCGATTGTGGTGGCAGGCAAGGAGACCACGCTGCGCATGCGCCAGGGCCGCACCCATGTTGCGCTGAATTCCCACAGTGCGCCCACTGCGGCCTTTGTGTCCAACCCCAACTGGAGCAACCCCGGGCAGGAGTGCCTGGCCGACATCGCCCGCGTGGTGGGTGAAGGTGGCGTGGGCGCGTTTGATGCCGATGCCATTGCCGTGCAATTTCTGGGCGACAGCATCTACACCAACCCCATCATGCTGGGCTACGCTTGGCAAAAAGGCTGGATTCCGCTGCAGTTGGCCTCGCTGATTCGCGCCATTGAACTCAACGCAGTGGCTGTGGACAACAACAAGACCGCCTTCGCCTGGGGCCGCAAGGCGGCGCTGGACTGGCCGGCCGTGCAAAAGCTGTTGAACCCGGGTCAGGTGGTGCAGTTCACGCTGCCGGTCAAGGAGCCGCTGGATGCGATGGTAGCCAAGCGCGTGGACTACCTGACCGGTTACCAAAACGCAGCCTATGCGGCGGGCTATGCCGGTTTTGTCGAAACCGTGCGCCGCGCCGAGGAGCGCATCGCCATCCCCGACGCCACACCGAACCCCAAGCCCAGCGCGCTGCCGCTGACGCAGGCAGTCGCCCGCTATCTGTTCAAGTTGATGGCCTACAAGGACGAGTACGAAGTGGCGCGCTTGCATACCGACACCGCGTTTTTGGCCAAGGTGAGTGCCCAGTTTGAAGGAGACTTCAAGCTGCACTACCATCTGGCTCCCCCCATGTTGGCCAAGTCCAACGCGGCCGGAGAACTGCAAAAACGCAGCTATAGCCCCTGGATGCAAAGTGCCTTTCGCTTGCTGGCGCCGCTGAAGGTGTTGCGTGGTGGACCGCTGGACGTTTTTGGCTACACCGAAGAGCGCCGCATGGAGCGGGCGCTGGTCGCGGAGTACCGAAATACTCTGGAAGCTATGTTGCCACTACTCAATGCCGGCAATCGGATTGCGGCGCTGGCGTTTGCCCAGTTGCCTGAACAGATCCGCGGTTTTGGGCACGTGAAAGCCCGCCATCTGGCTGTTGTGCGACAACAGTGGACCTTGTTGCTGGAGCAGTTTCACCGACCAAACTAGTACGGTGACGTGGGGATAAGTTGTCCAATAGGACAGCATTCAGCCCTACCCGATTACAATCAAGGGTTGTTCTATCGAACGCGCGTCGCCTTTTTTAGGGTGGCCGGTTTCTTGTTGTCCTCTGTTTTGTGGAGTTTCCAGTGTTCATTTCTTCTGCTTTTGCCCAAACCGCTCCTGCTGCTGCTGCCGGGGGCGACATGCAGTCCTCCTTGATGAGCATGCTTCCCTTGATCTTGATGTTCGTTGTGTTGTACTTCGTGATGATCCGTCCCCAGATGAAGAAACAGAAAGAGCACAAGGCCATGATTGAGGCAGTTGCCAAGGGTGATGAAGTGGTTACAGCAGGCGGCGTTCTGGGCAAGGTCAGCAAGTTGGGTGACAGCTATCTGGGCCTGGAAGTGGCCAATGGCGTTGAGATTCAGGTCCAGCGCAGCGCTGTGGTTCAAGTGTTGCCCAAGGGCTCCATCAAGTAATTCTTTGCAACGTTTTCTCAAGTCTGAAGTGCGATCATGAACCGTTACCCGGTGTGGAAATACGCGATCATCCTGATCGCACTGGTGGTGGGCGCCCTGTTCGCCCTACCCAATTTGTTTGGTGAGTCCCCTGCTGTACAGGTCTCGATTGCTAAGGCATCCCTGAAGCTGGACGCGGCGGCGGTGAGCCGTGTGGAAGAGGCACTCAAGGCTGCCGATATCGCGGCCGAAGCGATCACACTGGACGGGACGTCCATCAAGGCGCGTTTTGCCAGCACCGATGTCCAGCTCAAGGCCAAGGACGCCATTCAGAAGGCCCTCAATCCGGATGCCAATGATCCAAGCTTTGTGGTGGCGCTCAATCTGTTGTCGCGCTCGCCGGCGTGGTTGACCTCCTTGCACGCTTCGCCCATGTTCCTGGGGTTGGACTTGCGCGGCGGAGTCCACTTCATGCTGCAGGTCGATATGCAGGCGGCGCTGTCCAAGCGAGCCGAATCGCTTGCGGGGGACATTCGCACCACTTTGCGGGAAAAGAATGTGCGCCACAGTGGTATCAGCCGCAACGGGCAGACGGTTGAGATCCGTTTTCGCGATGCGCAAGCGGCCGAAGCAGCCAGGCGAATCGTTCAGGACCAGTTCACAGAACTGAGCACCGTAGAGTCTGCTGATGGCACAGACATCAAAATGGTTGCGACGATCCAGCCGGTGGCGGCCCGCAAATTGCAGGAACAGGCACTCAAGCAAAACATCACTACGCTGCACAACCGGATCAATGAGCTGGGCGTGTCGGAGCCGGTGATCCAGCAGCAAGGGCTGGACCGCATCGTGGTGCAGTTGCCCGGTGTGCAAGATACGGCCAAGGCCAAAGATATTCTGGGCCGTACCGCCACGCTGGAAGTCCGCATGGTCGATGAGGGCACCGAGGCCCGTTCAGCCGAGCTGGGTACCGGGGCGGTTCCCTTTGGCTCAGAGCGCTACCCGGAGCGCAATGGATCGCCCATCATCGTGAAGAAGCAGGTTATTCTGACCGGCGACAATTTGACCGATGCCCAGCCTGGTTTTGATAGCCAGACTCAGGAACCCACAGTCAATTTGTCGCTGGATGCAAAGGGCGCCCGCATTTTTCGTGACGTGACCCGCGAGAACATCAACAAGCGCATGGCTATTTTGCTGTTTGAAAAGGGCAAGGGCGAAGTGGTAACTGCGCCGGTCATCCGTTCTGAAATTGGCGGCGGCAGAGTGCAAATTTCTGGTCGCATGACTTCGATGGAAGCCACTGACACTGCCCTGTTGTTGCGCGCCGGGGCCCTTGCCGCACCCATGGAAATTATCGAAGAGCGGACTATCGGACCCAGCCTGGGCGCCGAAAACATTGCCAAGGGCTTCAATAGCGTGACCTGGGGGTTTTTGGCGGTGACAGTCTTCATGTGCGCGTACTACATGCTGTTCGGGATAATTTCCAGCGTATCGCTTGCGTTCAATTTACTGTTGCTGGTAGCGGTCCTTTCCATGTTGCAAGCCACACTGACGTTGCCTGGGATGGCGGCCATGGCACTGGTGCTGGGCATGGCCATTGATGCCAATGTGCTGATCAACGAGCGGGTGCGCGAAGAGCTTCGAGGCGGCGCATCGCCGCAGGCGGCCATTCACGCGGGTTACGACCGCGCGTGGGCGACCATCATTGACTCCAACGTCACGACCCTTATCGCCGGACTGGCTTTGCTGGCATTTGGTTCGGGACCTGTGCGCGGGTTTGCCGTGGTGCACTGCCTGGGCATATTGACCAGCATGTTCTCGGGTGTTTTCTTCTCTCGTGGCGTGGTAAATTTGTGGTACGGTCGGCAGAAGAAATTAAAAAATGTGTCCATAGGTACGGTTTGGCGCCCTGATTCTCAGAATCAGGTTGCGACAAACTAAGGGGATTAGGCATGGAATTTTTCAAAATACACCGCGACATTCCGTTTATGCGGAATGCGTTGGTGTTCAATCTGGTTTCGCTGGTTACGTTTCTCGCGGCCGTCTTTTTCCTGTTCTCGCGTGGCTTGCATTTGTCTGTCGAGTTCACTGGCGGGACCCTGATGGAGGTGAGCTACTCACAGCCAGCTGACCTCAATGCCATTCGCGCCAGGGTTGCAGCCTTGGGCATCAATGACGTGCAGGTGCAGAACTTTGGCACTTCCCGGGATGTGCTCATTCGCATGCCGGTGCAAAAAGGCAGTACCTCCGGTGCGCAAAGCGAGCGCGTTTTTGAGACCCTCAAGGCCAGTGATGCCAGTGCCAAACTGCAACGTACCGAATTTGTGGGTCCCCAGGTGGGAGACGAATTGGCAGCCGACGGTCTCAAGGCCCTGGCCAGTGTGGTCGTGGGCATCATGCTGTATTTGGCGATTCGTTTCGAGTGGAAGTTCGCGGTTGCCGCCATCATTGCCAACCTGCACGATGTGATCATCATTCTGGGCTTTTTTGCTTTCTTTCAGTGGGAATTTTCCTTGCCGGTGTTGGCCGCGGTACTGGCGGTACTCGGTTATTCTGTGAATGAATCGGTGGTGATTTTTGACCGCATTCGTGAGAATTTCCGGCGTTTCCGCAAAATGAATACCGAGCAAATCATCGACAGCGCAATCACGTCCACCATCAGCCGCACCATCATCACCCACGGGTGCACGCAATTGATGGTGCTGTCCATGTTGCTGTTTGGTGGGGCGACACTGCACTACTTTGCATTGGCCCTGACTATTGGCATCTTGTTTGGCATCTACTCCTCGGTGTTTGTGGCCGCAGCCATTGCGATGTGGCTGGGTATCCAGCGGGAAGACTTGATCAAGGGGCCGATCAAGAAAGAAGGGGATCCTGCCGACCCCAATGCGGGCGCGACGGTATAAACGGCTCCTGATCTATGGCCATAGCACCCGGTAATTCCAGTCTCACCCCCAGGCAGCAGTTTGCCCGGGCGTTGCGCGAGCGCTTTCTGGCCGAGGCCGGACAGGCCATGTCCGAAATCGGCGTCGCGGTATTGGACCAAATTACCACCTTGATGGATGCGCCGTCCAACGCACGGGAAAGCCAGGATCGTCGCGACGTCTGGATGGCTTACAAGAAGTGCCGGCCCATCTGGCTGGAGGGCACGATGAAGGTCTGGCGCGAATGCCTGGACCCGCCGAACAAGAAGAAAGCAGCCGACCCTGAAGTGATGGGTTTGCAGCTGGTAGGAACCGAGGTTGTTGAAAACAAGATATTGGCCTCCCGCATGGTCATGGCCGTGATGGAAAAAGTGAACAGCCAGCTCGAAGACCTTCGTTTGCGCATGCAGTTCCTTGAAGGCACAGAAGAGTTGGCGTTGAACGACCTGTTCCGTCCCGAAGTGCTGGTGCTGTTGATGGTCGAGCAATGGGCCAATTCAGGTATGCCGGGGGACTCCTGGGCTATGGTCAATGACGTGGTGCAAAAGCTTTTGATCGAGCGTCTGAAGACAGCCTACGCCAGTGCCAACGAAGTGCTAATCAAGAAGGGCGTCATGCCTACGATTGAGCTCAAGGATCGGGTCAAAAGCCCCCCGCGCAGTGCAGCGCCTCGTGCAAGGCCGCCTGCACCGCCTGGTGCTTCCCAGCAACCTGCGGAAGGCCGGAATACAGCGCCGGGTGATTTGGGGCAAGCCGGTGGCGGCGATGCCTATTCTCATGGCGGCTATCCGCAGGGCAACCCTTCGCACGGTGGATATGCCCAAGGGCCGTCGCAGCAAGGCGGCAATGGGCCGCGTGACGGTTCCGGCAACAGTGAAGCCGGTGGTGCGCCCGGGCCTCAGGGCGCGGGTGCTGGTTTTTTTGGGGGGCGTTTGGGCTGGGGTGCAAAGGCGCCTTCGCAGCCCGGAGCACAGATTGAGCGGCCTTCTGGCCCCAATCCTACAACGTCCTCACCCACGCCATTCTGGAAACAGTCCTCCGGCTTGCAAAACAACATTGGGCAGGGCAATTCCGCGTCTGAAGAAACCCGCATGATGACGGCTCATTCGCCCATGGCGCGTGCGCGTAGTCGGGCGCAGGGGGTCATTGGCCAGATACGGCGTTTGTTTGTCAATCATGCCGGTGGCGATTTCACTGGTACAGCACACCACCAGGCTCCGTCACCGGCGTTGGCGGCCGCGATGGCACCGCCACGGCCTGGACAGGCATCGAGTTACGCAAGCGGCGGCACTCTGTATGAAGACTATAGCCCTGCAGGGGTTGCCCGCGTTGCGGGTGATTTGCGGGAGAAGACGGCGGAACTGAAGAAAAAGGCCGAGACCAAGGGCGAGAAGGCGACCATCGAAATTGTTGCCTTGATGTTCCAGGCCATTCTTGCGGAGGACCGTATTCCTCCCGGTATTCGCGTGTGGTTTGCACGTCTGCAAATGCCGGTGTTGCGCATGGCGCTAGAAGATCCTGACTTTTTGGGCACTACAACGCACCCTGCTCGATTGCTGATCGATCGGATGGGCTCATGCGTGATGGGATTTGATTCCACTGGTATCCAGGGCAATGCCATGGAGCTCGAAATCAAGCGCATTGTGCAGGTGATCGAGCAGTATCCTGAGACCGGCAAGAAGGTCTACCAAGTAGTTTACGAAGAGTTTCAGAAGTTCCTTTCCAAGTACCTGACCGAAAAGGGTGCAACCCAAAAAGTGGTGAGTGTGGCGCAACAGGTGGAGCAAAAAGAGACACTGGCCATTCAGTACACCATTGAAATGCGCAACATGCTCAAGGACATGCCGGTGCGCGATGAGATACGGGAGTTCTTGTTCAAAGTTTGGGCTGAGGTACTAGCAGTCGCTGCTGTACGCAAAGGCCCTCAGCACAAAGATACCCTCACCCTCAAGAAGTCCGCAACCGATTTGGTGTGGGCTGCCAGCGCCAAACCCAATCGAGCGGACCGAGCCCGTGTGATTCAGGACTTGCCCAATCTGTTACTTCGTTTGCGTTCCGGTATGACGCTACTGGCGATGGCACCAAGCGAGCAAGACGCACATATCAAGACCGTCAGCGACACACTGGCCGATGCTTTCCTGTCCAAGACACAGGCAATACCACAAGCCAAAATTGACGCCATGGCCCAACGCTTGGGCAATCTGGAAGACTTTGTCAGTGAAGACGGTATGGGAGATTTGCCGCTGGACGCTGAAAGCATCGAGATGATGCTGGGCATCGACGCCTCGGCCATCGAAGTGGTGGGCAATGGCGGCTCCAAACCGACTGCCGCGATGGTAGCCTGGGCGCAGGAATTGCAGTTGGGGTCGTGGTTTACTTTGGACCACAACAACCAGATTACCCAGGTGCAATTTGCGTGGCGCAGTGACCGCAAACATTTGAATTTGTTCGCGTCGAGCTCCGGCAAGAGCTATCTTATCCAGGGTGGTCGACTGGCTGCCTACCTGCAGGCCGGGCTGCTGTTGCCGCAAGAAGAAGAAACCTTGACGGTTCGGGCGACCCGCGATGCCCTATCCAAGATTGATGCGAACCCTGAACGCCTGATGGCTTAGGCGTAGGGAGCGTGGGGCTCGATTTAATGTGCCACGCGATCACTGGTGTCGTCGCAGAGTTCATCCAGAACCAATGCATCGGGTTCCTGGCCAAAGCTCCAGTACACCATCAGAATGATGATCTTGAGGTCATCCAGTGAAACCGGCGATCCTGGGGCCGCCATGGCCCGCTCAATAACGACTTCGCGCATCGATGCCGGCAAGACACCGGCAGACTCCAGAAAACTGATGAATCCCAAGCATTCAACCCCAAGATGGTTCTGCTCGGCGACAGGATAGACGCGAACGCTGGTCAGAGAGGGTTCGCGCAACCAAGGTTCAGGTGCGGCCAACTGTGAGGTACCTGCAAAGCCCTTAGAGCCGCGTGCCGCATTGTTGAGACCGGTTAGCCAGACCAGGGCGTCTTCAATTTCCTCGGATTCAAATCCGACGGCGTTGAGTTTTCGCTCCAGGTGTGCTGGTTCGGGACAACTATCGCCAGCGTAGTAGTTTTCGTAAACGAAGACAAGCACTTCAAACATGGTCCCAATATAGCGCAGAAGATCACGCCATTTGGAAGCCGGCTGAATTTACCTGCTATTTCTCGTTTAGCCGACTGATCAAGGGTGCGGGGGCCTCAGGCACGGCCCATGCGCTGGAACAAACCGCCCGGTAAACGCGCGACTTGCCCATGGATCTCCAGTTCCATCAGGCGTGCCTGTAAGTCGGCGGTGGACATGCCGGTTCGGGCCTGCAGGGCGTCCAGCCCCGCCGGATCAAAACCAAGAGCGTCCAAAACCGGGTCGTCTGAATCTACGGCATCAAAAAGACCATCAGATGATCGCCCATCACCGGTCCCCATTGCTGCGCCAGTAGCGGATGGGAAGTTGTCGGGTAACAGTTCCTCAAGAACATCCTGGGCACTCTCCACCAGTTTGGCGCCCTGCTTGATCAAGGCGTGGCATCCGCGTGACTGGGCGGTATGGATAGAGCCAGGAATTGCAAACACGTCTTTGCCCTGCTCGGAAGCCAGTCTGGCGGTGATCAGGGAGCCTGATTTGAGTGCGGCTTCTACTACCAGTGTGCCCCGGGACAGTCCCGCAATGATCCGATTGCGTTTGGGGAAATTTGACGAAAGCGGCGGAGTGCCCAGAGGATACTCACTGAGCAGAATACCGCGCTGGGCAATCCGATGCGCCAGATCGAGATGCTGCTTGGGGTAAACGCGGTCCAGTCCTGTGCCAACCACCGCAATGGTTGCCAGTTGACCATCCATCGCCCCCGCCAATGCCCCTTCATGCGCTGCACCATCCACTCCCAAAGCCAAGCCGGAAACAACCGTTAGTCCGCCGCGCGCCAAAGCCTCGGAAAACTGCCGTGCGTTTGCCGCCCCCTGCGGCGTTGGATTGCGGCTGCCTACCACCGCAACACAGCGGGGCATACAAGTGGACAAGCCGCCCTCATGCCATGCAGCAGCAGTCCCCATGCCATACAACAGAAGGGGTGGATCCTCCATATTCAATAGCGATTGAGGATAGGTTGGATCACCCAGTGTCAACACGCGGTGCTGATCGTCGTTGGCCTGTAACCACTGCCAGGTTGTTTCCAGAAGGGCCGGCAGATCTGCGGGTTCCCGCTGCAATGCTGCACACTGTGCAGCTGTGGCTATATGGGCAAGCGCCAGCGAAGAAGCCGCAAACACGTTGTGTGGCAAGCCGAATGCAGCGAGCAAGCGCCGAGCTGTGGAGTCGCCCACTCCAGGCGTCAACTGCAGGCGCAACCACGCGGCCAGCTCTTCGCGATCCATGAGTCTAAAGTCCTGTCAGCCGGGCAAACCGCCGAGAACGACGCACTTGCCAGCGGACTCTATTGTCTTGGGCTGACCAAGCGGTCGCCGACCCGGACACCGTCAGTAATCTCTAGAATCAAGGCATACGACAGTCGTTCGAACGTGCGAAACACCATCAATAGTCCATTGCGTTCGTCCGGGAGCTTCATCACAGGGCGGCTCGGGTCAGATTTGTCAACGACCCGTGCGCCGTCGCTCAAAATAGCCAGCACGATGCCGGGCTCCATGCCGTCGGACGTTCCCTTGTTGATCGCAACAACTTGGTTTTGACCCGCGTTGATGACAGCGTTGCCGTACACAGACACAATCCGGCCTTCCACTTTGCCAACGGGCGCGCGAGGGGTGTAGGTCTGCAACTGTCTGGGGGGCTCGGGCAACAATCGGTCACCAACGCGCATCTCTTCCTTCGCACCAACGATGTCGATGGTGGCAGGCACAACGGCTACGCTCTGTGTACCGTCTCGGTTCTCGACCTCACCTTTGCCCTCGCCGCGGACCAGTGTGGCCTTGCCGACGTATTGTGCTTCGTAGCCCAGCACTTCCCCGGTGGTCGGGTCTTTCAAGGGAGTTGCGTTGCGGAAGACGCGAAACTGCTGGTCCTTCCCCTGGTCGTCCAAAAGGGGCGTGCCTTCGGGACCGCGTGCATACGCACGGTCACCTCGGGTGATCAGAACACGGCTTTCCAGAGCGGCCACGATACGCGCGGCAGATTGCAGGCCAGCCTCGTCGACAATGATGGGTTCCGCCAGGAAGGCTTCAATAATGTTGGACCGCAAAGTCGGCAATGCGCCGTCGGACAACATCTCGTAGCGGGTGCGCGGGGACACTTTCACCGTTGGGGGATCGCTTTGTTCGCCTTCTACACGCAGGCTGGCAAAGCCGTCCTTGCGGACCAGGACCAGAACCTGGCCAGGGTATATGCGGTGCGGGTTCTTGATGTCTTCAAGATTCATGCCCCACAGTTCGGGCCAGCGCCAGGGGCTCTTCAGGTAGAGGCGAGAGATCGCCCACAGGGTGTCGCCGGATTTGATGGTGTAGCGCTCTGGCGCATTGGCCGCCAGCTCGCTGAGCGGCACGCCCTTTTGCGCAACTTCATTCGCCGTCTGCTTCTGCGCTGCAGAGATCGGGAAGTTCTGGGCCCATCCCGAAGTGGTCACCAAAGTACTGGCCACAGCGGCCAGCGCGGCCAGCTTGGCGAGTGCCACGGTGGATTTGCCCATATGTTGTGTCGTCATAGCGTGCTGTATTTCCAGGAAATAACTTGATAAGTTACGCGCGATTTTGCGCTCAAGCCCTTGATTCGGCAACGTTTTTAGCCATCTGAGGGTGCGCTATCGTTCAAAAGTGGCGAAAATAGCCACAATTGAGAGACTACTATGCTACTCCCCATTCTTTGCTATCCCGACCCCAAGTTACACAAAGTTGCCAAGCCGGTAGCCACGGTCGATGAACGTGTCCACCTGTTGGTTACCAACATGATCGAAACCATGTACGACGCCAAAGGTATCGGGCTGGCTGCCACGCAGGTGGATGTCCATGAACGGGTCATTGTGATCGACGTGTCAGAGGAACGAGACGAACCCTTGGTGCTGATCAACCCCGAGCTGGTCTGGACCAGCCCGTCTACCCATCTGAATGAAGAAGGCTGCCTGTCCGTGCCGGGCATCTACGACGGGGTTGAGCGTTTTGACGCCGTGCATGTCCGCGCGCTGGACCTGACGGGTCAACCCCGCACCATTGAAGCGGATGAATTGCTGGCGGTTTGCATCCAGCACGAAATGGACCATTTGATGGGCAAGGTATTTGTGGAATACCTGTCGCCCCTGAAGCGCAACCGAATCAAGAAGAAAATGCTCAAGGCCCAGCGCGAGGATGCCCAGTGAGCACCCGGCCACCGGGAGTCGTGCAGTGAGGATCATTTTTGCCGGGACTCCTGAATTTGCCCGGGTCGCGCTTGAGCGCTTGTACGCGAGCGGCCATACCATTGCGTTGGTACTGACCCAACCGGATCGCCCGGCGGGCCGGGGCATGAAGCTCCACGCCTCCGCGGTCAAACAGTTCGCGCTGGACCATGGCATCCCCGTAGCGCAGCCGCGCAGCCTGCGGCTCGACGGCAAATACCCGCAAGACGCCGCCGAGGCACGACAAGCCATTGCCGACGCACAGGCAGACGTGATGGTGGTGGCGGCCTATGGCCTGATTTTGCCGCAGTGGGTCTTGGAAGATATGGCCCCCACGCTTCCCGCTGCGCGTGGTGCGCTGCCCCCCGAAGGGGAGTTTGCGCCTTTGGGCGGCCCGGCGGCGCTCATGCAGCGAGCGAAGCTTGGCTGTTTGAATATCCACGGCTCGCTCCTGCCGCGTTGGCGTGGGGCAGCGCCCATTCACAGGGCCATTGAAGCCGGCGATGCCGAGACCGGCGTCACCATCATGCAGATGGATGCGGGGCTGGACACCGGCGACATGCTGCTCATGCACAGCCTGCCCATCGTGGCGACCGACACTACCGGCACCTTGCACGACCGCATGGCCGATCTGGGCGGAAAACTGATTGTGATGGCGCTGGATCTGGCGGCAGCGGGGCGCCTGAAGCCCATTCGCCAGCCCGAGGACGGGGTGACCTACGCCCATAAGATCGAGAAACACGAAGCTGCGATCGATTGGCACCAGAGCGCAGAACAAATTGTGCGGCGGGTGCGGGCATTCAATCCGTTTCCGGGCGCTTCCGCCACCCTGAACGGTGAAGTCATCAAGGTATGGGGCGCGCGGGTTGCCGATACGGGCGAGGACGGCGCTGGGGAGCCCGCGGCGGTGCCCGAAAGCACAGGGGCTATCTTGGCGGTAGCCCTCGACGGTATTGATGTTGTTGCTATGCATTCAGTAGTAACTTTGACCGAACTGCAGCGTCCCGGTGGCAAGCGGCTGGCGGTCGCCGACTTTGTGCGCGGGTTTGGTCTGCAGGCTGGCATGCGTTTTGGCCTGCCAGCCGCCGCCCCATGATTCTTCAGCGCGCCTATCGCCGCGATCCCGAGTTTCACCGGGGCGTTGTGGACATGCTGGGCGTCGCGCCCGGCATCGCTGCCTGGGGCCTGATGACCGGAGTGGCCATGGTCAAGTCCGGCATGAGCACGGTCGAGGCGCTGCTCATGGCCGGCATTGTGTTTGCTGGAAGTGCGCAGTTGGCCGCCATCCCCCTGATTCTGGCCGGTGCGCCGATGTGGGTGGTTCTGGCCACGGCGCTTTGTGTGAACCTGCGGTTTGTGGTGTTCAGCGTGCACATGCGCCCCTACGTCATGCATTTGCCGCTGCGGGATCGACTGCTGGCGGGCTATCTGACCGGAGACTTGACCTATGTGCTGTTCGTCCGCCGCTTTGCGTTGCCCGCCGACGAAGTCGCGGGTCAACGCGGGCAGATGGCCTACCTGGTCGGCAACGGCGGAACCAACTGGCTCACCTGGACCGCATGCAGTGTGGTGGGGGTGGTGCTGGCCAATGCCATTCCGACGCACTGGGGTTTGGGTTTTGCCGGTATTTTGGCCTTGCTGGGCATGCTGTGTTCACTGGCATCCACGCGGCTGCGCTGGATTTCGGCCGCCGTGGCGGGCACGGCTGCGGTGGCGGCATTTGCACTACCACTGAAGCTCAATATCCTGACCGCCATCGCAGCCTCGGTGTTGGTGTGCCTGCTGCTGGAGAAGACTGCCTCGCATGGTCCCGCAACGCCGCAAGGCGGGGGTCATTGAGCATGTCCGAATTCTTCACGGGTGACAGTAATCCCTGGAATCTGCTCACCATCCTGGCACTGGCGTGCGTCTCGGTGCTGTCGCGGGCGTTTTTCTTCCTGTCCCAGAAGCCCTGGGACTTGCCGCATTGGGCGCAACGGGGCCTGCAATACGCGCCGATAGCCGCCCTGTCTGCCGTGATCGTGCCTGAAATCGTGATGACGCAAGGCGCACTGATCCATTCTTTGCGGGATGCCCGGCTGTATGCCGCTGCAGCCGGGGTGGCCTACTTTGTCTGGCGCAAGGGGGCCGGTCAGGTGGTGCTGGGCACGATTGCTGTCGGCATGGCCGTATACCTGCCCCTGCACGTCGGGCTGGGTTGGTGAAGATGTTGCCCCAACGCTGCGCCGCGGCGCGGGTCGCTGCTCTTCTACAATTCGGTCAACTTTCCTGATTGAGGTCTTTGTATGAACGTCATCCGTTTCTCCGATCTGTGTACCCGTGGCCAAGTGGCCGGCAAGCGCGTTTTCATCCGCGCCGATTTGAACGTACCGCAGGACGATACAGGGCACATTACCGAAGACACGCGCATCCGGGCCAGCATCCCGTGCATCCAGATGGCGCTGGACGCGGGTGCGGCCGTTATGGTGACGTCGCACCTGGGTCGTCCTACGGAAGGCGCATTCACGTCTGCTGACTCTCTGGCGCCGGTCGCCGCGCGCATGGGTGAGCTGATGGGCCGCACGATTCCCGTTGTGGCCAACTGGGTCGACGGTGTGCAGGTGCAGGCTGGCCAACTGGTGATGCTGGAAAATTGCCGCGTCAACAAGGGCGAAAAGAAGAACGACGAAGCACTGTCCCGCAAGATGGCGGCCCTGTGCGATATCTTTGTGCACGACGCCTTTGGCACCGCGCACCGTGCCGAGGCCAGCACCTATGGTATTGCCGAGTACGCCCCGATTGCCTGCGCCGGCCCTTTGTTGGCGGCCGAGATGGACGCTATCTCCAAAGCCCTGCTGGCGCCCAAACGCCCACTGGTGGCCATCGTTGCTGGCTCCAAGGTGTCGACCAAGCTCACGATTTTGAAGAGCCTGGCGGCCAATGTCGACCAGCTTATCGTGGGCGGTGGCATTGCCAACACCTTCATGCTGGCCGCCGGCCTGAAGATTGGTAAGAGTCTGGCCGAGCCCGCGCTACTGGCCGACGCCACCGCAGTGATCGAGGCCATGAAGGCCCGCGGTGCCGCCGTGCCCATCCCAACCGACGTGGTCACGGCCAAGACCTTTTCAGCCGATGCGGTCGCGACCGTCAAGGCGGCAACGGACGTCGCCGATGATGATTTGATTCTGGATATCGGCCCGCAAACCGCCCAGACTCTGGCCGACCAGTTGAAGAAGGCTGGCACCATTGTCTGGAACGGCCCGGTTGGCGTCTTTGAGTTTGCGGCCTTTGAGAACGGTACCAAAGTGATCGCACAGGCGATTGCGGATTCCAGTGCCTTTTCCATCGCGGGCGGCGGCGACACCCTGGCGGCTATCGCCAAATATGGCATCGAGGATCAGGTGGGTTACATCAGCACCGGTGGTGGCGCCTTCCTGGAGGTGCTGGAGGGAAAAACCTTGCCTGCGTTTGAAGTGCTCACGCGTCGTGCTGCAGGCTAATTGCTATTAAAATTATAGCGTTAGATGTAATGTTTGCGAGGGTTAGCGGCCAATAGCGCTGCATGCTTTTCGCAGAATCGTCAAAACAGCTCGACGTCGCCCACCTTGAGATCGACCTTGAGCAGGCCCCGGCGCACCAGATCGGCTTCGCTGCAAACCTGGTTGCGGCCGTGGTGCTTGGCGTAGTAGACGGCCTGGTCGGCGCGTTCGCAAGCCGCAGCCGGTGAGTCACCCGACACAATTTCGGTCACCCCCACGCTGGCGGTAATGCGCCCAGCCTGGGGAAAGTTGTAGTTGGCCATGTTGGTGCGAAAGCGCTCGACCGCCCGCACGGCGGCATCGTGGTCGCCACTGCGCAGCACCACCAAAAACTCTTCGCCGCCAAATCGGTAGACACGGTCGTACGCCCGAAACGATGTCTTCAGCAGGCGCGCGACCAGAATCAGCACCTCGTCTCCGATCAGGTGTCCATAGGTATCATTGACCTGCTTGAAGTGGTCAATATCCACCATGGCTAGCCAAAAATTGGAAGGTGACGTCGTCGCCCGGTGCTCCACGCCATCGGGCGAATGGTCGGAATCGGTGGGCTCAATCGGCTTCAGAGCCTTATAGAACAGGTCATCAAAGGGTTTGCGGTTCCACAACCCGGTCAGCGCGTCACACTCGCTGTAGTCGAGCATGTCGAGCATATTTCCGTACATCGACAGAAGACGCGTGACATCCATCATTTCGGCTTGAGACACGGCTTGCTGGGACTCGATTTCCGCCACTCCCCATAGGGTTGCACCTTCTGCCAGTGTCATGGGAAACCGCGTCAGGTGCGCGGACCGCGCTGGCGTCGGTGTGCTTGCAACAGTTTCAACCCGGTCCAGACACTGGAGTCGTTCCGGGTCGCTCTCGATCGATGACATCATGTTGTGTTCTACACGCATGGGATCCGACACAAAGCGAACGCTACGGCCCGGCAGGGCTTGTGTCAGAGGCAGCCAGAAGCGCTTGTTTTCATCGTGCACCAGGCTGAATACTTCCACCTTGCTTGCACCCATGGTTTCCAGGAGCGCCAGGGTAATGCCACCCAACAAATCGTCGCGCTTGCGCATGCCACTGAGGCGGACCAAGTGGTCAATCAGACTGGCAGAGCGGGACGCGGCACTATTCTTCATGTCCGGATATTAGACAACAGAGTCGCTGGCTTGGGTCATCCACGGGCGCTGGCACCCAAAATTGCGCCGCAGGCGCGGCCTCGGCCGTTCTGTTTGGCGTGGTACAACTGTGCGTCGGCCAAGCCTACCAGTTGTACGGCGTCGCCGACCGAGTCCAGTGTGCGGGTCGCCAAACCCACACTGACCGTCACCATGGGACCCACCGTTGAGACCTCATGTGGAATATGCTGTGCGCGAACCTTTCGCTCCAATTCGTTGGCCAGCATCATGGCGTCATCGAATGGTGTATCGGGCAGGATGCACGCGAATTCTTCGCCCCCATACCGTGCCACCAGGTCGGCCGGGCGTTTCAGGCACGACTTGAGGGTCACGGCAATCTGGCGAAGACAGTCGTCTCCCGCCTGGTGCCCATACCGGTCATTGAAGAGCTTGAAATGGTCCACGTCAATCATGATGATGGACAAAGGTGAGTTGCTGCGCGCCGAGCGCATCCATTCCACGCCCAATTGCTGGTCAAAATAGCGGCGATTGAATACGCCAGACAGCCCGTCCAGAAAGACCAGCTTGCGCAACAGGTCTGATTGAAATTTCAGCGTCAGCTGGGTTTTGACTCTGGCCCGTACAACCGCAGGGTTTACGGGTTTGGCAATGAAGTCCACGGCACCAAGGCTCAAACCATGGGTTTCCTGTGCCGCATCCGTGTGGGCTGTGACAAAAATTACGGGGATGTTGCGGGTCGCGTCATTGGCTTTCAATTGGCCGCAGACTTCAAACCCATCCATGCCCGGCATAACAATGTCCAAGAGCACCAGGTCGGGCGGGTTGGACTTACAGATCGCCAGCGCCTGGGCTCCGCTGGTCGCCATAAAGACCTGGTAGTCACTTCCAAATACCTGGTGCATGACCTGGATGTTGATAGGCTGGTCGTCTACCACCAGCAACTTGGGCTTGCCATGGGAGCTGTCAAGCAGTGCTTCCATTGGTGTGTCAAGGGTGGTCATGGGCAGGCGGGTGCGGTGCGGCGATCGTATCTGGGAATTTGGATTGAACCACACCTTGCGCAAAGTCAGAAGTGGCGATTACCCCAGCACGCCATGCCATTTCCCATCAAACGCCTGGCCCGTGGTTGCGTTGCAACGTTCCGAGCGCAAAGTCATATGCAAGTTGACGGTGCTGTGTAACCGCACGGTAGGGGCTTCCGTGTGAGAATGATCGCCACATAAGAGGAGACCATTACATGCCACGTCGCGCTACCAAGATTGTTGCCACCCTGGGCCCCGCATCCAGCGACCCCGCATTGCTGGAGCAAATGATTCGTGCCGGCGTTAACGTGGTGCGGCTGAACTTCAGCCACGGCAAGGCCCAGGACCACATCGACCGGGCACGCCTGGTCCGTGAAGCCGCGCACCGTGCCGGCCGTGAAGTGGCCATCATGGCCGACCTGCAAGGCCCCAAGATTCGTGTCGGCAAGTTTGCCGACGGCAAAGTCTTTCTGGAGCCGGGGCAAAAATTCATACTCGACGCCGCGCGCACCGAACTGGGCGATATTGATGCGGTGGGTTTGGACTACAAAGCCTTGCCGCGCGAAGTGAAAGCCGGCGACATCCTGCTGCTCAATGATGGCCTGATTGTGATCACCGTGGACGCCGTCAAGGGTGAGCAAGTCCACACCACCGTCAAACTTGGCGGCGAGCTGTCCAACAACAAGGGCATCAATAAACAGGGCGGTGGGCTGACCGCGCCGGCCCTGACGGCCAAGGATATGGATGACATCCGCACGGCGATGAGCTTTCAGGCCGACTATGTGGCGGTGAGCTTTCCGAAGAACGCGACTGACATGGAAATGGCCCGGCAGTTATGCAACGTGGCGGCTGCCGAATACAACCACAAGCCCGGCCTGATAGCCAAGATCGAACGTGCAGAAGCCATCCCCAAATTGTTGGAAATCTTGTTGGCCAGTGATGGCATCATGGTGGCACGTGGTGATCTGGCCGTCGAGGTGGGCAATGCGATTGTTCCCGGCCTGCAAAAACGCATGATCAAGCTGGCCCGCGAGCATGACCGCGTGGTCATCACCGCCACCCAGATGATGGAATCCATGATCACCAACCCGGTGCCCACCCGCGCGGAGGTGAGCGACGTGGCCAATGCGGTGCTCGACGGCACCGATGCCGTTATGCTGTCAGCCGAGACGGCGGCGGGGAAGTATCCGCTCGAAACCATCGTCGAGATGGCAAAGATTTGCCACGCGGCTGAAGGGCATGAAGACTTCGAAATCGAGGCGGATTTCACTGGCAAAACCTTTCAGCGCATTGACCAGACCATTGCCATGGGTGCGTTGTTTACCGCTCACCACCTCGGCGCCAAAGCCATTGTGGCCATGACGGACAGTGGCTCCACCGCCTTATGGATGAGCCGCCACCTGATCCGCGTGCCGATATACGCGTTGACTTCCAAAGTGGTAACGCAGCGAAAAATGGCGCTGTACCGCAATGTGCGCCCGCTGTTTGTCGACACCAGTGCGGACCGCGATACCGCTCTGCGTGAGGCCGAAAACCATCTCAAGGCCCGTGGCATTGTGCAAAAGGGAGACGTGTACGCGATTACGTGTGGCGAGCCCATGGGATCGCCGGGCGGCACCAACATGCTGAAGATTTGCCAGGTGGAGTAGAGGGTTAAAATCCGCATATCGGTACAAGTTACCAAGCGGTTACCAACTTCATAGGGGACTCCCATGGCACTCGTTTCAATGCGCGAACTGCTGGACCACGCCGCTGCCAACGGCTACGGCATTCCGGCCTTCAACGTCAACAACCTGGAGCAGGTTCAGGCCGTCATGGAGGCTGCCAAAGAGGTCGGCGCCCCCGTCATCCTGCAAGCCAGTGCGGGTGCCCGCAAGTACGCAGGGGAAGCCTTCATCAAGCACTTGATCCAGGCCGCCATTGAGGCCTATCCGAACATTCCGCTGGTCATGCACCAGGACCATGGCCAGAGCCCCGAAATTTGCCAGGGTGCCATCAATTTGGGCTTCAGTTCGGTCATGATGGACGGCAGTCTGGAAGGTGACGGCAAAACCATTGCCAGCTACGAATACAACGTCGAAGTCACCCGCAAAGTAGTCGAAATGGCCCACGCCACTGGCGTCACGGTCGAAGGTGAACTCGGTTGCCTGGGTAGTCTGGAGACCATGAAGGGCGACAAGGAAGACGGCCATGGCACTGACGACACCATGACGCGTGAGCAGTTGCTGACCAACCCCGAGCAGGCCGCCGATTTTGTGAAGCGCACCCAGCTCGACGCACTGGCCATTGCCATTGGTACCAGTCACGGCGCTTACAAGTTCACGCGCAAGCCCACCGGCGACATCCTGGCCATTGACCGTGTCAAGGAAATCAACCAGCGCCTGCCCAACACCCACTTGGTGATGCATGGATCGAGCAGCGTGCCGCAGGATTTGCTGGCCATCATCAACCAATATGGCGGCAAGATGAAAGAGACCTACGGCGTGCCGGTGGAAGAGATTCAGAAGGCCATCAAGTTCGGCGTGCGCAAGATCAACATCGACACCGACATTCGCCTGGCCATGACTGCAGCAGTGCGCAAATTCATGTTCGAGAACCCCGAGAAATTCGACGCCCGCGACTGGCTCAAACCCGCCCGCGAAGCGGCCAAGAGCATCTGCAAACAGCGCTATATGGAGTTCGGCTGCGAAGGCCAGGGCGCCAAGATCAAGGGTGATACCTTGCAGGTCGTGGCGGCCCGATATTCAAAAGGTGAGCTGGCGCAAGTGGTGCAGTGAGGGTGACAGGGCGGTTGCATGGCCTGATCGACCAGGCACCGTTCAGTAACCTTGGAAGAGAAAATCCAAGGCACCGGTGATTTGCTTTTGCTGGTCGGATAGAGATGCCGTCGAATTCTTAAGAATGCGATTCGGAACGGCACCCATCTTGGGTGTTTCCAAAAAGTAATCCTTTCCGTTGATTTTGAGAACCGGCGTAAGCCGCGTGGGGAGTTTGACCTTTGCGAAGTGTTCAAGGCTTCGCAGCGGGATCACCATCCGGCTATCAAGCCCGTCGAGCAAGTTGCTCTGTACGTCCAGTAAATAGGGGGTGGTGCTGGCATGTGCCCCTGGATTGGGATAGACATCGAACCGGGCCACTAGAAAGTTCTCCATTCATCCAGTGGGAGTCCTTCAGCATTGATGCTGGCGTTGTAAGCCGCAATGAAATCTGCGTGCTCACTGCGCCACCGCACTTCTTGTTCGCGCCGCACCACATCCCGCAAATGGCTATCGCACACCTGCGAAACGTTGATCTGCAGCGACTTGGCCGC
>CAINUX010000164.1 GCA_903853895.1 uncultured beta proteobacterium | reverse complement strand
GAACTCGTAGTGCAGAGGTTTGGGCTCAAAGCCCCAGTTCTTCTTGAACGCATACGGGCCGGTGCCGACCTTGCTACGACCGTAGTCAAACACCTTGAGGCCCCGGGCACAGGCGCGGCGCATCAGTTCCCAGTATTTGAAGTCGTTGGCCGCCAGGTCGCGTGCGGCTTCGTCGTCCCCCGCGTAGTACGGAAGCACTTCGTCACGGAAGTAGAAGCTGAGCACGCTACTCAGGGGCTTGCCATCGTGCGTGGCAACCGTGAGGACCTCGCAATCCTGACCAAACTCCTTTTGCAGGGCCTGAAAATATTTCTTGGGCATGGCAGGCGTGCCATGGCGATGAACGTTGTCAGCGAACAGTGCAAAAAACCGGTCTACCGTGGGATCAATGTGGCTGACCAGCTCGTTTTTGATGCCCTTTCGGACCATGGCCCGCTGCTTGCGGGGAATGGCCTGCATGTTGGCATCGTCCGTCAGCAGTATCTCTTTGCGAAATGTCACATAGATGTCTTGCGTGGGCCACTCGGTGTGGCGTGCATCGACATTGCGTAGCTCCAGATGCCCTACGCCCAACTGCCGGGCCAGGCGCTGCGCTTCCAGCTCCAAAGCATCGGCAGCTTGCGGAGTGCTTGTGGCGACGCCGCCGTACACCGCGAAGGGCAATCCGGTCAGCGCGTTTCCAAAGAGCCAACTGTTCACATGCCCCAGCGGCAGCACGCCCACAATGGCACCATCAAGTTCTGCATACAAAAAATAGGTGTCGTGCCGGAAGACGTTGGAAATGATGTTTTGCCAGCCCGCGCGGTGAAAAAAGGTTGCGTCCGGGCATGCCATGACAAATGCATCCCATCGCGTAACGTTCGCGGTATCGTGGGACTGCAGGCGGTGGATGGTGGGCAAAACTGCCTCAAGCTGCGTGGGCATGTTTTACCGGTTGATCCAGAAAAATGTGGTCCATGCGGCCCCACCGAAAATCGGTCAACAACTGATTCAGTCGCGCTTCTACACGGTCGATGTTGATGTAGTGCCGGAACCGTGTTTTAGCCCCGATGCCAGCAATACGGGGCTGCTGCGTGTCAATCTCCCACGGGTGGAAGTAAAAGATGCCGGACTGCCTGTCGGTTGCATTGACACGCTGAAGCATCCAGCGTGACAGCGCGTATGGCAGCAAGCGAAAGTATCCACCACCACTGGATGGAAAGTTACGCCCGAAGGCGCGCAGCGTGGTGATCGGCACTTCGAGCAGGCCAGGGCGAACCTCGTAGACAAACCGTGGCGAGTCCGGCATGCCATAGTGGTCATGCGCGATCGGGTAAATGCTGGAGCTGTAACGGTGGCCCGTTTGTGCCAGGCAATCAAAAGCCCATAGATTGTTCTTGCCTATGGAAAAGCTGGGCGCGCGGTATCCGCGAATTTCCTGTCCGGACAAATCCTCCAGAATCGCTTTTGCTGAGCGGACGTCTTCCAGAAAGGCTGCTTCGGTCAAGTCACTGGCGCGCTCGTGACCATAGCCGTGGCTGGCCAACTCGTGACCGCGGTCCACAATCTGTTGTATCAGTTGAGGGTAACGCTGCGCAATCCAACCCAAGGTAAAGAATGTGGCCTTTGTGCTGTGCTGATCCAGTAAGTCGAGAATACGGTGCACATTGCGTTCCACACGGCACTCGCAATTGTCCCAGTCGGCGCGGTCAATGTGTGGGGCAAAGGCCGAGACCTGGAAATAATCTTCCACGTCGATGGTGAGGGCGTTGGTAATCATGGCGGCGTAGGCTCTTTGGGTTTGCCGACGGCGGCCACCAACTTCTGCAGCATGCCCAGCACCTCCAGGTTGATGCGCTCCATTCTCAAGATACTTCGCTCCATGCGACGCATGCGGGCATCGAATTGTTCGGCCGCCAGTCCACTAATCTGACCAGACATTGCATCCACCACCGCGGGTTCGAGATGAAG
>CAINUX010000163.1 GCA_903853895.1 uncultured beta proteobacterium | reverse complement strand
GTTCACCGGCGCAGAAAAGGCGTTTCGGCAAGCCCTGCGGATCGACCAACACCATGCCCAAACGCATAATAATCTTGCCGTAACGCTGGGTCATCTGGAACGGACTGGTGAGGCCATCGGCGCATTCCGATTGGCGCTGCAGGTCGACCCCAATCTGGCAGACGGTTTGAATAACCTTGCGTTGGCGCTATACAAGTTGGATGCGCCTGACGAGTCGCTGCTGCTGTTGCGGCGCTGCGTGGAGCAGCACCCTACCTATGCACTGGGATGGGCCAACTTGGGCTTGGTGCTGCAGGGTGTGGGGCAGCTTGAAGAGGCGGTGCGGTGAAAGCCTGGTGGGCAAGCGTATCTTGTTGGTGAAGGAGCAGGGGTTTGGCGACCAGATTCAGTGCCTGCGTTTTGCGCAAAACCTGGCAGGGCTGGGCGCCGAGGTCGGCGTCTGGTTGCATCCCGCAGTGGCACCCCTGGCAGCGAGTGTTGCCGGCGTGCATGTGGCGGTGACGGATGCGCCGACGGATGCGTATGACTTTTGGGTCTTTTTAATGAGCCTGCCAGTGCACTTCAACGCTGGATTCGACAATTTGCCTGGCGTGATGCCGTATGTGCAGGTGGTGACACTCGACGATTTCCTGCCCAGCCTGGTGCCTGACTTGCACGTGCGACTCATCAAGGTGGACGTCGAAGGCATGGAGCGTGCGGTGCTCTCGGGGGCCTGCCAAATGATTGCCCGGGATCGGCCATTTTTGTATGTGGAAAATGACCGGATAGACCAGTCTGAAGCGCTCATTTGCCACATGCGTGAAATGGGTTACCGCTTGTATTGGCACTGCCCGCTACTCTTTAATGGCAACAACTTCTTTGCCAATGCAGACAACATTTACCAGGGCATCACGGCGATCAATATGCTGGGTGTGCCCAATGAAGTGGCGTTTGATGTGACGAGTATGACCGAGGTGGGTGCGGCCAATGTACACATCTTGATGCGGGAGTAGACAAATGACGAGAACTGTTTCCTCGGCGGAGGAAGAGCTACTTTCAGATCAGGAAATAGAGAACATTCTGGCCGCTGAGAACGCAACGCCCCATTTATGAAGTAAGCCCGACTCCGAAGCACCCATTGAATTTATGAGCCATAGGTATTCTTCAGTGCTGCAAATTCACTGAACACAGTCAACTCGCCACCTAGCCTTGGACCCGCAGCACGAACCGGTACCCACCAAACCAGCGAAAATCCTCTCCATGAGCAACCCCACCATTCTTAACATCCAAAGCCTGGGCTTTCCCTGGCAGACGATTGATCCCTTCCTGTTCTGCGTCCACCATAACGATGCCTACCCTAAAGGCAACGCCAGCATGGGACCTGATGCGCCGCTGGCCGGGCGTAACCTGGGGCAGGACTTCGGCGGCAAGGACGGCTGGAGCATGTACCACGGGGAGACCATTCCCGGTTTTCCGTCCCACCCGCACCGTGGCTTTGAGACCGTCACCATCACCCGCGCGGGGCTAATCGATCACTCCGATTCACTGGGTGCGACCGCGCGTTTTGGCGGTGGCGATGTGCAGTGGCTCACCGCCGGCAAGGGCGTGGTGCATTGCGAGATGTTTCCGCTTCTCAAAACCGACCAGCCCAACCCGGCTGAGCTGTTCCAGATCTGGCTGAACCTGCCCGCGCGCAACAAGATGGTGGAGCCGCACTTCACCATGTTCTGGCGCGAGGACATTGCCCGCGTGCTATCGAAGGACGATCAGGGCCGGACAACTGAGTTGGCCTGCATTGCCGGCACGCTGGGCGACGCCCGGGGCCTGCCACCGCCACCGGACTCATGGGCCTCACAACCCGGATCGGACCTAGCCATCTGGACCCTCAAGATGGAGCCCGGCGCACGCTGGACGTTGCCCGCAGCAAGCGGCCATGGCACGCGCCGCATGCTCTACTTTTTCGAAGGCTCTGCGCTCACAATTGCCGGGCAGGCGGTTCCACCAGGGTCAGCCATTGAGCTGGCGGCCAATCAGGCAGTTGAACTGGCAGGTGGCCCCGAGGTGACAGAGCTATTGGTATTGC
Organism: uncultured beta proteobacterium; assembly: GCA_903853895.1. GTDB lineage: Bacteria > Pseudomonadota > Gammaproteobacteria > Burkholderiales > Burkholderiaceae_C > Allorhodoferax. The sequence continues at coordinate 406 of CAINUX010000163.1, read as the reverse complement.
AAGGCAGACCCATTGGCGAGCCGGTGGTGCAATACGGCCCCTTTGTGATGAACACAAAAGCCGAAGTGCAACAGGCCTATGCAGACTATCGCGCCACCGAATTTGGCGGCTGGCCCTGGCCTGCCAGCGACCCGGTGCACCCCCGCGAACAGGGTCGCTTTGCGCAGCATGTCGACGGGCGAACGGATATGCCAAAAAGCCCGTAAGCCCCCGCCAAACAAGCGCAAGCCGCTCTACTTTTTATAGCGAAACCGGGGCAATAACCCGCACCCGGACCACATGACCGGTGGCCTCAATGGCCGCAACGACCTCCACGCTGGGTGCGTGCTCCACGTCCATGATGTTGAACGCCAGTTCACCCCGGCTCTTGTTCATCATGTCCACCACGTTGACCTGCTGGTCTGCC
>CAINUX010000162.1 GCA_903853895.1 uncultured beta proteobacterium | reverse complement strand
TGCCGCAGGCAGCAGCGCCAATGGAGGCGGCTTCAGTCGGGTTGGCCCAGCCGCCGTAAATGCCCACAATCACCACGGCAAACACGCCCATCACGGGGATCACGGCAACCGTGGCCCTCAGGCGTTCGGCCCAACTGTGCCGCTGTCCAGCCGGCCCGGCCTTGGGGTCCAGCGTGACCAGAATCTTGATGACCAACATGTACCCGGTCATGGCGATCAGGCCGGGTATGACGGCTGCCATAAATAGCTTGCCGATGGATTCCTGCGTCAGCACGGCGTAGATCACCAGCGGCACCGAGGGCGGAATCATGATGCCCAGCGTGCCGGCGGCGGCGAGTGTTCCGGTGGACAAACGCCCTGAATACCCATGCGCTCGCAATTCGGGCAGCGCCACTTGTGCCATGGTGGCTGCAGTCGCCAACGACGAGCCGCAAATGGCGCCAAAGCCGGCACAGGCACCGGTGGCAGCCATGGCCAGACCACCACGCCAGTGGCCCATGAAGGCCGAAGCGAACTTGAAAAGCGACTTGGACAGCCCGCCATGCGTGGCGAACTGGCCCATCAGCATGAACAGCGGAATGACTGCCAGGTCGTAATTCGACAAGCGGGCATAGGCCAGGTGGTTCAGCGTGAACAGCAAGGACGATGGGTCCCCGCCGTTCATGATCAGAAAACCAGCCGAGCCGCCGATCAACATGCCAACACCGACATGCACGCGCAAGGCCAGCAGGGCCATCAGGCCGGCAAAGATCAGGAGTCCGATGGTCATGCCGCTCATGCTGATACTCCCCGCGTCTGTTGTGCTGAAACCATCAAGCGGTAGAGCGCGGCTGCTGCCAGCAAGGCAAAGCTCGGAACCAGCAAAACCACCGGCTGCCGCAGGGGAATAAGCAGCAGGGCCGAGACCTCCGTGTTCTCATAGCACTCAAAGGTGTACAGCGCGGTGCGCCAGGTGATGGCGATAGCGGCCAGCATCAGCAGCGCATGCGCGATTGCGTCCAGCGCCGCCCGCGCCCGCACGCTCATCCAGGTTGTCAGGGCATCAACCTTGATGTGGTGGTCGTGCATTTCGCACGCCGGCAAAAAGGCGGCAGAGCCCACTGCAGCACCCATCATCAGCAGCTCCATGTCACCATCAATCGGTGCCGAGAACAGCTTGCGCCCGACGATGGAGACGATGGACATGACGACCAGCGCCACGAAGACAAATCCACCGGACAGCGCCCACCAGGTCACCAGGTTGTCCAGATGGCGCGCCAGCCCTTTGCGCTCGGGTTTGACGACGTCGTCGACGTCGGGAAAGAGTTCAGCCATGGGAGTTCTACTTGGTGATGTACTTCTTGCCGATGGCATGGACGTCGGCGGCCAGTTTGGCGCCATCCAGGCCGCGGGCTGTGGCCTGCTTGATCCAGTCTGCTTCCACCGAGGCGGAGGCCTTCAGCATTCCGTCGTAGACATCCTGTTTGATGACAAGAACCTTGTTCCCACGGGCTGCAAGGCCTTTCTTGGCATCTTCATTGCCTTGGTCCCAAGCCTTGCCGGCCAATTCAGACAATGCCGCGCCGCTGTTCTTGTCAATAACTGCCTTGAGGTCCGCCGGCAATCCGTCATATTTCTGCTTGTTCAT
>CAINUX010000161.1 GCA_903853895.1 uncultured beta proteobacterium | reverse complement strand
GGTCTTGGCCGTCGTGGTGATACTGATATTGAGACCACGCAAGGCATCCACCTTGTCATATTCAATTTCAGGGAAAATGATCTGCTCTTTGACGCCGATGTTGTAGTTACCACGACCATCAAAAGCGCGACCGGAAATACCACGGAAGTCGCGCACTCGAGGCAGAGCCACGGTGACAAAACGATCCAGGAATTCGTACATCTGTACGCCACGCAAAGTCACCATGCAGCCGATCGCCTGGTTCTCACGAATCTTGAAGCCCGCAATGGCTTTCTTGGACATCGTGACCACGGGCTTCTGACCGGCAATCTTGGTCAGGTCGCTGACGGCGTGGTCCATGACCTTCTTGTCGGCGACGGCTTCGCTGACACCCATGTTCAGGGTGATCTTGGTCAGACGCGGCACCTGCATCGGCGAGGTGTAGCCAAACTTAGCCATCAGCTCGGGAGCCAGCTTTTCGCGGTATTGTTGTTGCAGACGTGCCATGCTTATGCCACCTTGATTTCTTCGCCGCTGGACTTGAAAACGCGTGTGCGTTTGCCGTCAGCCAACATCTTGATACCTACGCGGTCCGCCTTGCCAGTTGCAGCATTGAAAATTGCTACGTTGGACTGGTGGATGGGCATTGTCTTTTCAACAATACCGCCGACCGCACCCTTCATGGGGTTTGGCTTGGTGTGTTTTTTCACCAAGTTAACACCATCAACAACCAGATGAGAATCATCTTTGCGCAGGGACACAGTCCCGCGCTTACCCTTATCGCGACCAGCGATAACGATGACTTCATCGCCCTTGCGAATCTTATTCATGGCGCGTCCTTACAAAACTTCAGGAGCCAGGGACACGATCTTCATGAACTTCTCGGTACGCAATTCACGCGTCACGGGTCCAAAGATACGGGTGCCGATAGGCTCCAACTTGGCGTTGAGCAACACTGCTGCATTGCCATCAAACTTCACCAAAGAGCCATCGCTACGGCGAATGCCCTTAGCGGTACGAACCACGACAGCGCTATAGACCTCGCCTTTTTTGACGCGGCCGCGCGGTGCAGCTTCTTTGATGCTCACTTTGATGATGTCACCGACGCTGGCATAGCGACGCTTGGAGCCACCGAGCACCTTGATGCACAGGACGGACTTAGCGCCGGTATTGTCAGCGACTTCTAATCGAGATTCAGTCTGGATCATTTCAATATTCCCAACTTGCACCAGGAGCAGCACCTGCCAGCTCACTGGCAAACACCAACAACGAGTCAGTCTTGGGCCCGCTGTACTTGGCGCGAACCACTCGCGCCACATCCATTTGGGCAGAACCTTCAGCTTTTACAAGCGAAGCCCGCTAGTATGCCACAGCTTTTTCGCTTCGTCAAAACTTTTTTTGGGACCACTGCAAGAAATCCTACCCGATGGCGTGACGCCAGACTTTCGCCTGCGACAATTGTCAGGTCAGTATTCATATAGACCGGCACCCACAGAGCCGTGCCAGCCCCCCGGAGAACTCCATGAACCAACATCACATTGCTTTTATAGGCGGCGGCAATATGGCTACCGCGATGATCAGCGGCCTGCTGAAGCAAGGCTTTCCGGCCACACAAATCGACGTGGTGGAGCCGTTTGCCGAGGCACGAGAGCTGCTGCAGTCGCATCTAAGCGTTGCCGCCCAAGACCAGGCCGGACCGTTTTTGAGCAGCGCGACCATTGTTATATGGGCGGTCAAACCCCAGTCCTTCAAAGAGGCCGCACTACAGACCCGGTTTTACACCCGCGATGCCCTGCATATCAGTGTTGCAGCCGGCATTCCTAGCGACAGCATTGCCAAGTGGTTAGGCAATGAGCGCGTGATCCGGACCATGCCCAACACCCCAGCGCTCATCGGCAAAGGCATCACCGGCCTGTTTGCCCGCCCCGCTGTGACCGACGCCGACCGCCAGCATACCGAACGTGTGGTGTCGGGTATGGGGCAGTTTTTGTGGCTCAGCAACGAGGGGCAACTGGACGCCGTCACCGCCATCTCCGGCTCCGGTCCGGCCTATATGTTCTATTTCATGGAGGCCATGACTGCGGCCGGGGCCGACATGGGCCTAAGCCGCGAACAGGCCTACCAGTTGGCTGTTGCCACCTTCATCGGCGCTGGAGAGTTGGCCCAGTCCAGCCACGAGCCGCCCGAAATCCTGCGCCAGCGGGTCACGTCCAAGGGCGGCACCACCTATGCGGCTATCACGTCAATGGACGACAGCCATATCAAAGATCTGTTTGCCAAGGCCCTGCATGCGGCGCACCGGCGGGCCCGGGAAATGGGCGCAGAGTTTGGCGAGACTTAAGCTAGGTAGGGTACTGGCCCACGTGGAATATGCGGGATACGCTGTTATTTTGATAGCGTTTGCCAAAAACCCGGGGCGCTGTAGTGGAGCTTGATGAAATCGATCCAAAGCCGCACCCGCAGTGGCAGGTGCTTGCGCTGGGGAAACACGGCGTAAATACCATTGGGTGGGGCGGCAAACTCGTCTAGCACCACCACCAGCGCACCGGCGGCAATCTCGGCCTCCACCTCCCAGATACTGCGCCAGGCAATGCCGTAGCCGCCCAGGCACCAGTCGTGCAGCACCTGGCCGTCAGAGCAGTCCAGCGGCCCAACCGGCTTGAAATGGATGACCTCGCGGGTCTGACCCCTATCAACACTGAAAGCCCAGCCCCGCGTCTGGGACGCATCGCTGGACAGCGTCAGGCAGTCGAACCGCGCCAAGTCCTGCGGACTCTGGGGTTTACCGTGGCGCGCCAGATAGTCCGGGCTGGCCACGCACAGGCGCCGGTTATCGGCCAGGCGCAGGCTGACCAGGGACGAGTCCGGCATGTCCCCCACGCGCACCGCGCAGTCGTAGGCCTCGCCGGCAATGTCCACCACGCGGTCGCTGAGGTTCAGCGAAATCGTGACCTCGGGGTGCAACTCGCGAAACCGCGGCACCAAGGGCGCCACATGGCGACGGCCAAAACCGGCTGGCGCGGTGATGCGCAGATGTCCGCTGGCCTTGACGCCACCGGCGCTGACACTGGCTTCCGCATTGGCCAGGTCCGCCAGCAGGCGCTGACAATCTTCCAGAAACGCACTGCCCTCGTGGGTCAGCGTGATGCGCCGCGTGGTGCGCAGCAGCAGCTTGACGCCCAGGCGCTCTTCCAAACCGTCAAGGCGCCGGCCCATGATGGCGGGAGCCACGCCCTCGGCGCGAGCCGCCGCGGTAAGGCTACCACGGGTGACCACGGCCACGAACGACTCCAGTTGCTTGAGCTTGTCCATGGTTCGAACTTTAAGGAATGCAAAACCGGGCCAAGCGCTTCACGCCGTGCGGCAAACCGCCTGTCGGGTTGGTGTACGGCCTACTCAAGGCGCAGCACTCCGGCACTTTGCATGTCTGCTATCTCCGCCGCGCCGTAGCCGAGGCCTTGCAAGATTTCCGCCCCGTGCTCCCCCAGGCGCGGCGGGTTCAGGCGCAGGCCGGGCCGCTCGCCGCCCAAAGTAATGGGCAATAGCGGGACTTGTGTCTGGCGGCCGTCGGGCAGGGTCAGGGGTGCCAGACCACCGGTTTGCAACAGGTGCGGATCGTTGAACAAATACTGCGGATCGGTGATCGGCGCAAAGGGCAGGCCGTGCTCTTCAAACACCGCCCCCAGCTGCGCCGCCGAGTGCTGCGCCATGCGCTCGCGCATCGCCGGGATCAGCCAGTCCCGCGCCCGGACCCGGTCGTTGTTGGTGGTCAGGCGCGTGTCCTGCTGCCAGTCGGCATAGCCAAATGCCTGGCAGAAGGTGCCCCACTGGGTGTCACCCACCACGGCCAGGAAGATCTGCTCCCCGTTCTTGACGCTGAATACGTCGTAAATTCCCCAGGGCGAGATGCGCTCGGGCATGGGCGCAGCGGCCTTGCCGGTCACGGCAAATTGCATCATGTGCTGCGCCACCAAAAAGATGTTGTTCTCAAACAGCGCGCTTTGCACCTCCTGGCCCAGCCCGGTCTGTGCGCGTTGCGTCAGCGCCGCCATGGCGCCAATGGCCCCAAACATGCCACCCATGATGTCGTTGACGCTGGAGCCGGCCCGTAGCGGGTCACCCGGCCGGCCGGTCATATAGGCCAGACCACCCATCATCTGCACCACCTCGTCCAACGCCGTGCGGTGGTCATAGGGTCCGGGCAAAAAGCCCTTGTGGCTGACGTAGATCAGGCGCTCGTCCAATTGCTTCAGCGTGGCATAGTCCAGCCCGAGCTTTTGCATGGTCTCGGTCTTGAAGTTCTCGCTGACGATGTCGGAGGTGGCAATCAACTTCAGCACCACCTCGCGGCCCCGGGCGCTCTTCATGTCAATGGCCAGGCTCTTCTTGTTGCGATTGAACAGCGGGTAGAAGCCTGCCCCGCTGCCCAGCAGTTTGCGCGTGCTGTCCCCGGCCAGCGGCTCGACCTTGATGACCTCGGCACCCAGATCGGCCAGCACCATGCCGCAGGTCGGGCCCATGACCATGTGGGTGAACTCCACGACGCGGATGCCTTGCAGGGGAAGGGGTTTGCTTTCTGCCTTACTAGCTTGCATTACATTCAATTTTGTCATGAATAAATTGATAACTACCAATATAGTATTCTCATTAAGTATGGAATACAGTACCCCATCTGCCTAGACCCCCTGGTGCACCTGCGCACTCGGGGCATTGCTGGCGACCCGTTCTAGAGACCCGTTTATCCGCTTCGACTATAGGAAAGGCCCTCCCCCATGACCACTGCTTCCACCCCCCGCACCCAGGCCAAAGGCCTGCAGGTGGCCACCGTTCTGCACCAGTTCATTGAAGACAAGGTCTTGCCCGGAACGGGCGTGACGTCCGAAGCATTCTGGAGCGGCTTTGATGCGATTGTGGCCGACCTGGCCCCCAAGAACATCGCCCTGCTGGCCGAGCGCGACCGCATCCAGACCGAGATGGACACCTGGCACGCCGCCCACCCCGGCCCCATCACCGACATGCCCGCCTACCGCGCCCATCTCGAAAAGATCGGCTATCTGGTCGAAAATCCCAAGAAGGCCAAGATCAATACCTTCAATGTGGACGCCGAACTAGCCAAGCAGGCCGGGCCCCAACTGGTGGTGCCCATCACCAACGCCCGCTACGCGCTGAACGCCGCCAACGCCCGCTGGGGCTCGTTGTATGACGCGCTCTACGGCACCGACGTCATCAGCGAAGACAAGGGCTGCGAAAAGACCATCCAGAAAAACGGCAAGACCGTGGGCTACAACCCCAAGCGCGGCAAGAAGGTCATCGAATACGCACGCAATGTGCTGGACCGCACCGCGCCGCTGAAGAAGGGCTCGCATGTCGGCTCCACCGGCTACCGCGTCAACAAGGACGGCCAGTTGGTCGTTTCCCTGAAAGACGGCGGCACCTCCAAGCTGCAGGACAACAGCCAGTTCATCGGTTTCCAGGGTGAAGCCAAGGCTCCCACGTCGGTGCTGCTCCAGCACAACGGCCTGCACATCGACATCATCATCAACCGCACCACACCCATCGGCAAGACCGATGCCGCCGGCGTGTCCGATCTCGTCGTGGAAGCGGCCCTGTCCACCATTCTGGACCTGGAAGACTCTGTGGCCGTGGTCGATGCCGACGACAAGGTGCTGGCCTATGGCAACTGGCTGGGCATTCTGCAAGGCACGCTGGTGGAAAGCTTTGAGAAGGGTGGCAAGACGCTGACCCGTGGCCTCAACGCCGACCGCATCTACTCGGCCGCCAATGGAAAAGGCAAGGTCACGCTGCACGGCCGCTCGCTGATGTTTGTGCGCAATGTGGGCCACCTGATGACCAACCCCGCCATCCTGTACACCGCCAAAGACGGCAGCACACAAGAGATTCCCGAAGGCATCATGGACGCCGTTGTCACCACCACCATCGCCATGCACGACCTGGCCCGCACCAAGAAGGACGCCATCCGCAACTCGCGCAAGGGCTCGGTCTACATCGTCAAACCCAAGATGCACGGCCCCGCCGAGGTGGCCTTTGCCGCCGAGCTGTTCAGCCGCGTTGAAAAAGTGCTGGGTCTGCCGGACAGCACCGTCAAGCTGGGCATCATGGATGAAGAGCGCCGCACCAGCGTCAACCTGAAGGCCTGCATTGCTGCGGCCAGCAGCCGCGTGGCCTTCATCAACACCGGCTTCCTGGACCGCACCGGCGACGAGATGCACACCGCCATGCAGGC
>CAINUX010000160.1 GCA_903853895.1 uncultured beta proteobacterium | reverse complement strand
GGGTCATGCTGTTGGCATTGAAACAGCTACTTCGGGGTTGCATCGTTGCTGGTGGGCACTGCTTTCTTTTGGTTAAATCTGACCGCTGCCTCCGCCAGCTTGCGCTTGCGCTCCGCGTTGACCCTTTCGAGCTCCGCGTGGCTGCTTTTCTTCATGTTGGGATCTTTTCCGAATACGCCTGCCATAGTGATGACTCCTTCGTCTCAGTCTAACCGGGAAAGTTCGGGCCTCGCCTTGGTCGGCTGATTGCAGCCTATGGGCTGCAGGCTAAGTTTAAATTGCAAATGCTATATTTTTAATAGCGTCTTGCGCATATTCCACATGGGCTAGAGCCCTATTTTATCTAAAGAGTTGGTCCAAATCCAGCCTGAACCAAGTCGATACCCGTCAGGGATTTGCTTTCAGGTACTGCCCCTTTTTGATCAGCAATGCCCGTGAAGCCGACATCCTGCTCGACGGCCCGATTGGCGACAAGATCCGCAACAAGTTGCAGGAAAAAGGCCTGGTCGGTCTGGCCTATTGGGAAAATGGTTTCCGCAACCTGACCAACAGCAAGCGCGCCATCAATTCCATGGAAGACCTGCAGGGCGTGAAGCTGCGGGTGATGCAGAACAACGTGTTTTTGACCAGCTTCCAGACGCTGGGCGCCAATGCCATCCCCATGGCTTTCTCTGAGCTGTTCAGCGCGCTGGAGACCAAGACGGTCGATGGCCAGGAGAACCCGTTCAACACCATTTTGTCGAGCAAGTTCTACGAAGTGCAGAAATATATGACGGTGACCAACCACGTCTACAGCCCCTGGATCGTCACGGTCAGCAAGAAGTGGTGGGACCAGCTTTCCAAGGACGAGCAAAAGGTGCTGATGGATGCCGCCAAGGTGAGCCGCGATTTTGAACGCAAGGACACCCGCGAAGAAGCCGCCCGGGCCATGGGCGACCTCAAAGCCAAGGGCATGCTGATCAACGAGTTGTCCCCCGCCGAATCCGCCCGCATGCGCGACAAGCTGACCAAGGTCTACGCACTGATTGCGGCCGACGTGGGCATGGATTTGTGGAACGAAACGCAGGCGGAGCTGGTAAAGATTCGCAGCAAAAAGTAAACCACGTGAAGCGGTGGTGGTGACCCGCTCTACCGAACCCAGCTCGGAAAGTAGCCCAGAGCATCCTGCACAGCGCCATCGTGCGCTGGCACCACCACCAGCTCGGGGTATTGGGAAACAACGGAGCGGACCTTTTCGACACTCGCGAGGGTCTGGTCACGATCACGGTCAACGATCACGCTGGCAGCCAAAAATTTGGGGGCTCCCATTTCAACGGCAACAGCCTTCCAGGCCACATCACCAATGAAGAAGTAGGTTTTGCCACTGTCAACGGTGACAAACATGCCAATCGATCCGGCCGTGTGCCCTGGCATGGGGACCAGCACCACCGAACCGTCATTGAAAAGGTCCAGACTCTGGGCATAGCCCCTGTAGGCAACAGGCAAGAAAACAATCGGCTTCCAGTGGATGGACGCGTGCGATACCTGAGAAGCCCACGTTCCTCCCGCACCCGGGTGTGGCTGCGCGATGGTGCTCATCTCGTCCTGCGAGGCAAAGATGCTGGCCTCGGGAAAGTCCAGCACGCCCCCCGCATGGTCCCAATGGCTGTGGCTGACGATGACCTTCTGGATGGGTGCGAAACCCGCGTCATCGAGCTGCTTGCGTGCCGGCACCACGGGTCTGTCGAACTTGAAGAACGGACGCTGCCAGTAGGGCATGTCCTGTTCATACTGCGCATCGATCTTCGCGCCCAACCCGGTATCAAACAACAGATAGTCCTTGTCGTGCTTGATCAGGAACGCAGAGAAGTTGGTGTCAATCTTCTTCGAGTAGCTGCCACCGGGAATGAGCAGGCGCTCAGCCACAGCCACCTTGCTGGTCTTGACAATGGAGAAGCCCACACGCGGTCGAACAGCGGCCGCGGATTGCGCGTGCTGTGCGGCAATGGAGCCGGTGAACAACACGGATGCCACCGAGATGGCGGTTGCGAGCGATTTTGCGAGTGAGAGAGTCTTCATGCTGAGGATTGCGTTTGTGGTTGCTGGAACACCAAAAAATAGGTGGTTTGGGCTCGGATGCGAAACCCATAGACGGACTCTAAAGCTTGGTCTATGCTCCAAGGTCAAGCACTATTTTTGGTGCGCCTGCAATCCGTGTGGCAAACATGAACATCAGTCAACTGGCTAAGGCCATCAACGTGTCCACCGACACCGTGCGGTATTACGAGAAACAGGGCATTCTTGAATCGCCTGCGCGCCAGGACAACGGTTACCGCGCATACACCGCGGCACATGTGCAGGCCGTTCGGTTTGTACGCGGCGCCCAGGCGCTGGGCTTTTCTCTGGCGGAGATTCGGGTGATCTTGCCCCAGTTGGCGCGGGGCCAATTCGGGCGCGCGGACATTGAGCAGCAACTGACGACCAAGATGTCGCAGATCGACGCGCACATTCGCCAGTTGCAAACCCTGAAAAAAGAACTCAAGGCCACGTTCGCATCGTTGACCTGCGCGCCAGACCAGCCGCTATCAACCGCCCATGGAACGGCGGTTGATTCCGGCAGTGGAGCCGGCGCGGCACACACACGAAAGTCGTTTACAAAACCGGCGGCGAAGTCGCCTGCCCCCTAAAGCCCCCTAGCGCCCGCTAGGGCCCGCAAAAAACACATCCAGTGTTGGAAACCTGGGCTCCCCCGTCAGGCAGTCCCACAGGTAGATGGCAAAGCCCAGATCGCCGGTCCACAACGAGTACTGGCCCTGCCCGTGCTGTGCCCGCTCCGCTGCGGATTGCGCCAAGCCGTGCATGGCAAAGGCTCGGGCGCGCTGCAGCCACAGGGCATCTCCCGTGCGTTGGTAGAGCTTGAGGAAAGCGTAGCCGTTGCCGCCCGTGCCGTGGCACAGGTTGGCGCCCTTGGTCAGCGGGCCGGCCGCCCAAATAGCCTCGCCGGCGCGCAACAGCAGTGCGTCCAGGGCGGGGCCGGGCAGCTCCGCCAGGCAGATCACGAACCCTGGCGCGCCATGGCAAAACTGCATCAGCAGCCGGGGCTTTTCACCGGCGGCCGTGATCAGTTGCGCGCGCCAGTTGGCCAGCCCACCCTGCTCGGTTGCGGTGCGCGCCATGGTCTGCTCAATGCAGCGTTCCCAGGCCTGCCAATCCTGCGGCGCCAGCAGATGCCGTCCCTTGATCAGCACAAAGGCCGTTGCGACAAAGCCGTGCACGCCATCTAGGTAAGTGCTCTGTCGGCCATACAAATCCTGCGTCCAGTAGTGGCACTGGAATTCTTCGGACCACAGCAGCTGGGACCACAGCTTGGCGGCAGTCTGCACAAACAACTCGGCCCACCGCGCGTCACAGCTGCGGCCATGCAGAAACAGCGCCGCGAGCAGTGTGCCCGGAGAACCCCACATCAGTTCTCGGCTGGGGTGGTCCCTATTGCCGGTGATCAGTTGGGCCAGTCTGTCTTCCAGCTCCTGCGGATCATTGGCCCGCGCCCATTGCATCAGCAAGAACGGCGTGTCGCCCATCATGTAGGAGGCCGCCGCCTCCTCGGCCACCTCGCCCAGCCAGGCCTGGTTGTGGGAGCGCGCCGCGTCCAGAAACGGGATGTAGTCTCTTTGCAGCGTGGCGGCCCCCACGTCTTGCAGATAGTGCAACGCCCACGCTGCGCCGCATGCGCCGTGGTACAGCGGCGTCAGGCCAACGGTGGCCTGCGCATCGGCTGCGCGGTCACGCGGGTGGGCCGGCCAGAAGTGCACGGGGTCGAATCGACTCTCGGCATCGGCTACCACGTGTTGGATGCTGGCGCGTGCCGCATCGGCGTCCCAGGCGATGGCGCGCAAGGGTTCATGTCGGGCGGGATCGAAGAGCATGGGTGGTGTGGACATGGTTTTCAGGCTTTCGGTTGCACCAGGTCCCACAGATTGCCGTAGAGATCCTGGAACACGGCGACAGTGCCATACGGCTCTTCCTTGGGCGCGCGTACAAAGGCCACGCCGCGGGCGGTGTAGGCATGGAAGTCGCGCCAGAAATCATCGGTGTACAGAAACAGAAACACCCGTCCGCCGGTCTGATCGCCAACCCGCGACAGCTGCGCCTCGCCCACGGCCCGCGCCAGCAACAGGCGCACGCCACCCGTACCCGGCGGTGTCACCACGACCCAGCGCTTGCTTTGCGCCGGCATAGCCGTGTCTTCGACCAGCGTG
>CAINUX010000159.1 GCA_903853895.1 uncultured beta proteobacterium | reverse complement strand
GCCGTAAAGCGCCACCATCACGCCAATCAGGAGCAGCACAAACGGCACGACGCGCGGCAGCATCTCGAACTTCTGGCGGGTGGTAAAGGTCTCGCGCTCCAGAAGTGCCGATGCGGCACCGGTACGGCGGAACTCAGCCTCAGCCATCCGGTGCTCCTTGCGGTAGCGCACCACGGCATAGCCTGCAAACAGAAACACCAATAGAACACCAGGAAAAATGCCTGCCAGAAACAGCCGCCCCAGCGACTGCTCGGCCGCCACGGCATACAAGATCATCGTCACCGATGGCGGCAACAGAATGCCCAGCGTACCGCCGGCAGCGATGATGCCGGCCGCAAAACCCGGTGAGTAGCCCCGGCGGCGCATCTCCGGAATGCCGGCGCTGCCGATCGCCGAGCAGGTGGCCGGGCTGGAGCCGGCCATGGCCGCAAACAGCGCACAGGCAAACACGTTGGCAATGCCCAGGCCGCCAGGGATGCGTCCCATCCAGACGTGCATGGCCGCGTAGAGGTCCTGCCCTGCCCTGGAGCGCCCAATGGCCGCACCTTTCAAAATGAACAGCGGGATCGACAACAGGGTGATGCTGGCCATTTCCTCATAGACGTTTTGCGTGACGGTGTTGAGCGCAGAGGCCGGCATGAACAAATACATGAACAGCACGGCCACGCTACCCAGTGCAAACGAAATCGGCGCGCCGGAAAACATGAACAGCAGCGTGACCGCACCAAACAGCAAGCCCAGAGTCAGCATGCTCATAGTCCTGCCCCCACGAAGCTCTTGCGAACGGTGTTGACACGTGCGCTGAGCTGCACCAAAAGCTGCAGGCTGAGCAGGCTCATGCCCGCAGCCATCAGCCCGTACGGAATCCACAGGGGCGGCGCCCAGGATGATGACGTGGTTTGCTGCTCCACCCACGCCTCATGAAACAGCGCCCAGGACTTCCAGGAAAAGAAGGTGCAAAACATACAACCCATCAAATCCACACCCAGCAGCCGCCATTGGTTCATCCACGCCGGCAACCAGCCGGCGATGGCCTCAATGCCCACGTGGCCCCGCAAGGCCTGCACGAAGGAGCCACACAGAAAGGTAGCGCCGACCAGGCAAAACACGGCTGCTTCGTCCTGCCAGTCGGTCGATGCCTGCATCACGTAGCGCGACACCACGCTGTAGGTCAAGACGAGTGAAGCCACCAATAGCGCCACCATGCCCAGAATCACCATGGCCTGGTTGATCCATTGCAGCAGTTGGGCCAATGGTTTCAAAAGTCCGGGCGTATCGGGGTCGATGGCGCCCATGACCACGCCGGTCCCCGTGCCGTGGCTCATAGAAGCTTTTGCGCGGCCTTCAACAGCGCGGCGCAGGATTCGTTCTTGTCATTGAAGTCCTTCCACGCCGTTTCGCGCGCGATAATTTGCCATTTTTTCAGTGTCGCCTCGTCCATGTCGTAGACCTTGGCACCGGCCTTGGCATAGATCTCGGCAGCCGCCTTGTCGTCGGCCCTGGCAGCGTCCCGAGCAAAGGCTTCGAGTTCACCACCCACGGCCATCACCACGTCCTGCTGGGCCTTGGGTAGCTTGATGAACACTTCCTTGGAAATCATCAGGGGCTCAAACATGAACCAATAGGTTTTGTCGCGCCCCGAGGTCAGGTGCTTGGCAATTTCTTCCAGTTTGAACGAGATAAAGCTGGTGCTGGACGTCATGGCCGCATCCATGGCGCCGGTCTGCATGGCGGCATAGATTTCGTTGGAAGGCAAGGTGATGACGGAGGCGCCGGCCTGCTTGAGCATCATGTCCATTTCTCGACTGCCGCCACGTACCTTCAGG
>CAINUX010000158.1 GCA_903853895.1 uncultured beta proteobacterium | reverse complement strand
TCTCTATTCGGGCGCGCTGCTCAACGGGTTGTATGACATTCCGGCGGTCAAGTACAACGGCTACCGCGTGTATTCCAATACACCGGCCTGCGGTGCGATGCGTGGACATGGCACGGTCAATATTCGCTTCGCTTTCGAATCACTGTTCGACACCATGGCCGCTGAACTCGGCATTGATCCGATCGAAGCGCGACGTCGCAATCTGCTAAAAGCGCCCATGGACACCATCAATGGCCTCAAGGTGATGTCCTACGGTTTGCCCGAGTGCCTGGACTGGGTTGAAGCGGCCAGCGGGTGGAAAGAGCGCAAGGGCAAAATGGCTCATAAGGGCCGCATTGGCAAGGGGCTGGGCATAGCCTGTTCCCACTTCGTCAGCGGCTCTGCCAAGCCGGTGCATTGGTCTGGCGAGCCACACGCGGTCATCATTCTCAAGCTTGATTTTGATGCCTCGGTCACCATTCTCACCGGCGCTGCCGACATTGGTCAGGGCTCGTCGACGGTCATCACGCAAGTGGTGGCGGAAGTGCTGGGTATTGGCTACCACCGCATCCGCATCATTGCCAATGATTCGGCCATCACACCCAAGGACAATGGGTCCTACTCATCACGCGTCACCTTCATGGTCGGCAATGCGGCGGCGCAGGCGGCGGAAAACCTGAAATGTTTGCTGGTTTCCGCAGCGGCACGGCGCCTGAAGGTCGAAGAAGCAAAGATTGAATGGCTCGGCGAGGCCGCATCCGTCAGCGGTGAACCCGAGCGCCAGATTGCCTTCCCGGACATCGTTGAGGAAGCACTGGTGGGTACCGGAACCCTGACCGTCAAGGGCACCTATACCTGTCCAGTCGAGTTCCAGGGCGGCAAACAACGCGGTGGTGCAGTGGGCTCGACAATGGGCTTCTCGTATGCCGCGCAGGCGGTTGAGGTCAGCGTTGATCTCGACCTCGGCACTGTTGTCGTCGACAAGGTCTGGGCGGCCATCGATTGTGGCTTCGCGATCAACCCGATGTCAGTCGAAGGCCAGGTTCAGGGCGCTGTCTGGATGGGCATGGGGCAGACGATCAGCGAAGAGACGGTCTATGAGAACGGCCGCCATATGTGCGCCAACTTGCTCGACTACCGTGTTCCAACCATGGCCGAGTCGCCCGACATTGCGGTGCATATTGTTCAGAGTATTGACCCCAACGGGCCGTTTGGCGCCAAGGAAGCCAGCGAAGGGCCACTCTCCGGGTTCATGTCGGCACTGGCCGCGGCGGTCGAAGATGCGACCGGACATCGCTTCAGGGCCTTGCCGATCACGCCCGCACGTGTCTTTGCGGCGCTACGCCACGAAGCCGAATCCGCAGCCAACCAGACGACCGCACTTCAAGGGGATGCGTGATGCCCACTTTGCCAAATTTTCAATTGCTGCGACCGCTCAAAGCGTCTGACGCGGTGGCCCTGCGCGGCCAAAATCCGGCAAGCCGTTTTTTGGCTGGTGGCACGGATCTGATGCCTAACATTCGCCGCGGCCTGGCCACGCCCGACGTTGTGATCGACCTGGGCAATATCTCAGAACTTCGCGAGATGCGTGAAGCGGACGGCACGCTGCGTATCGGCGCCGGGGTAACGCTGGCGACCATTGCCAACGACCCGCGCGTTGTTGCGCGCCTGCCCGCACTGGCCCAGGCTGCGGTATGCGTAGCCGGTCCGACGCACCGGACCATGGCAACGCTGGGAGGCAATCTCTGCCTGGACACGCGCTGCCAGTATTACAACCAGAGCGAACCCTGGCGAGAAGGCATCCAGTACTGCATGAAACTGGACGGCGACACCTGCCGCGTGGCCAAGAAGAGCAAGCGATGCTGGGCGGCCTTCAGCGGCGACGTTGCGCCGGCACTGATGGTGCTGGGTGCGCAGGTCGACATCCTAGGGCCGACCG
>CAINUX010000157.1 GCA_903853895.1 uncultured beta proteobacterium | reverse complement strand
CGCGCCCTCGACGCGCACGCCGTTGTAGGCGCGGCCCTGGAATACGACGCTGGGGAGATGCAGCGTGGCGCTGGACGTGTCATAGCTGAAGGAGGTGGCACGCGCATCATTGACAAGGACGGTGGGCATGGCGAGCACCCGTAGCGCGACGTCCCTATAGCGCGTGGTGTCACCCGCGAGCCAGCCTTCGTTCACGTTCAGTTCGGCGCGGCTGGCGTCGTAAAAGTCGGCCATGGCATGTCCGGCCAGACATGCAAGTGCAACGGGGAGCAAGCTATGGAGTAGACCCATGCAACGCAGTGTGGCACCACTGACAGCCCGAAAATTGCGTAAAAACCCTTAGGAAGTGCACTGCATAGGCGGGCTCCTGGAAGGCCAATCACTCCTAAATTGATAACTTTAAACCCATACTCCACGAGCGCTAGAGCCCCATTTAACCAACAGTCTTTGGCGCAGACGGCTGCGGAGGTGGCACCGGCGGCGCGGAGACACCCAGGGCCCGCAACGCCAGTTGCCGCGCCAGATTCTGCGTTTTGCCCAATGGAATGGGCAACCCCTCCAGTGCGCCATCGATCAGCGGATTGGACAGGCCATGCGCCAGACTCCAGCCGGTCACGGCCAGCACCGGCCCCTGCTTGGCTTCATGTGCTTTTTCGGCGCTGTGTGGTTGGGCCTGGGGCTATGCGTGTGGTGACTGGTGCCACGCATCGCCACGCAGACCGCACTGTTTCGGGCCGCGTGGCTGATGATTGCTATCGGCGGCCTAGGCAGATTGCTGTCGATGGCCGTGGTGGGGCGACCTCTGACTCCGTTTATCGGCTTCACGACGCTAGAGATAGTCGGTGCGCCACTCTTCATCTGGTGGCAGCACCGGGTGGCGCAAGACGCTTAGTGGTCCTTGCGCAGCGGCTTGCCGGGCACCCGTTTGGCACCGGTCTCGCGCGGGGGCAGACCCGTGTGCTGGGTCAGCATGCGGCCCTTGACAGGTTTGGTGGGGACCAGGCGCGGATCCGGGCTCAACGGCGTTGAATTCTTCTTGCGCGCACTCTGGTAACCGCCGTCGCCCAGGGGCTGATAGGTAGGAATCAGGTGGTGCTTGCCGTTACCGACCAGGTCGGCGCGGCCCATGGCCTTCAGTGCCTCACGCAGCAGCGGCCAATTGTTGGGATCGTGGTAACGCAAAAATGCCTTGTGCAGGCGGCGGCGCTTTTCGCCACGCACCACGTCCACGTTCTCGTCCTCACTCTCCACCGTGCGGTGTATCTTGCGCAGCGGGTTGCGCCCGCTGTGGTACATGGCCGTGGCGCTGGCCATCGGGCTGGGGTAAAAGGTTTGGACCTGGTCGGCACGGAAACCGTTTTTCTTCAGCCAGACCGCCAGGTTCATCATGTCTTCGTCGCTGGTGCCCGGGTGGGCGGCGATGAAGTACGGCACCAGGAATTGCTTCTTCCCGGCCTCCAGCGTGAACTTGTCAAACATCTGCTTGAACTTGTCATACGAGCCGATGCCGGGCTTCATCATCTTGGTCAGCGGCCCGCTTTCAGTGTGCTCGGGCGCAATCTTCAGGTAACCGCCCACGTGGTGGGTCACGAGCTCTTTTACGTATTCGGGGCTCTTCACCGCCAGGTCGTAGCGTAGACCGCTGCCGATCAGAATCTTCTTGATGCCCTTGAGCGCACGACCCCGGCGATAGATCTTGATCAGCGGGTCGTGGTTGGTGGTCAGGTTCTGGCAGATGCCAGGGTAGACGCAGCTGGGCTTGCGGCAGGCGGCCTCGATCTCGGGGCTCTTGCAGCCCAGACGGTACATATTTGCCGTGG
>CAINUX010000156.1 GCA_903853895.1 uncultured beta proteobacterium | reverse complement strand
GTGCAGCACCGCGCCGTGGCCAATATGTCCGTTTTCTTCCACCAGCGTGTCCTGCTGTGGAAAGCCATGCATGACGCAGTTGTCCTGTACATTGGCGCCCGCCAGCAACACGATGCGACCGAAGTCGCCACGCAGGCTGGCATTTGGGCCCACGTAGCAGTCTGGACCGATGTGCACATCACCAATCAGCACGGCGGTGGGGTGCACAAAGGCGCTGGAGTGCACCACTGGAATGACCCCTTCAATGGAATAGCAAGGCATGTGCGTCTAGCTGCGCTTGGCGACCAGGGTCAGGATGTCGTAGCTGGCTACTACGTCTCCATCCTGATTGGTCACTTCCACGTCCCATGCGACCACGCCTTGGCCCACGCCCTTGGCATCGACCTTCTGGCGGTCAATCTTGCGTTTGGCCGTCAGGCGGGCCTGGATCGTGTCACCAATCCCCACCGGCTTGACGAAACGCAGCGTGTCCAGCCCATAGTTGGCCAGCACCGGGCCAGGGGCCGGTGATACAAACAAGCCAGCCGCGGCCGAGAGCACAAAGTAGCCATGGGCAATGCGTTTGCCAAACGGCGAATCCTTGGCCGCCACCTCGTCAAAGTGCATGTAGAAGTAGTCGCCGGAAATGCCGCCAAAGGCCACGATATCGGCCTCGCCCACCGTGCGGCGGTGGGTCAGCAGCGAGTCACCGATTTGCAGGTCTTCAAAGTAGCTGCGAAACGGGTGCACCGGCGTGTTGTTGACCTTGGCACCGCGCACATGCTCGCCAGTGACGGCCGACAACATGCTGGGTGAACCCTGCACCGCCGCGCGCTGCAGATAGTGTTTCACTGCGCGCAGGCCACCCAACTCTTCACCCCCGCCGGCGCGGCCGGGACCGCCGTGCTTTAGCGTGGGCAACGGCGAGCCGTGGCCAGTCGATTCCACTGCCGATTCGCGATCGAGAATGTGCAAGCGACCGTGCCAGGCGGCCATGGCCGGTATGGCTTTGGCTGCCACTGCGGCGTCGTGCGTCACCAGCGTGGCCACCAGGCTACCCTGGCCCCGCGCAGCCAGGACCAGCGCTTCATCCAGGTCGTCGTAGGCCATCACCGTGCTGACCGGACCGAAGGCCTCGATGGTGTGAACCGAGTCCACATCCATGGGCTTGCGGCAGGCCAGCAAGGTCGGCGCACAGAAGGCGCCATCGGCGGTGCCTTCGCCCAGCCAGTTGGCGTCGCCGCCGTAAACCAGCTCGGCATCGCGGCGCAGCAATGCAATGCGCTCGCTCACATCGGCCTGCTGTGCATGCGAAGCCAGCGGCCCCATGCGCACGCGCTCGTCCGCCGGATCCCCCACGGTGGTCTTGGCCAGGCGCGCGGCGATCTGTTCGCACACCGCATCCAGGTGTTGCGCCGGCACGATGGCACGCCGGATGGCGGTGCACTTCTGCCCGGCCTTGACCGTCATTTCGCGCGCCACTTCTTTGACGAAGAGCGCGAACTCCTCGTCATCGGGGCTTACGTCCGGACCGAGGATGGCGCAATTGAGCGAATCTGCTTCGGCATTGAACGGGACGGAATGGGCAATCAGATTCGGGTGTACGCGCAGGCGCGCAGCAGTATCGGCCGAGCCAGTGAAGGTCACCACATCGGCACCATTCAGGCGGTCCAGCAGGTCACCCGTGCCGCCGATCACCAATTGCAGACTGCCTTCCGGCAGAATCCCCGATTGCACGATGAGCCGCATGGCCGCCTCGGTCAGGAAACTGGTGGCACTGGCCGGCTTGCCAATGCAGGGCATGCCCGCCAGGAAACTGGGCGCAAACTTTTCCAGCAGACCCCAGACGGGAAAGTTGAAGGCGTTAATGTGCACCGCTACACCACCGCGCGGCACCAGCACGTGAGTTCCAGAAAAACCGCCCTTTTTGCCCAGGGCAAAGGCTGGTCCCTCGTGCACCAGATTGCCCGATGGCAACTCATTGCTGCCGATGCTGGCATAGGCAAACAGCGTGCCTGCGCCACCGTCTATGTCAATCCAGCTGTCCACCCTGGTAGCACCGGTGTGGGCGGAGACAGCATAGAGTTGCTCCTTATGTTCCATCAGGTACTTGGCCAGTGCCTTGAGTCGCTGGGAACGCTCCTGAAAGTCCATTGCCATCAGGGCAGGGAGCCCCTTGCGGCGCGCATGTTCGATGGCTTCGCCAAAGTCCAGGCTTTCGGCATGGGTGTGTGCAATGGTCTTGCCATTGACGGCGCTGCGCAGCGCT
>CAINUX010000155.1 GCA_903853895.1 uncultured beta proteobacterium | reverse complement strand
GGACTGACCCGTGAGCGAGCAGGCTTTGAAGTGCGCGACGTTCATGTGACCCACTACGGTCGTGTGTGCCCGATTGAAACGCCTGAAGGCCCAAACATTGGTCTGATCAATTCGCTGGCTCTGTACGCCCGCTTGAACGAATACGGTTTTATCGAAACACCGTACCGCCGAGTGGTCGACAGCAAAGTAACCAACGACATTGACTACCTGTCTGCCATCGAAGAAGGCAAGTACGTGATTGCTCAGGCCAATGCGGCTCTTGACAAAGAAGGCGTGCTTACCGGTGACTTGGTTTCTGCCCGAGAAAAAGGCGAATCCATCCTGGTAGGTGCCGAGCGCGTTCAGTACATGGACGTGTCGCCCGCGCAAATCGTATCGGTGGCCGCTTCCCTGGTTCCGTTCCTGGAGCACGATGACGCGAACCGCGCCTTGATGGGCGCCAATATGTCTCGTCAAGCAGTGCCCGTGCTGCGACCCGAAAAGCCGATGGTCGGCACCGGTATTGAGCGCGTGGCGGCAGTGGACTCTGGCACTGTGGTTGTAGCCACGCGTGGCGGACTGGTTGACTACGTCGACGCAACCCGCGTGGTGATTCGCGTAAATGATGCCGAAGCGCAAGCAGGTGAAGTTGGCGTGGACATCTACAACCTGATCAAGTATCAGCGCTCTAACCAGAACACCAACATTCACCAGCGTCCCATCGTCAAGAAGGGCGATACCCTTTCCAAAGGTGATGTCATTGCTGACGGTGCGTCGACTGACCTGGGCGAAATCGCGATTGGTCAGAACATGCTGGTCGCCTTCATGCCGTGGAACGGCTACAACTTTGAGGACTCGATCCTGATCAGCGAGCGTGTAGTGGCTGAAGACCGCTACACCTCCATCCATATCGAAGAACTCGTGGTGATGGCGCGCGACACCAAGCTGGGTGCCGAAGAGATTACCCGTGATATCCCCAACTTGAGTGAACAGCAACTCAACCGCTTGGACGAATCAGGCATCATTTACGTTGGTGCTGAAGTTTTGCCCGGCGACACGCTGGTAGGCAAGGTCACCCCCAAAGGCGAGACGACGCTCACACCCGAAGAGAAGCTCCTACGTGCCATCTTCGGTGAGAAGGCCAGCGACGTCAAAGACACGTCCCTGCGTGTGGATCAGGGTTCGCAAGGTACCGTCATCGACGTGCAGGTCTTCACCCGTGAAGGCATCACCCGCGACCGCCGCGCCCAGCAGATCATCGACGACGAACTCAAGCGTTTCCGCCTGGATTTGAATGACCAGCTGCGTATTGTTGAGGCCGACGCTTTTGACCGCATCGAAAAGTTGTTGACCAACAAGGTCGCCAACGGCGGCCCGCAAAAACTGGCCAAGGGCACCAAAATCGACAAGGCTTATCTTGCGTCCGTCGAGCGTTTCCATTGGTTCGATATCCGTCCGGCTGATGATGAAGTTGCCAGTCAACTGGAGAGCATCAAGAACTCTCTGGAGCAAACCCGCCATAGCTTCGCTTTGGCCTTTGAAGAGAAGCGCAAGAAGTTGACACAGGGCGACGAGTTGCCCGCTGGCGTGCTGAAGATGGTCAAGGTTTACATTGCGGTAAAGCGCCG
>CAINUX010000154.1 GCA_903853895.1 uncultured beta proteobacterium | reverse complement strand
TTTTTGCTGACCGAGCCAGCCACCTTGGCGCCGGCGGCTTCCAGCAGGTCCTTGGCCTGGTCACGACTCAAGGTCGGGAAGGTGCCGGTCAGCACAAAGGTCTTGCCGGCCAGCGGTTTGGGCGCCTGCACGGCTGCCTCGACCTCTTCCCAGGTCAACCCACAGGCGCGCAATTGCTCCACCACTTCACGGTTGTGCGCCTGCGCAAAGAACGTGTGCAGGCTTCTGGCGACGATGGGGCCAACGTCGTTCACACTGACCAGGGCCTCCTCGGACGCGTCCATGATGGCGTCCAGTGTGCCGAAGTGGCGCACCAGTTCCTTGGCCGTAGCCTCGCCCACATGGCGTATGCCCAATCCAAACAGGAAGCGCGGCAAGGTGGTGCGTTTGGACTTTTCCAGTGCATCCACAACGTTTTGCGCTGACTTCTCAGCCATCCGGTCCAGCGCCGCGAGCGAAGTCAGTCCCAGTTTGTACAGGTCAGGCAGGGTACGGATGGTATTGCTGTCCACCAACTGGTCCACCAGCTTTTCACCCAAACCCTCAACCTCCACAGCACGGCGCTGTGCGAAATGCAGGATGGCCTGTTTGCGCTGGGCGCCGCAGAACAAGCCACCGCTGCAGCGGTGGTTGACCTCGGTTTTTTCGCGGACCACGGTGCTGCCACAAACGGGACAGGCACGGGGCATGCGAAAGTTGGGCACGTAGGTCACACGCGGCACTGTGCTCACAACGCCCACGACTTCGGGAATCACATCGCCAGCGCGGCGCACGATGGCCATGTCCCCCACACGCACCTTCTTGCGGCGCAGTTCAAACAGGTTGTGCAGCGTGGCATTCGACACGGTGGTTCCACCCACAAACACCGGGTCTAGACGCGCCACGGGCGTCAGCTTCCCCGTGCGGCCCACCTGCACGTCAATGCCTAGCACCTTGGTGATCTGTTCCTGCGCCGGGTATTTGTGGGCCACGGCCCAACGCGGCTCGCGCGTGACAAAACCCAGTTGCTTTTGCAGGGCCAGGCTGTTGACCTTGTAGACCACGCCGTCGATGTCGTACGGAAGCTGGTCCCGCATCTGCCCGATGCGCTGGTGGTACGCTATTAATTCTGCAGCACCACTCGCCCGTTCCACGAGGGCTGCAACCGGAAAACCCCAATGCTTCAAGGTTTGCAGCAGGTCGTAATGCGTGCCAAAGGCCGGACCGCCCTGCTCCACCGGCGTAACCTCGCCCAGGCCATAGGCAAAGAAGCTTAAGGGGCGTTGGGCGGCAATGCCGGGGTCCAGTTGGCGCACGGCACCGGCTGCGGCATTGCGCGGATTCACAAAGGTTTTTTCGCCTTTGTCTCGCTGACCCTCATTCATGGCCTCAAAGTCATCGCGGCGCATGTAGACCTCGCCGCGCACTTCCAGAACTGCCGGCACGCCATGCGGCAGCCTCAACGGAATCTGGCCTATGGTGCGGATGTTCTGCGTCACGTCTTCGCCAGTTTCGCCGTCACCACGGGTGGCGGCCTGGACCAGAACACCCTGCTCATAGCGCAGGTTCAGCGCCAGCCCGTCGAACTTGAGTTCGGCCACGTATTCCATGGCCGGGTCGGTATCAAGCAGGCCCAGTTCCTTGCGCACGCGGGCATCAAAATTCTGCGCCCCGGTCGCCTCCGTGTCGGTCTCGGTGCGGATGCTGAGCATGGGAACGGCATGGCGCACCGAGGCAAACTGCGCTAGCGGTTTGCCGCCGATCCGCCGCGTGGGTGAATCCGGAGTGACCCATTCGGGATGGGCCGCCTCCAGCGCCTGCAGTTCCTGAAACAGCCGGTCGTATTCGGCATCCGGCACCTGCGGCGCATCGAGCACGTAGTACTGGTGGGCATAGGCATGCAGCAGCCCGTGCAAGGTTTGCATGCGAGCCTGGTCCGCAGGGACGTCCGGATCAGCGGCAAACAAGTCCAGATTGGCCATACCCTGCCCCCGACAGTGTTCAGGCAAACAGGCGCCGTGCCAGCAGTGACCCTGCTGCCAGGTCACGCTGTTCCAGCGTGTCGTACAGGCCTTGCAACTCGGCGCCAATACCGTCCATGGTCTGCGCGGTCAGCAATTGCCCGTTGTCGTCAGTTACCACGCCATCCATGGTCTGGGCCAGCGCGGCCGCCACATCGCGCATGCGCTCAAACGGTTGTTCATTACGGTCGACCTGGGCAACATCCAGGTGCAGGGCGATGTCACGGATGGCAGACTGCGCCGGGTCTTCGGCCAAGGCCGCCTGCGAATCAAAACTCAGCACCAGCACCGGTGCCAGGCCTTCGGTGCTGGCGGGCAGCACCATGCGCCCCGGAATGACGCCGGCCACAAAGCCCAGCCGCGCCGCATTTTGCTGCACATAGCCCGGGCTCCACGACGCGTTGCGGGCGCGGATGGTAAAGCCCAGTTGCGCATCGTGTGCACTGGCAAACTGGTCCAGCTCGCGAGCGCGGGCCACTTCTTCGAGCATTTCCGGAAACTCCGGCGTGGCGTTGATGGCGTCGGCAAAGGCCTGGGTCTTGACCACGTATTCGGAGTACTCAATCTCGTTCAACGCGCCAGAGCGGTTGGCCAGCTGCACGCCGGCCTGGAACCCGCCGTAACGCTGCCCCGCCACCGGTACTTCCCACGCCAAGGTGGTCAAGTTGTAGCCTTCAATGGCAAAGGGTTTGCTGCCGGCGCGGCGGGTGGCCGGCATGGCGGCTATTGCCGCCTCGCCGGAGACCACCAGATGCGGACCATCCAGCGCAATGGTGGCGATGACGTCGATCAGCGAATCCATGACCGAACGTCGTGCCACCGGTGGCAGGGTCATAGGCTGGGTGTCGTGGACCTCATCATCAAGTGAAGGCTCGCGCAAGGACGCCGGCGACGCATCGCCACCAGGCTCGGGCAGCGCCTGGCGCGGTGCGTTGCGGCGTGAGCTCCAGGCACCGTGGGCCACCACCGCTGCCAGCACGACGCCGCCCGCAATGGCCAATCCAATCTGTAAATTGCTCATAGTCTGTTATGCCAGCTCTGCCAACGTAAGGGCGGACTCCATGTCCACGGCCACGATACGTGAAACGCCTTGCTCCTGCATGGTGACTCCAATGAGTTGCTCGGCCATTTCCATGGCGATCTTGTTGTGGCTGATGAAGAGGAATTGGGTTTCTTTGCTCATGCTGCGCACCAGTTTGGCATAACGCTCGGTGTTGGCGTCATCCAACGGAGCATCAACCTCGTCGAGCAAACAGAACGGGGCCGGGTTGAGCTGGAAGATCGCAAACACCAGCGCAATGGCGGTGAGGGCTTTTTCGCCCCCGGACAGCAGGTGGATGGTCTGGTTTTTCTTGCCCGGCGGCTGGGCAATAACCTGCACGCCGGAGTCCAGAATTTCATCACCGGTGATCACCAGCCGGGCATTGCCGCCGCCAAACAGTTCGGGGAACATGCGTCCGAAATGCTGGTTGACCTGCTCGAACGTACCCGACAGCATTTCGCGGGTTTCGGCGTCAATCTTGCGAATGGCGTCTTCCAGCGTCTGCATGGCCTGGGCCAGATCGTCATTTTGTGAATCCAGAAACTGCTTGCGCTCGCGTGCCAGTGCCAACTCGTCCAGCGCCGCCAAATTGACCGCACCCAGGGCCGCGATTTCGCGGTGCAGGCGGTCGATCTCGCTTTGCATGCCGCCCAAGCGCACGTTGCCGTCTTTGATGGACTGCTCCACGGCTTCCAGATCGGCCTGGGCATCCAGCAATTGCTGTTCGTACTGCTCAAAACCCAGGCGTGCGGCCTGCTCTTTGAGCTGGAATTCGGTGATGCGCTGGCGCAGCGGGTCGAGCTCGCGCTCCAGCTGCAGGCGCCGCTCGTCGCTGGCACGCAGCTTGGCGGTCAGGTCGTCGTATTCGCTGCGCTTGGCACCCAGTGCCTGTTCGCGTTCCAGCTTCAGAGCCAGGGCATCTTGCAGACCGGCCTGGGCAGCAGCGTCGGTCAAGCGGGTCAATTCGTCGCGGGCCCGCTGCACTTCGGCGTGCACGGCATCGGTCTGCTGGGTGGCCGTATCAATGGTGCGGGCAAGTTCAGCATTGCGGGCCTGCAAGCTGCGCTGGGCAAACTGGGCCTCCTGTGCCTGGCGCTCCAGACTGCGCTGCTGTTCGCGGCACTGCGTCAGCTTGCGCTGCACCTCAATCACCCGCTCGTCGAGCTGTGCGTGCCGCTCCTGGCTGTCGGCCAACTGCATATCCAGCGCTTCGAACCGGCCTTCGGCGGTTGCCCGACGCTCTTGCAGATCATCCAACTGGGCTTGCACTTCGTCCAGGTCGGCATCGATCTGCGCACTGCGGGCACGGGCCTGTTCGGCCAGCTGCGACAGGCGCAAGGTTTCCACTTGCAGGCTGTGCGCCTGGGTTTGGGTGTCTGCAGCCTCGCGCCGCACACTGGCCAGGCGCTGCGAAGACTCGGCATAGGCGGCCTCGGCGCGCACCAGAGCGGCACGCGCCTCGTCGGCAATCATCACCTGGGCGCGCAGCTGTTTTTCCAGGTTTTCAATTTCTTGTGCTCGGGCCAGCAGACCGGCCTGTTCCGAATCCTGCGCATAGAAACTCACACTGTGCGCAGTGACGACGTGGCCGGACTTCAGGTAAATGCTTTCCCCTGGTTGCAGCTTCTCACGCTGGGCCAAAGCCTCTTCAAAACTGGATGCGGTATAGCAGCCATGCAGCCACTCGGCGAAAACCGCCTTTTGACCCGCGTCGTTAATGCGCAGCAGATCGGCCAGACGGGGCATGGCGCCCGCCGACTCTGGCCTTGCCGCCATCGGCGGGCTGAAGAATGACAGCTTGGCAGGCGGCGCGTCGTTGGCAAAGGCCCGCACCAGCTCCAGCCTCGAGACTTCCAGCGCGGCCAGCCGCTCGCGCAACGCGCCTTCCAGCGCGTTCTCCCAGCCTTGTTCAATGTGGATGCGCGTCCACAGACCCTGCAAATGGTCAAGTCCATGTTTGGCCAGCCAAGGCTGCAACTTGCCGTCAGTTTTGACCTTTTCCTGCAAGGCCTTCAGCGCCTCGAGGCGGGCCGACAGATCGGCCTGGCGCGCGGATTCATCGTTGACTGTTTGTTGCTGGGTGCGCCGCGCTTCATCGCGCTGGGGCAGCATGTCCTGCAACTCGTGTAAACGGGCATCGGCCACGGCCGCTGCCTCTTGCGCATCGGCCAGTTGTAGTTCGAGGTCTTGCAGCCGCGCCTCGTCGGGTGCCGCCAGGGCATTGCGGTCTACCGCCAGGCGTTCACGTCGGGTCGACACCTGGCGAAACTGTTCTTCAATGCCACGCTGCTCGGCTGCCAGCACCTGGATTTGCTGCTGCACCTGCATGACGCCGCCGCGCTGGTCATTGGCCGCTGATTGCGCGGCGGTCAGAGCATCTTCCAGGTCGGGCAACTGCTGTGCCTGCTCTTCCACCTGTGCAGACAACAGTTCGGTTTGCTCGTCACCCAGCAGCGCCAATTCGGCCAGGCGTTCGATCTCGGCCATGGCGTCGTCCTTGCGCGTGGCCCACTGGCCGATCTGCTCCTGCAAGGTTGCCAGACGCTGTTCGGCGCGCTGACGCCCCTCCACGACGAAGCGAATCTCGGCTTCGAGGCGCCCGACGTCGGTGCTGGCTTCGTACAGCAGGCCCTGCGCCTGGTTGACCTGGTCGCCCGCCGCATAGTGGGCCTGGCGCACGGTTTCCAGCTCAGCTTCGATGCGACGCAGGTCGGCCATGCGGCTTTCCAGCGCGTTGACTGCGCCTTCGGCGTCGGCCTTGACCTTGGACTGGTCGGCCAGCGCCTCTGCGCGTTTCAGAAACCACTGCTGGTGCTGTTTCAGGTTGACGTCGGCCTGCAACGCGTTGTATTTTTGGGCCACCTCAGCCTGCTTTTCCAATTTTTCGAGGTTGGTGTTGAGCTCGCGCAAGATGTCTTCGACACGGGTCAGGTTCTCGCGCGTGTCGGAGAGACGATTCTCAGTCTCGCGGCGGCGCTCTTTGTACTTGGAAACACCGGCAGCCTCCTCCAGAAACAAACGCAGCTCCTCCGGCTTGGATTCGATGATGCGGCTGATGGTGCCTTGGCCAATGATGGCGTAGGCGCGTGGGCCAAGGCCCGTGCCGAGAAACACATCCTGCACGTCGCGGCGACGCACCGGCTGGTTGTTGATGAAGTAGCTCGACGTCCCATCGCGGGTCAGCACGCGCTTGACGGCGATCTCGCCAAACTGGCCCCACTGGCCACCGGCCCTGTGGTCAGCGTTGTCAAAAATCAGCTCGACGCTGGAGCGACTGGCCGGTTTGCGGGTCGTGGTGCCGTTAAAAATGACGTCCTGCATGGACTCGCCGCGCAACTCACTGGCCTTGCTCTCCCCCAAAACCCAGCGCACGGCGTCCATGATGTTGGACTTTCCACAGCCATTGGGCCCCACGACACCCACCAATTGGCCTGGCAACAGGAAATTGGTCGGTTCAGCGAAGGATTTGAATCCGGATAGCTTTATGGAATTGAGACGCACAGGAAAGAAGAACTGGAGCTAAGCGGTTGACAGCCCGCAATGATACCAACCCCTCACGATCGCAGGGCTGCCTCAATTTTGGCGGCCAACGCTGCCAATGACGGCGGTTTGACCATATAACCGGCCACGCCCAGCGGAAGCGCCTCGCCCACGGTTGCTGCAGTTGAGTCTGCGCTTAAAAATATTACTTTGGTATTGCTCAACTGATTGTTGGGCAGTGCACGCAACTGCCTGACAAACTCAATACCGCCAACAGGCTGCATATGGATGTCCGTCAATATCAGGTCCGGCTTGAGTTTGATGACTTCGCGCAAGGCGGTCGCACCATCGGCAAACGCATACAAATCCAGGATGCCAATGCGGCGCAGGCTGTTCAAAATGAAGGTACTCATGACACTTTCATCTTCAACCACCACGATACGTGCTCTTTTGATATCCACTTCAGACCTCCAACCCGTTTCTAATTGGCATCTATTCGCTCAAACCGGCTGCGCCAGATACAGAATGACTTCTTCCTTCAGCAATTGAAGCTTGGGGCTCAATTCAGCAAAAGCGGCGCTAACCTCTACACTACCGCCGATCTTGCTCATGTGCTCAACTTGCGCGAGCTGTTCGCAAACTGGAGGAGCGCAAAAGATCGGCAAGCAGCCTTTGAGCGAATGCAAAAGGGGGTTTGCACCACGAACATCCTGGCTGGCCAGCAGCTGGGTAATTTGCGGCAAGTCACGCTCCAAAAGGTCCTGCAACATTGGAAGCATGCCCCGCAAGGCTTGCTCATCGCCAATCTGCTCTAGCGCCCGTGCTATATCCAGATGAACCCATGCTTGCGCGCCGGGCGAAGATTGCGACATCGATTCCTCCTGTAACTGATCGAAAAAGGGTGAGGTGCCTCAACCTCTTGCGGCAGAGTGTAGCAATTGCTCGGGGATAATGGCGCCCCATGAACCCGAATTTGTCTCAGCTGCAAGCGTATCCATTCGAACGCCTGCGGCAATTGTTTGCACCAGTCCAACCAAACCCTGCCTACCGCCCCATCAGCCTGGGCATTGGCGAGCCACGCCACGCCACACCCGTGTTGATCAAGAAGGCCTACTGCGACGCCATCATGGATCCACAGGGGGGACTGTCGGTCTACCCCGCGACCGCGGGTGTGATCGGATTGCGAGAGTCCATTGGGCGTTGGCTAGATCGGCGTTATGGACTCACGCTGGATGTGCAAACACAGATTCTTCCCGTGAATGGATCAAGGGAAGCTCTTTTTGCCTTTGCGCAGACCGTTGTGAATCCGACCAAGCAACCCTCCGAGGCCAACCAACCGGTGATAGTGGTCTGCCCCAATCCGTTCTACCAGATCTATGAGGGGGCCGCTTTTTTGTCTGGCGCCCAGCCTTACTTTGTGCCATCCGATCCGGCACGCAATTTTGCACAGGACTGGGACAGCGTGCCCGAAGCTGTATGGGCCCGCACCCAACTGCTCTTTGTTTGCTCCCCCGGCAACCCGACGGGTGCCGTGATGCCGCTGGAAGAGTGGAAGAAACTGTTTGATTTGAGTGACCGGCATGGCTTCGTCATAGCGTCGGACGAGTGCTATAGCGAAATCTACTTCCGCGAGGAGCCCCCTCTGGGCGGCCTGGAAGCCGCCGCCAAGCTGGGGCGCAGCGATTTCAAAAATCTGGTCGCCTTCACCAGCCTGTCCAAGCGCAGCAACGTGCCAGGCATGCGCAGCGGCTTCGTAGCCGGCGATGCGGCGCTGATCCAGCAGTTTCTGCTGTACCGCACCTACCACGGCAGTGCCATGAGCACCGTGGTCCAAGCCGCGAGTATTGCCGCCTGGGACGACGAGCAGCACGTGCGGTACAACCGCGAGCAGTACCGGGCAAAGTTTGCCCAGGTCACGCCCTTGCTGGCCGGTGTGTTGGACGTGGCCTTGCCGGACGCCGGCTTCTATTTGTGGGCCAAAGTACCGGGCAACAATCCCAATGCGGATTGCGACTTCGCACGCGACTTGCTCGCTCTTTACAATGTGACGGTCTTGCCCGGCAGCTTTCTGGCCCGAGAGGCGCGGGGCTTTAACCCCGGCGCCAACCGGATCCGCATGGCGCTGGTGGCCGAAACCGCAGAATGTGTCGAAGCGGCACAACGCATTGTCCAATTTGTGCAATCCCGAAAATAAAAACCTTGTGGTACAGATCTTTAGCTCTGTCCCTAATTGATCAAAAGGAACCCCATGACCCAACAACTCCAGCAAATCATTTACGCCGCGTGGGAAGACCGCGCCAACATCTCGTTCCAGTCTTCCACACAGGAAGTCCGCGACGCCGTGGAACACGTGATCCACGAGCTGGACACTGGCCGCCTGCGCGTCGCCACCCGGGAGGCCGTGGGCCAGTGGACCACCCACCAGTGGATCAAGAAGGCTGTGTTGCTGAGCTTTCGCCTGCGCGACAACGAGATCATCCAGGCCGGCCAACTGGGCTTTTACGATAAGGTGGCGACCAAATTCGCCGACCTGTCACCTGAAGAAATGCGGGCCACCGGCGCGCGCGTGGTGCCGCCTGCTGTTGCACGACGTGGCAGCTTTGTCGGCAAGGGTGCCATTCTGATGCCCAGCTTCGTCAACATCGGCGCTTATGTGGACGAAGGCACGATGGTGGACACCTGGGCCGCGGTGGGCTCCTGCGCACAAATTGGCAAGAACGTGCACCTGTCCGGCGGTGTCGGCATTGGCGGCGTCTTAGAGCCCATGCAGGCCAACCCCACCATCATCGAAGACAACTGCTTTATTGGCGCGCGCTCCGAGGTGGTCGAGGGCGTCATTGTGGAAGAAAACTCAGTGCTCTCCATGGGCGTCTACATCGGTCAAAGCACTCCCATCTATGACCGCGCGACTGGCGTTGTGAGCTACGGCCGCATTCCGTCGGGGTCCGTGGTTATCAGTGGCACGCTGCCGAAAGACGGGGGAAAATACAGCCTGTACGCGGTCATCATCGTCAAGCGTGTGGATGCCCAGACCCGGGCCAAGACATCGCTCAACGATTTGCTGCGCGATTGAACCTGTTGATCTCCAACCGAGGCTGAATCATGGCAACGACACCCAACCCACCTGGCACCATGGAGCGGATTCTTCGCTTGATGAGCGAAAAGAAGGCCTCGGACGTCTACTTGTCAGCCAATTCACCGGCCCTGATCAAGATCAACGGGCAGTGCGTGCCTATCAACAACCAGTCGTTGCCGGTGGAAGCCACTCGCAATCTGCTGGCCGAGATACTGCCGCCCGAACGCATGGCCGAGCTCGACGCCGAGGGTGAACTGAACATGGGTTTTCCGATCCCTGGATTGGGAAGGTTTCGCGTCAGTGCGATGCGCCAGCGCGGCAGCATCGCGGCGGTGTTTCGCTATATCTCGGTCGATGTCCCCCCGCTGGCAGACCTGTTTTTGCCGCCCATTCTGGGCGACCTGATCATGGAGAAGCGCGGCCTGGTGCTGATGGTCGGCGCCACTGGCGCCGGCAAGAGCACGACGCTGGCGTCCATGATTGACTACCGCAACGGCATGGTGTCGGGCCACATCTTGACCATCGAAGACCCGGTGGAGTTTTTGTTCAAGAATAAGAAGTCCGTCATCAACCAACGTGAGATTGGCAGCGACACAAAGTCCCTGCAAGTGGCCTTGAAGAATGCGCTGCGCCAGGCGCCCGATGTGATTCTGATCGGCGAAATTCGCGACCGTGAAACCATGTCTGCGGCCATAGCCTACGCCCAATCGGGCCACTTGTGCCTGGCAACCATGCACGCCAACAACAGCTACCAGGCCTTGAACCGGATACTGAGCTTCTACCCGGTGGAAGTACGCCCCACCATGCTGGGAGATCTGGCAGCTGCGCTGAAGTCCATCGTGTCGCAGCGCCTGCTGCGCAACACAGGGGGTACCCGCGTACCCGCCATCGA
Source organism: uncultured beta proteobacterium (assembly GCA_903853895.1). GTDB lineage: Bacteria > Pseudomonadota > Gammaproteobacteria > Burkholderiales > Burkholderiaceae_C > Allorhodoferax. The sequence goes on along the minus strand of CAINUX010000154.1, from coordinate 10,312 downwards.
GGTCATGCTAAACACCAAGTTGATCTCCGAACTGATCGAAAAAGGCGACTTCTCGGGCGTCAAGGAAGCCATGGAAAAGTCCATGGCCGAAGGCTCGCAGTCGTTCGAGCATGACATCGCCCGCCTCATCGTTGAAGGCGTCGTGGACCGCAAGGAAGGTCTGGCCAATTCCGACTCACCGAACAACTTGATGTGGCGTCTGCAAAACGACTTCACCAAGGCCGCAGCGCCCGCCGCAGCACAGGAAGAGCACGAAGAAGCGTCGTTTACCGAGATTACACTGGACGTCAAGCATTCATGACCGCCACGTTGCTTCTGGCCGAGCAGTTGATTGCCCGGTCCTCGGTCACGCCCTTTGACGCTGGCTGCCAGGAACTGATCGCGCAGCGGCTGCAGGCCATTGGCTTCCAGTGTGAGACGCTGGTCAGCGGACCAGCTGACTTTTTGGTCACCAATCTTTGGGCAAAACGGCCTGTACCCCTCGTGGAGCAAGCGCATTCCACTACACATTCAGTAGCAAACCAGGCACCATTAAAGACCCTGGTTTTCGCCGGCCACACCGATGTCGTACCCACCGGCCCCTTGAACGAGTGGCACAGTGCGCCCTTCACGCCCAGCCACCGCGACGGCAAGCTGTTTGGTCGCGGCAGCAGCGATATGAAGGTCTCTCTGGCGGCCTTTGTTGTGGCGATTGAGGAGTTCATTGCCGCCAACCCACATCCCCAGTTGAACATCGCCTTGTTGCTCACTAGTGACGAAGAAGGCCCGGCCAACGACGGCACCGTGGTCGTGTGCAAAACGCTGCAGGCCCGTGGCGAGACGCTGGACTACTGCATTGTGGGTGAACCCACCTCGGTGGAGCGTACCGGCGACATGATCAAGAACGGGCGGCGCGGCACGATGAGCGGCAAGCTCACGGTCAAGGGCATTCAGGGCCACATTGCGTACCCGCACCTGGCCAAGAACCCTATCCACCTGATGGCACCCGCGCTGGCCGAATTAGTGGGCATGCAGTGGGACACTGGCAATACGTTTTTTCCACCCACGACCTGGCAGGTCAGCAACATCCATGGCGGCACCGGCGCCAGCAACGTGATTCCCGGGGCCGTCGTCATTGATTTCAACTTCCGCTTCTCTACCGAGTCCACGCCAGAATCTCTGCAATCGCGCCTGAGCCGCGTGCTGGAGAAATATGAACTCGAATACGACCTCACCTGGACCATCGGCGGCCTGCCCTTCCTGACGACGCCGGGCACTCTGGTCAATGCTGTTCAGGACGCCATCCTGGCGGAAACCGGCATTCGCACCCAGCTCTCAACAACCGGTGGCACCAGCGACGGGCGCTTCATCGCGCAAATTTGCCCCCAGGTCATCGAAATGGGCCCGCCCAACGCCACCATCCACAAGATCAATGAGTACGTCAGGGTGGCCGACATTGAGCCGCTGAAGAACATCTACCGCCGCATCCTGGAAAACCTCGAAAGCCTGGAAAGACGGGATCCAGCATGACCCTGATTGAACTGATCGAATCGGGCGCCCAACAGCTCACCGACTCCAAGGTGTCGTTTGGGCACGGCACCACCAATGCCTTTGACGAGTCAGCGTGGCTGGTGCTGTGGGCGCTGGGCTTGCCGCTCGGTACCCAGCTGGACGGCGAGGACTCCAAGGCAAATATGCCTGTAGCCCACGTGGAAACTGAAAAGGTTGCTACACTTTTGGAAGCGCGCATCCACACGCGCAAACCAGCGGCTTACCTGACCCAGGAAGCCTGGCTGCAAGGCGTCGCGTTCTACGTGGACGAGCGCGTCATCGTGCCACGCTCGCTGATCGCCGAACTCATCGTCGACGGCAGCATCGACTACTGGTTAAAGGCATCCACGCACACGGTGCTGGATCTCTGCACCGGGAATGGCAGCCTGGCCATTCTGGCCGCACTGACCTACCCTGACGTCGTGGTGACCGGCTCGGACCTGTCGGCCGATGCGCTGGCAGTCGCCCGCATCAATGTGGACAAGCACCTGCTGCAGAGTCGCGTCACGCTTCTGGAATCCGATGGCCTGGTCTCATCCGCCTTGCAGGCGCGCGGCCCGTTCGATCTGATCCTGTGCAACCCACCGTATGTCAATGCGCAAAGCATGGCCGACTTGCCGGCGGAATACAGAGCCGAGCCCGCGATGGCGCTCAGTGGCAACCAAGCCGGCGGCAGTGACGGCATGGACTTCATCCGCGCTTTGTTGAAAGATGCACCCCGACATATGTCCCAAGACGGCGTGTTGGTGCTGGAAATAGGCAATGAACGAACGTACTTTGAAGCCGCCTTTGCGCAACTGGAAGTGGTCTGGCTGGAAACCAGTGCGGGGGAAGACCAGGTGTTGTTGGTTACCCGGGATGCGTTGTTGACGCTGCGCTCATGAGAGGCCAATACCTTACTCATGGCCGTTTGTTGCTGAGCCCGCAGCAGTGCTGGGGCACGGGCCGCCGTTCGTGTCCTCCGGCCTTCGGCCTCCCCCTTGACCTCACTTTGGCCCGTACCCCAGCACTGCGGCTGCGACCAATATTTCTTCGTTCCAGCGCCCAAGCCATCACGTCGGGGCTGGTGGATGGGGTGTCCGTTCGTAGGCGCTGTTCGCGGTTGCCACAGAGCCGGCGCCTCAACCATGGTGTTAACGCAACAACGCTGGCAAACCTGAAATAGTCGCCCGCGAGATGTGCCGGAGCACGGATACACCGTCCACCAGCCCACCCCCACATGCAAGGCCTAAAGTGCCTCCAATGAACCGTTCAAAATAACCCAACCGCCATCATGATTACCCTAAAAAACGTCACCCTTCGCCGCGGAGCCAAGGTGCTGCTGGACGGCGCGTCCGTCACCCTCAACCCCGGTGAAAAGGTCGGCCTGGTCGGCCGCAATGGCGCGGGCAAATCGTCGCTGTTTGCACTGCTCAACGGCTCCTTGCACGAAGACGCGGGCGAGTACTACATCCCCACGCAATGGCGCATGGGACAGGTCGCGCAGGACATGCCCGAGACCGACCAGAGCGCCACCGACTTCGTGGTCGACGGCGACACCCAGTTACTGGCCGCGCAACAGGAAGTAACGGCGTCGGAAGCCACCGAAGACTACGACCGCATGGCCCACGCCTACATGGCCTTGCAGGACGCCGGTGCACACGACGCCCCGGCCCGCGCGCAGGCGCTGATTCTGGGCCTGGGATTCAAGACCAGCGAGCTCACCAACCCGGTGAACAGTTTCTCCGGCGGCTGGCGCATGCGCCTGCAACTGGCACGCGCGCTGATGTGCCCCTCCGACCTGCTGCTGCTGGACGAGCCCACCAACCACTTGGACCTGGATGCGCTGGTATGGCTGGAAGCCTGGCTCAAGCGCTACGAAGGCACCATGGTCGTCATCAGCCACGACCGCGAGTTTCTGGATGCGGTGACCAATGTGACACTGCACATTGATGCCGGCAAGCTGGTGCGCTACGGAGGCAACTACAGCAAGTTTGAGGACCTGCGCGCTGAGCAGATGGCCCTGCAGCAAACCGCCTTTACCAAGCAGCAGGACAAGATAGCCCACCTACAAAAGTTCATCGCCCGCTTCAAGGCCAAGGCCAGCAAGGCCAAGCAGGCACAAAGTCGGGTCAAGGCCCTGGACCGCATGGAAAAGATCGCGCCGCTGCTGGCAGACGCGGATTTCACGTTTGAATTCAAGGAACCGGCCAACCTGCCCAACCCCATGCTATCCATGAGCGGGGTGAGCTTTGGCTACCCGCCGCCGGAAGACGCGCCAGAAGGTACGCCGCACACCATCATCGTGCGCAACGTCAGCAAGTCGGTGCTGGCAGGCCAGCGCATCGGCATTCTGGGGGCCAACGGCCAGGGTAAGTCCACACTGGTGAAAACCGTGGCGCGCGACTTGGCTGCTATTGGTGGCGAGATTACTGAAGGCAAGGGCCTGAATATTGGCTATTTTGCCCAGCAGGAACTGGACGTGCTGCGTCCCGCTGACAACCCGCTGGAACATATGATCCGCCTGGTCAAAGAGATGACGGTAGCCGGCAAGATCGGCGGCCAGGCCACGCGTGAGCAAGACCTGCGCAGCTTCTTAGGCACCTTCAACTTCGGTGGCGACATGGTCAAGCAGGCGGTGGGCAGCATGAGCGGCGGTGAAAAAGCCCGCCTGGTGTTGTGCATGATCGTCTGGCAGCGCCCAAACCTCTTGCTGCTGGACGAGCCAACCAATCACCTGGACCTGGCCACGCGCGAGGCGCTGTCCATGGCGCTCAACGAGTTTGAAGGCACGGTGATGCTGGTCAGCCACGACCGCGCCTTGTTGCGTGCGGTCTGCGATGAATTCTGGATGGTGTCACGTGGCGGCGTGGAGCCGTTTGACGGCGATCTGGACGACTACCAGCGCTATCTGCTGGAAGAGGCCAAGCGCCAACGCGAAGAGGCCAAGGAAGCAGCCAAGGTCCCGGTCAAGCCCGTGGCGGCCACCTCCATTGCCAAGTCCAAGGGAAAAGGGGATACCTCACCCAAAGCCAAGAAAGACTTGCAGGATGTGGAAGCGCGCATGCAGACCCTTAACGCCCAGGGCGCTGCGCTGGAAAGCCGCCTATCGACCAACCCGCACCCCTCGGAGATCGCTGAAATTGGCCGCAGCCTGAAGCTGGTCAATGACGAGATCGCACAACTCGAAGACCGGTGGCTGGACCTCTCAAGCCGCGTGGAAACGACGGGAGTCTGACCGGGTGGATAGCCAACTGCGAAGTCTCGAATGCCTGGTAGACCAGGCGCTGGCACTAGGCTACCGCTGGGCGGGCTACGCACTGCTCAATTGAGCGGACGACGCGGCATTGCTGGCGTTGGTGTTTTGTTGAACGGCTTGGCCAGCAAGCGGCAAGAGCGTAAACAAAAAAGCCTGCTATCAATTTGATAACAGGCTTTTCATATCCCGTGAGGGCTGTAGACTGGTGGGATCTGAGAGATTCGAACTCTCGACCTACGGATTAAGAGTCCGCTGCTCTACCAGCTGAGCTAAGATCCCTCGAAAAAATTGGTGGGACCTGCGGGGGTCGAACCCACGACAAACGGATTAAAAGTCCGCTGCTCTACCAACTGAGCTAAGGTCCCGACAGAAGGAAACAAGTTACCTTGCGACTTCCTGCGAAGCTTTCAATTATATCGTTTTTTGTGAGCTACTCAGCGAGATTTCAGAAATTTTGTCCAATACCCAGCCGGCTGCACACATGCCAAATGTTGCGGTCACTGCAACCACCGAGCCGTAGCCATGGCAATTGAGGGAATTGTCACCCTGCTCCACCTCGCACGACGCGTCGGCGGGTTTCACCGCCTCGCGGCTGAACACACAGGTGACACCCATGCGTTTACCGTCGCGCGGTGCGCCGTGGGCCTTGCGCAGGCGGTAACGCAACTGCGCCAGCAAGGGGTCGTGGGTGGTTTCGCTAAGGTCAGCCACGTCAACTTTGTGGGCATGGCGTTTGCCGCCCGCAGCACCGACCGAAATGAACAGGGCTTTGGAGCGCCGGGCCCAATCGGCCATGGCGGTCTTGGCCTTGATCTGGTCACACGCATCAACTGTGGCGTCCGCATCGACGGGCAACAAGGCTAGCCAATTTTCGGGCTCCACAAATGCATCTATACAGTTCACGACACAGGCTGAATTGATGAGGGCGATGCGCTCCTGCATGGCAAGCACCTTGGCCATGCCTACGCTGGTGCTGAGTGCATGGACTTGTCGATTGATGTTGGATTCAGCCACATGGTCGAGATCAATCAACGTCAAGCGCCCCACGCCACTGCGCGCCAGGGCTTCGGCAACCCATGACCCGACACCACCGATTCCAACGACGACAACGTGGGCTTGGCGGATGGCGAGGGCGGGGTCTACGCCATACAGGCGCGCCAACCCGGAGAAACGCCGATCCAGATCGGCGGAGTCCTCGGCAGGGGCCATTACCGCAGGCGCGCCAAACGGTCCTTGGCAGCTTGGGCTGCCTCTGACCCGGGGTGGTTGGCGAGCAACTCTTCCAGTGTCTTGCGTGCGCCTTTGTTGTCCTTCAGCTCCAGCTGACAGTTGGCAATCGCAAGAATAGCTTCAGGCACGCGCATATGCTCGGGAGCAGAGACGACAAGCGCGCGAAAACTGGACAGCGCATCCTTGTAGTCCTTGGTCGCGTACTGGGCATTGCCCAACCAGAACAGTGCGGACTGGCGAAACCCGGTCTTGGGGTAGCGTGTCAGAAAATCCACAAACACCAACTGGGCCGTCGCAAAATCCCCCTTACGGAAGGTCGCCATGGCCGCATCGTAATCCCGCTTCTCAGACGGGTCCGCGACGAATTCCTTGCCGTCCATCGTCATGCGAGACGGCTCAAACTTGCGTAGGCGCTCGTCAAAGCTTTGCGCCGTGTCTTTCTGCAGACGTTGCAGTTCGGCTAGATCGCGCACCACCTGTTCGTCCTGGCCCCGCAGCTTGGCCACTTCGGCGCGAGTTGCCTCAAGCTGGTTTTGCAGGTCAATTAGGCTGCGGCGGAGTTGAGCCGTTTCCTCTGTCGCCCGACGCGTCTCTTCGGCCAGTTTCTGTTCAACGGCTTGGTTCTTCTGGCGCAAGTCCAGAATGGCCTTGCGCGCTTCTTCGTCATCAAACAGTCCGGCCGAAGCGCTGCCCATGCAGGCAGCCATCACCAGCGCAGCCGCAGCCGCACGGGAGACCGCGGTGATGGAGAGTTTGGAAACAGCGTTCATCGGTAGGAGATTTCAACGCGCCTGTTCTTTTCAAAAGCTGCCTCAGTCATTCCCACGACGGCAGGCTTTTCCTTGCCAAAACTCACGGCCTCCAACTGGCTTTCGGAAACACCCAACAGCGCCAAAGCGCGCTTGACCGCCTCAGCCCGTTTTTGGCCCAGCGCCAAGTTGTATTCACGGCCGCCACGCTCATCGGTATGGCCTTCGAGTGCAACCTTCTTGGCTTTGTCGGCCTTGACCAACTTGGCATGGGTTTCTATGCGCGCCTGAAACTCGGGCCGAATAGCATAGCTGTCGTAGTCAAAATAGACAACGCGGTTTGCGGCTGCCATAGCATCCAGCCCCTTGTTGCCCAGGTCTACCGGAGCCACTACCCGCTCACCGGTGGCCGCAGGACCTCCCGTTTGTGTCACGCCACTCCCGGATTTGTCCTCTACTGGAACAGTGTCCAATTTGACGGCAGAGCCGCAAGCAGTCAAGAACACAGCCACTGCAGCCGCCAATATCAATCGATTCATCCCATACTCCTTTTTGTGAAATTCAATTACTTTTGCATCGGGCCCCAATCGGGCTCTCGGATATCGCCATTTTTGCCTGCCAAGCGAGCCTTGATCTTTCCGTCCAACGTGGTCGTCATCAACGCTTCGCGCCCCAGCTGGTGGGTGGCATAAATGATGAGTCGACCGTTAGGGGAAAAACTGGGGTTTTCATCCGCAGTGGTGTCGGTTATTGCATTGGCAACACCCGTCGCCAAGTCCATGACATGCAATTTGAACACACCGCTAACCCTGGAAATATATGCTAGCCACTTGCCGTCGGCGCTCACGGACGGTGAAATATTGTAAGTACCAGTAAAGGTCACACGTTCCGCGTTGCCGCCCGTTGATGGCATACGGTAAATCTGCGGCGCACCACCGCGGTCGCTGACGAAATATATTGACTTGCCGTCGGCCGTAAACGTGGGCTCAGTATCAATGGAACTATTCTGGGCCAGCCGCCGAGGCTCGCCACCAGTCGCATCCATCACGTAGAGCTGCGAACCACCATCACGCGTCAGCGTAGCTGCCAGTGTCTTGCCGTCAGGGGACCAAGCAGGCGCGCTGTTGGAGCCCTTGAAGTTGGCCACGAGCCGGCGTTTCCCCGATGCAACATCGTGCACAAAAATCACCGGCTTGCGCGACTCAAATGACACATAGGCCAACTGCTGACCGTTAGGCGCCCAGGACGGAGAAATGATGGGCTCTGCACTGTTGAGTGCGCTTTGGGCACTTTCCCCATCAGCATCCGCTACCCAGAGGTTGTAGTTTTGGCCAACCTTGGTGACGTAGGCGATGCGTGTGGAGAAAATTCCTTTGTCCCCGGTGAGCTTCTCATATACAAAATCGGCAACCCGGTGTGCAACCAGTCGCAAGTCACCCGCCACGACGGCGTAACTCTGTCCACCCAGGTCTTGACCCTTCACCACATCCCATAGGCGCATGCGCACGTCATAGCGTCCATCGGCCAAGCGGCTGATGCTGCCGGTGACCAGGGCATCGGCGCCCTTCTGACGCCAGGTCGACACCTCGGGGCGTGAGCCCTCGTCCAGGGTCGAGGCGCCGACGTCGATCCCGCGAAATTGACCGCTACGCTCGAGATCGGCCTGCACAATGCTGGCAATTTTTTGCGGGGCTGCGTCTTCACCGCGAAAGGCGGCAATGGCGATAGGGACCTGGGTCAACCCAACTCCAGACACCTCCACGCGAAACTGCGCCCATGCGGATCCGCAGACAAAACTTGTGATTAAAACTAGCAGGTGGCGCTTCAACATCGTTGCATTATCCCAGTGTTGTGATGAGCACATCATCGTTGATCCGTTTTTGTGAATACCCCAGCGTGGGCTGGGTCACGGTGGTGGTCGCACGTGCACGCACCACGGCCGCATTTTTTGACTCCTGGTTACGGGCCGCTTCCGGATGCCACAGGTGAAAAACCTCGGTTGCGCAAAATCCGTTCTTGCGCTCGACGCCGCTGTTGTGAAGCCGCAGAACGAAATCGGCATCCTCGTGACCCCAACCAACGAAAGACTCATCAAATCCGTTGACGCGCTCGAAGTCTGTGCGCCAGACCCCAAAGTTGCAACTGCGAATGCCCTTCCACGAGAATCTTCGCTTCATCCGCAGCGCGCCATCGGGCAGTCGCACGAGGCCACTGAGTTTGCTGGCGTGCCCGCGTATGCGCTGGGTGACCCAATATACGACCGAGCGCCCGCTGATGGACTCGCCATCGGACAAGACCCGGTTCGTCAAATCGGGCGACAGCAAAACGCGGCTGCCATTGACGAAGAAACCAGGCTGGGCCAGCAACCGGTGCCTCGCAATAAAGTCCACCTCAGGAACACAATCACCGTCCAGGAAAACAATGTACTCGCCACGCGAGGCTGCCACGCCACGATTGCGAATGCGCGATGCGGTAAATCCAACATCGGGATGCCACACATGGATGACACGCAAACTTTGCGCGACTGCAGACTCCTGAACGGCCTTCTGTTGCTCGGCCCTGGAGCCATCATCAGCGACGATCACTTCAAAATTGCGATCCGTCTGCCGCTCCAGTCCCCTGAGCACCGCCAGCAACGCGTCACTGCGGTTATAGGTTGTGATGACCACGGAAACAAGTTGGGAGACATTCATTTTGAACTAGACTACGCGGCTGGCAGCCTTATGCTGCGTGCCCTGTAGCCGAATAAGAGGCCGAATACTACCACCCCCGATGAGCAAAATTTCCGTCTACATCATCACCTACAACGAAGCCGAAAAAGTCGCCGCCACCATTGAGAGCGCGAAGTGGGCCGACGAAGTGGTGCTGGTTGACTCCTGGAGCACCGACGGCACGCCAGAGTTGGCGGCGCGCATGGGCGCCAAGGTCGTGCAGGTGGAGTTCAAAGGCTTTGGAGACCTGCGCAACCATGCCATTGCAGCGTGTTCCCATGAGTGGATCTTCAGCCTGGATGCCGACGAGCGTTGCACGCCGCAAGCCGAGAAGGAGATACGCTCCATCATCAACAGCAGCACAGATGCACTCGATGTGTACTGGATGCCACGGCGCAATTACTTCATGGGGCGCTGGATCAAACATTCGGGCTGGTATCCCAATTACCGCCAGCCACAGCTATTTCGCAATGGCGCAATGGCTTACGACCTGAAACCCGTCCACGAAGGCTATGTGCTGAAATCCAGCAAACCCATTGGCCACCTGCGCAACGCCATCTGGCAGTTTCCTTTCAAGAACATGGCCGAAGTCATGCACAAGTCCAACCGGTATTCCACGTTGGGCGCGCAGAAGATTGTGGACAAGCGCTTGTCCATGTCCACGGCCCTTACACACGGGCTGTGGTCCTTTGTCAAACACTACGTTTTCAAGCGGGGGTTTCTGGACGGCTGGGCCGGCTTTGTCATTGCCCTTGGCAACTTTGAAGGCACGTTCTACCGCTACGTCAAGGCCATCGAACTGCAAAAGGGCAGTGCCTGGCAGGCCCCGACCACACCCCCACCCGATGCCTGAA
>CAINUX010000153.1 GCA_903853895.1 uncultured beta proteobacterium | reverse complement strand
TCTGGTCACCGCTATCAGCCCGACGCCGGCCGGTGAAGGCAAGACGACCACAACCGTAGGCCTGGGCGACGGCCTGAACCGCATAGGCAAGAAGGCGATGAGCTGCCTGCGCGAACCGTCGCTGGGCCCGTGTTTCGGTATGAAGGGTGGTGCTGCTGGCGGCGGCTATGCTCAAGTTGTGCCAATGGAGGACATCAACCTGCATTTCACCGGCGACTTCCACGCCATCACTTCAGCGCACAACCTGCTCGCCGCGCTGACTGACAACCACATCTACTGGGGAAACGCGTTGGCGCTGGACCCGCGTCGCATCGCTTGGCGCCGCGTCATGGACATGAATGACCGCGCGCTGCGCTCGATCGTCAATTCGCTGGGTGGGGTCGCTAACGGCTTTGCGCGCGAGGACGGTTTCGACATCACGGTGGCTTCCGAAGTGATGGCCATCTTCTGCCTCGCGACGGACCTGAGTGACTTGGAGCGCCGCATCGGGAACATTGTGGTTGGCTATACACGTGAGCGTGTCCCGGTAACAGCCCGACAGCTCGGCGGCGACGGCGCCATGGCTGTGCTGCTTAAAGACGCTTTGATGCCCAACCTGGTGCAGACCATTGAGAACAATCCGGTCTTCGTGCATGGCGGGCCGTTTGCCAACATCGCACACGGTTGCAACTCGGTGCTGGCCACCCGGACCGCGCTCAAGCTGTGCGATTACGTAGTGACCGAAGCGGGTTTCGGCGCTGACCTCGGCGCAGAGAAGTTTTTCGACATCAAGTGCCGCAAGGCCGGCCTGCGACCCGATGCGGCGGTCATCGTCGCCACGGTGCGGGCGCTCAAGATGCATGGCGGTGTCGCGAAGGACGATCTCAAAGGCGAGAACGTGGAGGCGGTACAGCGTGGATGCGCGAACCTGCGCCGCCACATCGACAACGTGCGCAAATTCGGTGTGGCGCCGGTGGTCGCCATCAACCGTTTCATCACCGATACCGACGCCGAGCTTCAGGCGGTCATGCAGGCAGCGCAGGATGCAGGAACCCAAGCTTTCGTGTGCACGCATTGGGCCGATGGCGGCAAAGGCATCGAAGCCTTGGCACGCCACGTGGCAGACGTCGCGGACAGCGGCAAGGCCGATTTCAAGCCGCTGTACCCAGACTCCCTGCCGCTTTGGGACAAGGTCCGCCTGATTGCGACCGAGATTTACGGTGCGGCCGACATCGCGGCGGACGCCGCGGTGCGAAAGCGCTTCAACGAGCTGCAGGAGCATTACGGCCACCTGCCGGTGTGCATAGCCAAGACGCAGTATTCGTTCTCGACGGACCCGACCCTGCTAGGCGCACCCAGCGGCCACATCGTGACTGTCCGCGAGCTGCGGCTGTCGGCGGGTGCCGAGTTCATCGTCGTCATCACGGGCGACATCATGACCATGCCGGGCCTGCCCAAAGTGCCGTCGGCCAACGCCATACGTTTGAACGCCAGGGGACAGATCGAGGGCCTGTTCTGACGGGTTCTAATCAAACCCACGGAAATCGCCTGATGACCTTCGGGAATCTAACTGACCTTGTCAATTCAATTGACGCATGCCAGGGCAACTTCATCTAGACGTATTGCCAGCAAGTAGACATTGGTCAACCTCTGCAGCTGGCCGGCCCCAGCACCTGCCCAGCTTCGCGGGAAGTTCGGGTATCTCGCCCCAAGCGGCGCTAACGAACGACCGCTACCCGGTCATACGCCGTACTTCCAGTAGCCGACCGTCGCGGCCGTCGGCTTGGGCTGCACTCCAGACCTTCACCCTTGTAAGTCGCCTAAAGGCTGGTTGCAGTCGTTCACGACAAGTTGACGACTTGCAACAGCCGACCCATTGCAGACCTTCGCATATTTCCATTCAGCGGCAACTGAGTAGCAATGGCCATCGTTCCGCTCAATCCAAAAAATATTGCATCCTACAGTGCCAGTTTTTATGAATTTATCGGCTCCGGTTATGCTGAGGGAAAAAAATTCAGCAGTTCGCTCCTACCCTCATCAGTTCATGTAGCTAAAGCGTCATGAGCTGAGTAAATGTCCTTGAGAGTAATTTTCCTCATGCCAGCAAATCTGAAGCCCCCCGCAGACGATAAAAACCGAATCCAGAGCTATCAAAGAATGCTCGATGTGTTGCAGTGCTTTTCGCCTGTCGCCCGTCATTTAACCGTATCACAAGTCTCTGAAGGTTCGAGCCTCCCTCGTCCAACTGTCCATCGTATTCTTAACGCGCTTAAAGATATTGGATTTATCGAGCAGGATGTTCAGGGAGGTGGTTACAGGCTTGGCATCGGTTTGTATGAATTGGGTAGCTTGGCACTTTCTAATATGGATCTT
>CAINUX010000152.1 GCA_903853895.1 uncultured beta proteobacterium | reverse complement strand
GGCGTGGACTGCGGAGGTCACCCTTATCACGGTGGAGGCGGATGACGGCTCTGCCACGCGGAGCATTGGCTCGACACGCCTTACGCGGTGGACTGCACCCGGGGCGGGAACCGGTGGCGGCGAACTGATGCTGATGGCGCTTCCCGAGGGTGCAAGTCTTCAGCCGGAAAAGCCCGATCCGGGCGGTTTTTTTGGCGGAGTGCGTGCACAGGCAGCATTGTTTGCACTGCAGATGTTTATACGCACGAATTTCGGCGACACCCGTTACCACGCCCTATCGATCACACCCGAAAGCCACTTGCCACTTTCGGACGATGCGTTTGGGCTGGCCTTCAGCGCCTTTGGAAATCGGCCCGAACTGCTGCTGCGCCTGACGCCAGAAGTACGCGCCTCGCTACTCAAGGGTTGCAATGGCAAGGCAGCATTCTTGTGGGACCCGCAAGGGCTCGCGCTGACCTGGCCATCTGCTCGTATGCAACCCGAAGAAGTTGCCGCCTGCGCAGAATACGGGGCGGTGCTCGCAAGCATGCTCGCTAGAGCAGTTGAAGCAACAGAAGCAGAATAAAACGGAATTGTGAATTGGGTGCGCGATCCCCTGCACGAAGGTCTGACCGCACGCCTGAACTACCGAGGCTGTGAGCGCAGAGGCCAGTCGGATTGTTATTGCTACATAATTGATAGCTACACGAGCTTATTTCACGAGGGCTAGAGGCTGTTTTACCTCTGAATTGTGGTTGACACCAGTTAAACAAACCCAATTTGGGTATAAGTCGATGCGTTACTTTGAATCCCACGAACCGATCTACGCGCACCGCCTCGCGTCTGGCGCCCAAGGGTGGGATGACGGAGCCTATGATGCCCCCGCACTGCGCGAGCAAGTCGCGCACTGGCTGGCCACTTCACCCGCAGCGCAGCCCAACTCCAGAATTCTGGAGTTAGGCTGCGGCACGGGTGCCCTCAGTTGCATGCTGTCACAACGTGGTTTCGAGGTGACGGGGCTCGATATTTCACAATCCGCGATTGCTTTCGCACGCACCGTGGCCATGCAGCGGGGACTTGAGGCCCGCTTCGCGGTTCCGGAGCGAAACGATGCTGGCTTCTGACGAACTGCACAACCCACCCGCCCGACCCATGGATGACAACGGAATCGTCTGGGCAAGAACCCCAGCTTCCACGCCGTGCGTGGACGCCATTCAACGTGATGGCAGCTACTGGATTCCCACACGATATATCGCACCTTCTGCCGCCACCCTACTGGCAGAGTTCGCAGCAGCACATCTTGATGCCATTGAATGGTCGGTCCACCCATCGCAGTCACCGGGCGAGCCGGCGGACTTTCGGGCGCGATTGCGTCACGCACGTTGCAGGAGCGCCTCCTCACCATTGATATCATCAACCACACACCGATCCCACGATTGAGGAGCCTCCACACATGCACTATTCCTTCACAACCCGCGCCATCGGCGCTGCTGCACTGACCTTTGCTTTGACCGCGGCCCCCGCATGGGCAGACAGCACCTCATCGGCATCCAGCGCGTCGTCCACATCAATCGGCAGTTCGTCGGCGTCGAGCGAGAAGTCGAGCAACAGTACTTCCACCAAAGACCGTGTGGCACAGGGCCAGTACACCATCGTGGAGATGACCAAAGTTGCCGAGCAGACCGACATGGTGCGGCTCAGGATGCAAGCCGTCGCCGGTACAGCCGAAGTTCTGCTGTTGCTGCCGCGGGCGGCAACCGAGCGCGCGCAATTGGGTGCGGGTCATATTGTTTCCGCAGCGCACCGACCCTACGGTGTGGCACTTGCCACCGTGGACACGACGAACGCCATCGTTCCGTTCTTCCTGATCCTGGACGATGACTGGTTTCGCGAACTGGAGAGCCGCCCCATCGGGGTGTGACCGCTGTGCACAGGGGCCTGATCTGCCTGGCATGCTCAATCTGGGCCTGCAGTGGGTGGGCTGGATCGCTGAACTATTGCCAGGGCCAGATTGAACCCGGCGCGGCCACACAAGACCGCCTGATCCAGGTGGCAGCCGTGGTCAAAAGCGAACTTGAGCGTTCGGGACAGACGCTGGCGCTGGTGGCCCGCTCGGGCCTGGCGCTACAGCGCTTTGACCACCGCTATTCCCATGCCGGGGTCAGTCTCAAGGCAAGCCCCAACACGCCATGGTCAGTGCGCCAGCTGTACTACGCCTGCGACGAGCAGCGTCCCCGCATTTTTGACCAGGGCATGTCGGGCTTCGTACTGGGCGCCAATGATCCGGCCGAAGGCTATGTGTCCATCGTGCTGCTGCCTGCAGAGGCCGCCCTTGCGCTGGAGCGTGCTGCACTGGATGACAGCCAGGCAGTGCAGTTGCTGGGCGCCACCTACAGTGCCAATGCCTATGCCTTTGGCCTGCGCTACCAGAACTGCAACCAGTGGTTGGCCGAAATGTTGGCCAGCGCCTGGGGTGGTGCATGGACGGTGGCGGATGATGCCCGTGGCCAGGCCCAGCAGTGGCTGCAAACCGAGGGCTATGCACCCAGTGTTTTTGACCTGGGCTGGCGCCCATTGGTGTGGCTGGCCGGCCTGTTGCCCTGGCTGCACACCGACGACCATCCACCGGACGATTTGGCGCAGGCGCAATTCAGGGTCAGCATGCCGCAGTCCATTGCGGCCTTTGTCCACCACCGGTTGACCGGGGCCACCCACGTTGAGTTGTGCTACACCGCGCAGCACATCGTGGTGCACCACGGCTGGGAGCCGATTGCGCCGGGCTGCAAGCCAGCCGACGGCGACACGGTGCTGGCCTTGCAAAGACCTTAAGGGCCTTGTGGCTTCGCGACCCGAAAGCGCCGGCCGCACCGCGCGTTCGTACTAGACTGTAAGACTTCCCTTTTTTTTTGGACCGCCCCATGGAATTTCTCGCAGACCCCAATATCTGGATCGCCTTCTTCATGCTGGCGGCCCTGGAAATTGTCCTGGGCATCGACAACATCATCTTCATCAGTATCCTGGTTGGGCGCCTGCCGCCCGAGCAGCGTGACCTGGCTCGCCGCCTGGGGCTGGGCTTTGCAATGGTCTCGCGCATCGCGCTGCTGTTCAGCCTGGCTTGGGTCATGACGCTGACCAGTCCGCTGTTTACGGTTTTGGCGCAGGAAATCAGCGGACGCGATCTGATTCTGCTCGGAGGTGGTCTATTCCTCTTGTACAAGGCATCGCACGAAATATTTCTCGAAGTCGAAGCGCATGAGCCCAAAGAGGTCAGTGCCGGTGTCGAAAACGTAAAAGCCGGAGCTACTTTGTTTTGGGGCACGATTGTGCAAATCGGAATTGTCGATATCGTGTTCTCACTGGACTCGGTGATCACTGCCGTTGGAATGGTGGACAACATCTCTGTCATGGTGGCCGCCGTCATTGCATCGGTAGCTGTCATGTTGTTTGCCGCGAAACCGATTGGCGAATTTGTAGATCGCCATCCGTCTATCAAAGTGCTGGCGCTTGCGTTCCTGACCATGGTGGGCACCTTGCTGATCGCCGAAGCTTTTGACGTGCATGTGCCCAAGGCCTATGTCTATGTGGCCATGCTGTTTTCGCTGGGGGTTGAAGCGTTGAACATTCGGGCACGCACCAAGCGGATGGCAGCCAAGAGCGCAAGCTGAGCCCTGCGACGCCCGCCCCGGTCCCGCGGGTATTGGCTTGGCTCTAGAATCGGCCTCCCCACAAGGAGACCGAATAAATGCAAGATGCACGCAGCGTGTTTGATACCCTCAACACCGAGTACCTCGCCGTTCACAAGACCAAGGAAGACCTGTTCTGGGACACCTACATGGCCGTCTCGGACGACGACGCAGGCTTTGCCCGCGCGGAAGGGGCCTACAAAAGCTTTATCTCCGATCCGGCTCGCCTGGCTTCTGTTCGCCAGGCCCTTGCTCGCCTGGGCGATGCCACTGCGGACGACGGCGCGACCGCATCCCTGCGCCACGGCCTGAAGGGCTGGCTGGCGCTGTTCGAGGCCAACATCGTTGACAGCGATGCCGCGCGCCAACTGATGTCCGAGCTGATCCAGCTGGAAGCCGACTTGTTTTCCAAACGGCGCGACCTGGTGCTGCGCCACACCAACGAGGCGGGCCAGGTGGAAGACGCCACGCTGAGCATGCTGGCCACCAATATGGGCACCAACCGGATTGAAGCCGCGCGCAAAAGTTCGCACGACGCGCTGATGGATCTGGAGCGCTGGGTGCTGGCCAATGGCTGGCTCGACATCGTGAAGAAGCGCAATGCCTTTGCACGCGCCCAGGGTTTTCCCAATTACTTTGACTACAAGGTGCAAAAGAACGAGCAGATGTCGTCTGACCAGCTGTTCACCATCCTGGACGACTTTGAAGTGCGTACCCGCGCGGCCAACACCCGGGCGCTAAGCGACCTGGTGCAGGCCCATGGTGCGAATGCCACCCAGCCCTGGAACCTGCGCTTCTTCGTCAGCGGTGACGTCACGCGCCAATTAGACCCGTATCTGTCGTTTGCCAAGGGCCTTGAGCGCTGGCTGCAGAGTTTTCGCCACCTGGGCATCGCTTACCGGGGTGCGACCATGCAGCTGGACTTGCTGGAGCGCAAAGGCAAGTACCAGAACGGTTTCTGCCACGGGCCTATCCCACCATTTTTCAACGCTGAGAACGAATGGGTGGCCGGCCAGATCAATTTCACCGCCGGAGCCAAGCCGGACCAAATTGGCAGCGGTGCACGGGCCATCAACACCCTGTTCCACGAAGGCGGCCATGCGGCCCACTTTGCCAACGTGACGCAAAACTCACCCTGTTTCTCGCAGGAGTTCGCTCCCACCTCGATGGCGTACGCTGAAACCCAGTCCATGTTTTGCGACAGCCTTCTCGACGACGCCGACTGGCTCAAGCGCTATGCGCACAACGCCCAGGGTGAGCCCATTCCCGATGCGCTGATCCACGCCCGCATCCAGACCACGCAGCCGTTCGCGGCCCATGGAGAGCGCAGCACCCTGGTGGTGCCCTACTTTGAGCGCGCGCTGTACCGTTTGAGTGACGAACAACTCACCGCGGACGCAGTGCTGGCGCTGGCGCGCGCGACCGAGCAACGTATTCTGGGCGTGGCGGTCGGCCCGCGCCCCCTGCTGGCGATTCCGCATTTGTTGAACCAAGAGTCGGCCGCCTCGTACCACGGCTATTTGCTGGCCAATATGGCGGTCTACCAGACGCGCGCCTACTTTGAGAAGACCTACGGCTTCCTGACGGACAACCCGGCCATCGGGCCGGCGCTGTCGGAGCACTACTGGGCACGGGGCAACAGCATCAGCCACAACGACACCTTGCTGAGCCTGACAGGTGAGCCCTTCAACGCGAAATACCTGGCCGACAGCTGCAACCAGACGGTGGATGAGGCGTGGGCCGAAGCGCAGTCCATGATGGCCGCCGCTGCCGCCCGCAGCTACCCACCGGCCCCAGCGCCCGACCTGGACGCCACCATCCGCATCGTGCATGGCGCCGAGCTGATTGCCGACAACAGCGAGTCCGACCAGGCCATGTGCCAGCAGTTTGAACGCTGGGTGGGGCAACACTACCCGGCCACGGTGCAGTAGCGCATCCCGAGGTCATCGCCCAAATTCTTACTGGTTGCTGACTAACCAATCCACTGTGGATAACAATGCGCGCCGTTCAGGGCTCGCAAACGCTACTTTTCTTGTCCGCAACGACAGGAAACACATGAAATTCAGGGTTAACCCGAAACGAAAATGGCAACATTTACCAATGATAAAAACTCCTGCGATAGCAAAAATTAACGAGAGACACATCACTGCAATGCAGCAATCGATTGGCCCGACTTGCCCCCACTTTCTGTGGGCCAAGCTGTGGATAACTATGTTCACAACATGCCCAGGCCGCGCCAGTGCTGGGCTTATACAGGGTGCCTTTGAAATGACCATCGACCAACGGGAGGGCATATGACTGCCACCTTTTCCAAAATCTGTGTAGTCGGATGCGGCGCCATTGGCGGCTGGATCGGTGCGGGGCTAGCCCGGGCGGGCTGCCACGTGAGTGTGTTGGCCCGCGGGGCCACACTGGCTGCACTGCAACAGAACGGCCTGCGCTTGGGTGATGCCCGGCACACGGTTCAGGCCAGTGCCAGCACGACCGAACTGGGTGTGCAGGATCTGGTGGTGGTCGCGGTCAAGGCGCCTGCGCTGCGCGACGTAGCGAATCAGATAAGTGCCCTCATCGGACCCGACACGGTCGTACTGACGGCCATGAACGGCGTGCCCTGGTGGTTCTTCCAGGGCTTTGGTGGTGCGCTGACTGGCACACAACTCCAGGCCGTCGACGCCAGCGGCGAAATTGCCAGGGCCATCCCCGCAGCCAGCGTGGTGGGCTGCGTGGTGCACGCCAGCTGCTCGGTCGACGCACCGGGTGTCATTCGCCACCATTTTGGTAACGGCCTGATCATCGGGGAGCCATCCGGACAGGCCACCGAACGGGTGAAGGCACTGGCCGAACTGCTGGTACGCGCAGGCTTTGCCGCCACGGTGTCGCCCCAGATTCAGAAAGATGTCTGGTACAAGCTGTGGGGCAATATGACGGTCAATCCGATCAGTGCTCTGACCGGCGCGACCACCGACCTGATACTGGGCGACGAACTGGTGCGCAATTTTGTATCCAGCGTGATGCTGGAGGCCAAGGAGATCGGTGGGCGCATCGGCATTCCCATCGACCAGCAACCCGAGGACCGGCACCAGGTGACGCGCAAGCTGGGTGCATTCAAGACCTCGATGTTGCAGGACATGGAAGCCGGCAAGGCGGTGGAACTGGATGCGCTGGTTACCGTGGTGAAAGAATTGGGCACCCTCACGGGAGTATCCACCCCTTTTACCGATGCCCTGCTGGGATTGAGCCGCCTGCAAGCACGGGTGCGTGGTCTGTACTGATCTAGACTGTGCCCTTTAGCCTGCTACCGGAGATGCCATGGCAACCTACCTGATTGTTGATACCCTGCTGGACAAGCCCGAACTGTATGAAGAATACAAGCAGAAGGCCAAGCCCCTGGTGGAACACTATGGCGGGGAGTACCTGGCACGCGGGGGCCAATTGACACTTAGAGAAACCGACCTGTGGTCGCCCACGCGCATGGTGCTGATCCGCTTTCCGGATGCCGACAGCGCCAACCGTTTTTACGACTCGGCCGAGTACCAGGCCATCCTGCCCATCAGCCGGCAATCCGCGCGCAGAACCATGATCATGCTCGAAGGCGTGTAGTCGGGGACGCCCTACCAGCCGGCAGGATCGACCTTGTAGTAGCCGCTCAGCTCCTGGTACAGCGACGGATATTCCGCAGCCAGCGCCTGGGGCCGTTCGAAAAACACCTCGGACACTACGGCAAAAAATTCTGCCGGGTCCTGCGCACCGTAGTGGTCGAGCAGGCCTTCCACCCCATGGCGCGCTTCTGACTGGAGCTGCGCATAGGCGGCATGAAACACCTGCGACCAGCGCTTCGCATCGTGCCGGGCGTCACCCAAGGTGGGCGGTGGCGCACCCCGGGCGGCTCCGTTTTCCTGGTCCAGTTGGTGGGCAAACTCGTGGATCACCACGTTGCGACCATCATCGGCGATGGCAGCGCCTTCCAGTGGGTCTTGCCATGACAAGATGACCTGGCCCTGTGACCACGATTCGCCCGCCAGCGCCTGCCGGTTTTCCTGCTGCACGCCAGCACCGTCCACAGAGGTACGGTTGACGACAAACGCACCCGGATACACCAAAATCTGCCGCACATTGGCAAAATAGTCCGTCACGCGGTTCAAAATCAGCAAACAGGCCTGTGCGGCAATCACCACGCGCATTTCCTCGGTGATCTGCAGCCCGCCACACCCCAAAAATGATTTTTCGGCAATGAAGACCTGCATATGCTTTTTGAGCTGCAATTGCAGATGTACCGGCAACCTGCGTACCAAGGGCACCTGCTGCTGCAGAATCTTGCGCCAGGACGCCGGAAAGGCGGTCTCCACGACCCGGCTACGCCGGTAGGCCAACCAGTACGGCTGGCCCAGCAGGCCCACGACCAGGAGCAGGGCCAGGCCACAAAACAGAAGAAAGACCACGGGTTGTGCTCCAGTCAAAGCGGTTGTCAGACGCCATAACTGGGAGCCAAGCCCTTGATTTCAAGCTAGCGTGAGACCAGGACCGGAACTTTGGACTCGGCAACGACCTTGGTCGACACACTGCCCAACATCAGCCGGGCAATACCAGTGCGCCCGTGCGAGCCGATCACAATCAGGTCGGCACCTTCCGTTTCCGCCGTCTGCACAATGCCGCTGGCTGCACCCACGTCTTCGACCAGGCGCGCCTCCAGCGCCACGGGTTGAGTGCCCTGTGTGCACAGTGTCTCTATGTGGGCGTGTGCCTGGGCAGCCTGCTGCTGCGCGGCGGCGGAATACGCCTGGTATCCCATGGGGTTGATTTCACCCACACCGATATAGGGGTAGGGGTCCACAACGTAGACAGCTGTCAGTTTGGCGCCGTGGGTGCGGGCCAAACCCACAGCCAACTCAGCGGCGTGCAACGAAGCAGCCGAACCATCGGTTGCTAGAAGAATATGTTTGAACATGTGTATGCCTCCTAAAAAATATCTACCACTGCATGCTGCACCGACTGCACCCCATGCGCCTTGACGCATGTCAATTTCAAGAGAATTAGGCGCCCCGCGCTTTCTGGCTTTCAAAATACACCACCTTGCGTGCACGCATCACGTCACCCAAAGGCCGGTGATCTGCTAGCGCCTGCCAGGGATCAAAAATGGCCGCCTCCACCTGTTTGGCAAATGCCTGGCCCTTGGTCGAATCGCCATCCTGCCGGGGTAGCATGAGGCGGGCCACCGTGGTGTAGGGGCTGGGCCAATTGACCGACGCGTCTTCTATCGGCGTCAGTTTTTCATTGACAAAGGGCTGCAACTGCAAGTCCCACTGAAGGCTCTTCTCGCGCAACCTCGCGTTGAAGTCAGCGCCCCAATCCTGCTTGGCGCCGGGCGCTGCGGGGCCATTGCCTGCTGCCGGGACCAGGCGCACCCGCACCGCATACGGGCCGCAGGCGATGGGGGCGGCGCTATAGACGGGCTCCGTGGCAAAACCACCAAAGGGTTTGCCCATCGTCTTGACCATGGCAACCAGGCGCAACGGGCCACGCACAACGCCATACCGTTTGACCAGATGCCTGATCAGACTGCCCATACCCTTGGCTGCAGCCACCACAAACTCGACGAATTCCGCGCTGCTGGTAAAGCCAAAAACTTCCTGGTTGATCAGCGCGAAGTCCTGACTGACGGCCGGGCCGTTGCCCAGTGCCGAGTCACCTTTGACTCCCAGCACGTGCAAGGCAAAGCCCCGAATGTCGGGCATGCGGTCCGGCGCGCGGTCCAGTCCACCGTTGGACAGGCGCACCCAGGTCTCAAAGGTGCCGGGTTTGGCAAACAGCCCGTGGCGCGCAAAGTCCGGCAGATCCGCCAGCACTTCCAGCGAACCTTTGGCCGCCGTGATCTGCTTGCGGTGCAGTGCGCGACCATTGCCGTATTTCTTGGACTTGCGGGCTTGTATGGCAAGAAACTGCTGGCCATAGGATGCAAAGCGCTCCGCCTCGTCAGGGGCTACGCGTTCTTGCCATTGGGTGCTGGGGGTCAGGTTTTTTGCCATGCCTCATTCTGCCGTAATATCGCACCATCGAACCCCATGTCGGGGTTGACTATGGAGGACATATGGCTAAAGGTGACCAGCGCAAAGAGAAGATGGCAAAGAAGCCCAAGAAAGACACTTCTGAACCCAAGAACTCCACATCCGATCGCCCTATGGCGCCGATGACTGCAGTGATTCCACGCGGCAAAGACAAGAACAAATAGGCAAATCTGCCCCCGCCGCGGGGCGGCTGTCAGTCAGCGGGTCTGGCGGGCGCATCCAGAACGCCGCCGAGTAATTCTGTCAGCTGATTCGCCACCATCTTGAAGCCGCAGGCTTGGGCATGGCCACCGCCACCCATGCTGCGAGCCAGTGGGATGCAGTCAAAATTGCGCTGCGAGCGCAAGCCAGCTTTCACTGCTCCACCTTTACCCGCGCTCCACATCAGCGCAAAGGTTCCGGTTTTCCTGGACAAGATATCACCCACCACGCTGTGGAAGACGCTGGGTGCGTTGACCATCAATCCATGCTGACCATTGAACACCAGGGGTTGCGCACCCTCTGCGATATCGGCCGCCAGTTTGTTGAATTTGTCATCCATGGCCTGGCCCCGCGCCATGAATGTCTGCAACTGATCGGCATC
Organism: uncultured beta proteobacterium; assembly: GCA_903853895.1. Lineage (GTDB taxonomy): Bacteria > Pseudomonadota > Gammaproteobacteria > Burkholderiales > Burkholderiaceae_C > Allorhodoferax. The sequence goes on along the minus strand of CAINUX010000152.1, from coordinate 6,313 downwards.
GAAAGCCGCCATGGCCGCCCAATGCGCAAAGTCAAAGGGCTCCATATCGAGCGCCGCCAGGAAGCCCGCACTCTGGGGGTACTGCCAGGTCCAGATGTCCCTGTCCTCAATGAAGCGCACCAAGTCTGGCAGGGGCTTGTCGCGCTGAAAGAATTCCCACGCCAGCCTTGAGCCGGACTTGTTCATATCGAAATGCACCACACCGCAACGGCAGGCAAAACCGGTCAGGTGCTCCGCCGCGCTCTTGTGGTGGTCCAGCATCACCAGTTTGGCCGCCTGCGCATCAATGCCACGCATGATCTCGGCGGAGAATGAAAAATCGAGAATGTAGACCGCTCGCCCCGTTACATCGGGCAAATCGGCAACACTGCGGATATCACCGTGATCCAGCCCCAGAAATTCAGCCTGCCCCTCATAAAAAAGCCAGGCCGCCAATGCCGAGGCAAAGCCATCCGGACAGCAGTGGCCATGGTAAAGGATCAGCGGTAGGGGGTCGTTCTTGGCTGGCGCAAACAACAGTTGCAGGGGGAGAATGGTTTTCATAGGCCCCCCAATTGTCGCGCATGGTAAGCACCGCTGCAGGCGATACTGCAAGCCGCCTGTGCACTGGACGGGCCTACTGGCCAGGGCGTCGAAATTTTCAATCAGGGCGCAATCTTGCGCTTGAGCGCCCGCGCAATCGGCTGCGGCAGATTGGCCAGTGACTGCAGCAAATGCGGCAGTACGCGCAGCTTCAGCCCGGCCAGCGTCGGCGGCACGATGGCCTCGATCAGGTGCGGGCCTGGCGTGCGCAGCGCGTGCTCGAAAGCGGCCAGGAATTCTTCCGTGGTGGTGGCACGTTTGGACGCCACACCCATGCTCTGGCCCAGGTGAACAAAGTCGATCGGTGGCGTGCGCAGGTCCAGTTGGGCCTTAGCCCTGTCGCTGGCGCCCACCGCCCCCACGCGCTGCAACTCGACGTTGAGGATGGCATAGGAGCGGTTGTTGAAGATGATGTTGATGACATCGAGCTTCTCGCGCGCTTGTGTCCACAATGCCTGGATGGTGTACATGGCCGAACCGTCACCGGCCAGCGCAATCACCTTCCGATCCGGACACGCAATGGCCGCGCCCACCGCGTTGGGCAGTCCCTGACCGATGGCGCCACCCGTCAGAGTAACCACATCGTGACGCGGAGCGCCGGCTGTGTACATGGCCAGCATGATGCCGGAGGTCTGGGCTTCGTCGACGATGATGGCGTTCTCCGGCATCAGTTGCCCTATCGCCTTACAGACCTTATCGGCGGTGAATTTACCGCGTGGCAGACCCGGGCGCTTGGGCGCCTGCAGCGCGGGCGCAGTTTGCCCGGCTCCGACAGCGGCTGACAGCTTGTCCAGGCTGCCCGTTACATCTTGAGTGTAAGACGCCAGGGTATGCAATTGGCAGCCATCAGGCACCAGATAGCTCTTCTTGCCGGGATAGGCGAAGAACGACACCGGCGCCTTGGCGTCGACCAGGATCAGGTGGTCCAGACCGGTCAACTGCACCGAGGCCAGCTCGGCCAGGTAGGCAATGCGCTCAACCGGTGGCAAGCCGGCACCACGCTCGATGCGGGTGGGAAACACTTCGGCAAACAGCTTGGCACCCGTCTTGGCGGCGATGCGGGCCACAGCCATCAGAGTCGGTGCGCGCAGCGCGCGACCACCCAGCAGGATGGCCTTCTTGCCTTCGCCCTGCAGCGCCTGGGCAATCGCCGCCACAGTGGCGTCGTCCGCAGCTGCGGGCTTGGGGATGGTGGGCGGGGCGGCAGGCACGCCGCCCTCGCCCCAGGACACATCTGCCGGCAAAATCAACGTGGCCACCTGCCCCGGCGGGCCCTGGCAGACTCCAATGGCCTCGGCCGCGTCCTTGCACAGGTCCTGCGTGCTTTGGGAGGTGCGAACCCAGGGTGACACATTGCGCGCCACGGTTTCAATGTCGGACTGCAACTGTGCGTCGTACTGCGTGTGGTAGGTCGCATGGTCGCCCACGATGTTCAGGATCGGCACCCGGCCCTTGCGTGCGTTGTGGAGGTTGGCCAGGCCATTGCCCAGGCCGCAACCCAGGTGCAAGAGCGTGGCGGCGGGCTTGTCGGCCATGCGGCCATAGCCGTCGGCCGCGCCAGTGGCCACACCTTCGAACAGCGCCAACACCGCGCGCATTTCGGGCACGGTGTCGAGCGCGGCCACAAAGTGCATCTCGGACGTGCCGGGGTTGGTGAAGCAGGTGGTGATGCCGGCATCGACCAGGGTGCGGATCAGGGCATTGGCGCCATTGGACATAGGGGTTTCCTTTTCTCTTAACTCGATTGGGTGGAGCGGGTGAAACGCCGCATCGCCAGCGCGAACACCAGGCCTCCGGCGTACATCAACACGCCATACAAGGCGCCGGGGATCGCCATGGCGTCCTCTTTGAGGACAGAACTGGCAATCACCAGCGCCAGCGCCGCGTTCTGGACCGCCGTTTCTATGCCCAGTGTGACCGATTGGCGGTTTGAGAGGCGCGCCGCCCAGGCCACACCAAAACCGATGCACAGCATGGACACATTGAGCAGCACGGCAAAGGGCGCCAGCGAAGTGAAGTTGTCACGCAGTAAGGGCCAGTTCTTGACGACCGCCAGCACCACGATGAGTATGAAGAGCCCGGTGGCCACCTTTGTCGCACGGGGCTCGAAACGCAGCGCCCAACTGCTCCAGCGGTGGCGCGCCACCATGCCCAGGCTCACCGGCAGACCCAGTACAAAGGCGACCTGGCCCATCATCAGACCCACGGGCACATCCACGGCGCGTGCAGCACCCAGAAAATGGCCCAGCGCCCAGGTGACGATCAGCGGCAGCGTGAAGATGGTGGCCACACTGGCCACGGCGGTGAAGCTCAATGCCAGCGCCACATCACCGCGCGCAAGGTAGGTCAACAGGTTCGAGGTGGTGCCCGTGGGGCAGGCCGCCAGGATCATGAACCCGACCGCAAATACACCGGTCACGCCCATGGTTTTCAGCATCAGATAACACACCAGCGGCAACAGAACAAAGTGGCAGACCACGCCTACCAACAAGGCGCGCGGTTGGCCCAGAATGCGGCGAAAGTCACCCACCGTCAGCCCCAGCCCGAGCGAAAACATGATGAAAGCCAGAATCAACGGCAACAGCACGCCCGAAACGATATCTCCTTGCATGATCATGCCTCCCGACGAGCCGCCTCTAGGGTGGCATGCGCCCCCTCGGGGGGCAGTGAACGAATGTGAGCTTGGGGGTTCATAACCTTTCCTTTTAACGACCACTGACGATGGAGCGCGCAGCAGCGCGCGCAGTGAGAATGCAGCCCGGCAGGAAGGTGCCTTCCAGCGAACGCTTGCCGCTGGCGCCGCCGCCGCCAAAGCCCGCCGCCTCGCCCACACAGTAAAGACCCTGCAGCGGCTGGCCAGCGGCATTGAGCACGCGGCTCTGCAGATCGGTCTGCAAACCACCCAGGCTTTTTCGGGTGATGAGTTGCATCTGAATGGCGATGAAGGGGCCGGCGCCGGGCTTTTGCAGCGGTGCCGGCTTGCAGGTGCGCAACTTGTCCGGGCCCCAGTGGCGGGCCTGCTCGATGCGGCGGATCTGGTCGTCGTTGACCACGGAGTCGCCACGCGAGAAGTTGGCATCAAAGGCGTCGGCGGTGGCTTGCAGCACCTCCGGTTTCACGTCTTGCGTGCCAGCCAGCGCGTTCATCTTTGCGGCCAGACCGGCCAGCGTGTCATCCACCAGAAAGTGTTTGCTCTCGGCGGCCATCTGCTTGACCAGGCGGTGGTTGCCCAGCAGGGTTTCCTTGAGGAACATCGGGAACTGCCGGTCACGGATGCGCTGGTTGTGTTCGGAGCCGGAAATGGCAAACTCCTTGGCCGCTATGCGCCAGTTCAGCAGGTGCCAGGTGTAGGGCGTCTCCTGTGCCGCCACGCGCTGGCACAGGTCGTGGGTGTCAAAGCCTGTGACCAGAGGCTGCGGCCCTATGCGCTCGCCCTTGTGGTTCAACCATAGCGCTGATTTGCAGGGTATGGTCGACAGGCCGTGCCCCTCAAAGTGTGGCTGCGGATGGGGAAAGCCCGCGGCGTAGTTCCACATCTCGCCCGCATGGGTGATGTTCCCGCCTAGACCTGCCACCAGATGGTGCAGCTTGCCGTCGGCGAACGGGTGGGCGCCGTTAAGCATGGTTGCCGGCAACGGGCGGCTCGTCACCCAGTTGGCACGGGTCTCTTCGTGGCTACCGTTGATGCCACCCATGGCCAGCACCACCGCGGGCGCGCTCAAGCGCAATTCAGCACCATTGGCCTCATTCACCGCTACGGCGCCGCTGACCATGCCACCCGTGCTGTCCAGCGCCGTGACACGGTGGCCACTGAGCACGGTCAGGCGTCCACCCTTGTCGGCAGCCAGCATCAGCTCGATCATGCGCAGCGTCAAATGTCGGGAAGTACCCCAGACAATGTGGTAGCGCGGCAGCGTGTTGCCATCACCCTGCATGCCGCGTTCCACCCAGTTCACCGCCGGCATGAATTTGAAACCATGGGCGATCAACCAGTCGTACACCTCGGCGCGGGAGTGCTGCACGTAATAACGTGCCCATTGCAGGGGCAGCACGTCGTGCTCGCCCAACTCACCAAAGCGGATCCAATCGCGCAACGCAATCTCGGGGGAATCTTTCAGCTTCATGCGCCGCTGCAAAGGCGTGTCCACCAGCGCCATGCCGCCAAAGGCCCACAGGGCCAGGCCGCCCAGGCGGTCGCGCGTGTCGCGGTCCACCAGCGTCACGCGCTGGCCTGCCTGCAGGCACTCAAGCGCAGTGACCAGACCGGCCAAGCCGCCGCCTATCACCAGCACATCCGATTGCACCGTGTTTGCCAAGATTTGTCTCCTCATACATGTGACCCGTCATAAACGCGGACCTTGTGGGGTGCAACGATAGCGGGATATGATGCCGGCACACTTGACTTGAGAGGCCAAACACTTGACTTTACAGGCCACCGTATCCATGAGCTGGGTCAGCACGGTGCTGGGGGCGGCCCAACGCCAGGGCTTGGCATCGGAGGTATTGCTGGCCCACGCCGGCATCCCCGTGGCCGACCTGAAAGCCCAGCGCTGGCCCATAGACCACATCACCCGCCTGTGGCGCGCCGCCGCCACGCTGACACAGGACGCCGGTTTTGGCCTCAAAGCTGGCAGCCAGGTGGGCCCGGCCAGCTTCAATGTGGTGAGCTATATCCTGCAGTCGTCGGCGACGCTGCGCGAGTCCATTGCCGTGGTGCAAAAGTTCCAGCGCCTGATCAGTGACGGCGGGCGCTTCCAGATCATTGCAGGTGAACGGGCCAGCTGGATCGTCTACCACCCGCGCCAGGGCGAGCTGGCGTTCAGCCCGCACCAGCTTGAGGCGGTGCTGTCGGCTGTGGTGAGTTTCAGCCACTGGGTGACCGACAGCGGCATGCGGCCCCTGCGGGCACAGTTCAGCCACAGTGCGCTCGGGCCGCTGAACGGCTACCAGGCCGTGTTCCGGTGCCCGGTGGACTTTGAGCAGGCCTTTAGCGGGCTGCTGCTGGACAACGCCACGCTGGACCAGCCCCTGCCCCAGGCTGATGCGCAATTGGCAGCCGTGCACCAGCAGGTTGCCGCTGCCCGACTGGCAGCGCTGTCCGAGGAGTCCGGCGACCTGGCCACCGAACTCCGGGATTGGCTGGCGGCCCAGTTGGGCCATGCGCTGCCCGGCCGCGCTCAGGCGGCTCAGGCCTTTGGAATGAGTGAACGCACGTTGGCCCGGCGCCTGCAGGACCTGGAGGTGAGCTACACAGCCCTGCTGGATGCTGCCCGCAAGGAGCACGCCTGCCAGGCCGTGGCCCACACGCAGCGCGCGTTCGCCGACATTGCCCAGTCTCTGGGCTTTGCCGAGGCCAGTACCTTCAACCGGGCTTTCAAACGCTGGACCAGACGTGCGCCAGGGGACTATCGGCGCATCGGCGGCAGCGACGTATAGCTATATATTTGATAGCTATAAATCTATATTCCACGAGGGCTATCGGCCAGTTTTATCGAAAATTCTCAATAAACTCCATAAACAAACCCATATTGGGTTTGTTTGATACTTGAGGCCAGAAGGGAAAAGGCTAATCCTCGCCGGACGCATCCTCGCGGGGTGGCCGGGGCACCTTCTTGAAGCGGATCGCACGATCCAGCTCGATGGCGTCTTTCTTGACCTGGCGTTCGGCATCGAGCTTTTGCCCATGGCCCAGCCACTGGGCAAACTCTACTGGCGTTTCCAGCGTCATGCG
>CAINUX010000151.1 GCA_903853895.1 uncultured beta proteobacterium | reverse complement strand
TCGACCGGGTCCACGTCCACGCCATACAGGCGACCACCGGGGAGCAGTTTGGGCAGGATTTCCTGCGTGTGGCCACCAAATCCCAGCGTCGCGTCCAGTCCCACTTCGCCGGGTTGGGGTTTCAGGATGTCCAGAATCTCGTTGACGCAAATGGAGCGGTGCATGCCAGCGGGGGTTTGCCCCCGGTCCAGCACCTTTTGTATCGCGTCGGCGTGTTTGGTCGGGTCCAGCTCTTTGTATTTCTCTTCGAAACGTTTGGGGTGGGTGCCGGCATAGCGCACGCGGCGTTGGTGGGGGGTGGCGTCATCGGTCATGCTGCCATTATCAGTTTGATGTCGAACGCCCGCTCCACCATCCACACTCCGGCAACCAGCAAGGTGAGCAGTGAGCCCCAGACAAACACGCCCTTGCGATAAAACGCGGTGTGGCGCAGCGCAAAGGCAAGCGGCAGGAAGACCGCCACGATGGCCAGTTGACCGACCTCTACGCCCAGGTTAAAGCCGAGCAGCGAGAGCGCCAGCGCATCGGTTGGCAAGCCCAGTTCCGCCAGCACACTGGCGAACCCAAAGCCGTGGATCAGGCCAAAGCAAAAGGCCACCACCCAGCGCCGGTGTGCCACCACGGGCCACACATTGTTGGCCGCCGCCAGCACTACCGACAGCGCGATAGCGGATTCGACCAGGCGTGACGGTAACGAGATCAGCCCCAGCGCCGCTAGGGACAGGGTGATGGAGTGGGCCACGGTGAAGGATGTCACGACCCATAGCACTTCCCGCCCGGCCTGGCCAAAGCGCGCGGCACCGCGCCATGGGCCACGGGTTTCACCGCCGGGCCGCGACCCGCGCAGCGGCGCAGCGTGGGGGCCGACATAAACCAGCACCGCCGGCAGTAACAGCGACAGCAGAAACAGAATGTGGTCAAAGCCGATCCAGATGTGCCAGATCCCCTCAATCAGATACTGTTGAAATTGCTTCAGACGCGAGACCTCTCCCGGGGCAAATCGCAAAGCACCACTGGTGGGTGTCAGCACCGTGGTGTGGCCCGTACCGTCCACCGTAATGCGCAGCAAGCCCCGGTGCAGGCTGTCCAGATCAAACAGCAGTCGGTAGCTGAGCCCCAGATCACCCATCTGTGCCGGGCAGGCGCCTGACAGCTGCAACACAGCGTAGGAGCCATCCGTATGGTCATCGACCTGAAGCTGGCTCAATTGAAGCGGGCAGGGGCCACCTCGATCAATGGCCAGGCGAGGTAGTACCCACGCTGCAATATCGGCCTGGCGGGTGCGCAGCTCACCCCAGGTGATTTCGCCGTTGCCGTCGCTGTCCAGGCCTAGCGCGAAGTCGATGTCCCGCACAGCGATGTCCCACCGCGCAGTGACCGCGGAGCCCTTGGCGTCGACTACCAGATAGCTGTCACTGGCCTTGTGGGCCCAGGCGGGGACGTGCAGGCACAGCACGAAAGCGAGCCACAGAAGGTGGCGCATCATTTGACGCCTGCCTGTGAAGGTGCCGTCGATGCTACCGGGGCGGGCACTTCGAACTGCCGCGCCAGGCTCTGCAATGGCGTACCCTTGAACCCACTGCTCTGCAGCCAGTCCAGCGCCTCACGCGCTGCGGGCCGGTCCTGTGCGCCCCAAGCGGACTCCAGCACGATGCGCGCATCGCGGGGTTCTTTTTGCACCCGGTAGTTCTCGGCGGCCAGCAGGGTTGCCTGGCGCGCGTTCTTGCGCAGGCGCAACTGGTAGCGAGCCTCTTCGGCGCGGTGCGTGGTGTCGCCGCGCAGCCTGGCGGCAGCAAACCGGTCGTCCAGCGCCTGCACGTGCGCAGCAGCGGTGGGTAATTTGAGCTGGGTTTCGGCCTCGGCCAGGCGCAGCAGGAGCCCGTCCGACGCCTCCCACTTGGCCAATAGCTGCACCACTTCGGCTGCGCGGCCCTGGTCCAGCAGAAAATCGCTCCAGGCCGCCAGCAGGTAGCCGTCATCAATGCCCAGCGCCAGGGCCTGGCGATAGTGGCGCTGCGCCACGTCTGCTAGCCCCTGCCAAGCCGCCACTTCGCCCATGCGGGTGTGGAGCCACAGGCGGTGTCCCTCGTCGCTGGCTGCTGTCAGTGCCTGTTGCAGGGTCTTGTAGGCTGCGTCTAGATGGCCGGTATAGGCCAACGTCAATCCAGCACAGCCGCCGTGCAGCACGGCGCGCTGTAGCCGTTGCAATGCCTCGCACTCCCGGGCAGCGCTGGTGTAGTTGGCCTGCACCAGAAAGATGGCGCCGCGCCAGGCATGGGCACCGGCCAGATCAGCGTCTTGCGCCAGTGCTGCCGCAAAGTCATCCAGTGCGCCCTGAAAGTCGTGGCGGTACTGCCGTACCATACCGCGCAGCACCAAAAGGGCTGGTGGCATGCTGGCCGAAAACCGGCTCACCAGTGCATCGGCGTAACCGACATAGCGGGGGTCACCCTTGGCGATGGCCAGATCAAAATACCGGTGGGCCAGGGCCGCCGCGGGCTGCGTGTCAGTAGGGGCTTGGGCGACAGCGGCACGCAAGGTCGACAACTCGCGCGCCGTAGTGTCGCCTGCCCGAAAAGGCAAGCGCTCAATGACCTGGGAGTCGTGCGCGGGAGTGCGCGGTGCCGCTTGGAGCACCGGTGAAAACACCGCCAGGGCTAGGGCCAAGGCCACCATCAGCAATTTTTGCGGGCAAGGCATTTGACCGTCGATTGGACTGGCCAATTGTGAGGATTTCATATTTGCAGTACATTGACTTGCGGCAATTTTTGCCGTTGGTCCTTTTACTACATTCCCGGAGACAATTCATGAGCAAGTTGATTTCTACGTTGGTTGTTGCAGTTTTGGCTACCGCTTCAGTGGGCGCATTTGCTGCGGCCCACGGTGGCGCGATGGATGACAAGGCGAAGGCAGAAAAGATGGCCGCCTGCAAGAAGATGGACGCCAAGGCAGACGACAAGATGAAGGCCGAGTGCAAGGCCATGATGGAAGAAAAGAAGAAGTAACGCAGTATTTGGGGCTATCAACCCACTCTAAAGAACGGGCCAGGAGGCCCGTTTTACCGTATGGCAGCGTTGAGTCGGACGATCAGTTCGTCTGGCACGCTTTTGCTGCACAGGATGTAGCGGCTTTCTCCCCTGGGCATATTGACCAGCCGCAGGAGCTTGAAGTCGTTGGGCTGGTAGCCCGCAGCGGCAATCGTTGCGACCGACTCTTCCGGAGAAATCAACATGTAGTCAGCACGCCTGGCCTGGATCATTTTGACCATCTGGACGTTTTCTACGGTAGCAACCTGCCGGTTGGGCTGGAGTCTTTCCATCATGGCGTCCAGCGTCTTGCCGTAAGAAAAAGACTGTTTGACGAGCAGTTTCAGATCCTTGTTCGCCAGCACGGACTCCACTGAATCGCCTGTCGAAATTCTGGTGTTGTCCGGCACCGTGAGTGCGGCCATGGCTTCGTCCTGGTAGATGGCTTTGGTGAACTTGCCAAATTCTTCTCGCTCATGGTTTTTGAACCAGCCGATACCACAATCCAGGCCCTCGTCGCGCTTCACGATGACCAGAAAGCGACTTGCAGGTGTGTCTTGTACCGTTGTGGTGATGCCCGCTGAGCGGAACGCCGCTGCGGCAACTGCACCGGTCAACCCAACCAGTTGCCCCCCTTCCTGGTACACGTAGGGGGGCCTGGGGAAGTAGTGCAGGGTCACGCTCTGTGCCAGACCCGATAACGGAAACACCAGCGACGTAGTCATCGCCAATGTTCGCAGTGCGGTACGCGTCTGGTTGTTCATGTTGGTTGCGTCTTGTCAATCCTGTGGGCTGCGAACAATAGACATCACTGTAGCGCAGTCGAAATCCCGCTCGCCGTGGGTTACTTCATGCAGCGCGATAGGGCAGTTCTGAACATGGTGCTGCCACAGCTTTACATCGGGTGTCATTCTCCACATGGCCAGTGGGCTCTCGATAGATGCCGGTATGCGCATCGAGGGGCACGACCGCGCTGCCTTGGTGTACATGTTGCGCCATGTTGGACCAACTGCAACTCAAAGTCCACCGTCTGTCACGCAGGCCGCTGCTGTGGGAGGACTGTTATGTAAACCAGTGCGTCAACGGGTGAGACGACATAAGCGGGGATTCAGACTTGACAGAGGCCTTGCAGGGTAGCCTTGCATGTGTGGCGGCCCCACAACAATTTGGCGAGCACAGGCTTCACTATTCAAGTGGCTGAGACGGCTCACGCTGCCGAGGTCAGTAGGTTTTTTGCGCCCCAAACCAGTCACATACATTGGCAATGTGCGATTGAATTTTCTATCCGTTGTTGGCTATGCGCTAACCGCCGGACAACTCATCGACTCCCGTCTGTCGCATGCACCACCATTGACAGAGTATTCATTGCGCTCAAGAATGCTGACGAACCAAGCAAGACGGGGCGCGATGACCAAAGTAATCGTGATTGGTGGGGGCGTTGCGGGCATGAGCGCTGCACATGAATTGCTCGAACGCGGGTTTGACGTCGAGGTGTACGAGCGCAACCTGCACTATGTGGGAGGGAAGGCGCGTAGCGTCAATGTCCCCGGTTCCAACCAGGTTGATCGAGCGATGTACCTGCCAGGAGAACATGGCTTTCGCTTTTTCCCCGGCTTCTACAAACATGTCATGAATACCATGCAGCGCATTCCGCTGGGCAATGGAAAAACGGTCTATGACAACCTGGTGAGTACCCATACCGTGATGATTTCCCAGGATGACGACAAACCCATCGTCATGCCTGTGAACTTCCCCAAGTCGCTCAAGGATGTGGTGAAGATGTTCAAGGGCTTCAAGAGTTTTAGCCAGGAGTTGGCGGACGACGACATCGAATACTTCTCCGGGCGCGTCTGGCGTTTGATGACCAGCTGTCAGTCGCGCTTTGACGAAGAGTATGACGGTATCAGCTGGTGGGACTTCACAGGCGCTGGACAACGTGGGCTGGCCTATCAGCGGCTGCTGGCTGGTGGCTTGACACGCAGCCTGGTGGCTTGCAAGGCGCATACTGCCAGCACGCGCACCGGCGGAGCAATCTTTCTTCAACTGCTGTACCTGATGATGGATGCATCGGCCGAACACACCGATCGGGTTTTGAACGGCCCCACCAACGATGCATGGCTGAACCCCTGGATGGATTACCTGCGCGGCAAGGGCGTCACTTACCAAAAGGGTGCGGTTGTGAACCGAATCCACGTGTCGGCAGGGAAAGTATCGGGGGTTTCCTACCGGCCCGACGGTGCAAATCAGGATGTGGACGTCACTGCAGACTATTACTTGCTTGCGGTACCGGTGGAGCGCGCTGCAGGGCTGGTTAACAAAGACATGTTGGCTCTGGATCCTTCCTTGCACAATATTGTGCGGCTTGCACCGAATGTGGAGTGGATGAATGGCATTCAGTTCTACCTGAACACTCCACTGAATATGCACCGGGGACACACCATTTGCTCCTGCAGCAATTGGGCATTGACCAGCATTTCACAAATGCAGTTTTGGCCACACTACGACCTAAGCCGTAGAGGCAACGGCAAGGTGGTTTCCATTTTGTCCGTAGACATTTCAGACTGGGAAAATGAAGGCGACTTCAACAAAAAGCAAGCCCGGCACTGCACCCACGAGGAGATCACTCTGGAGGTGTGGGCACAGCTCAAACAGGAGTTCAACGCTGCCGGTAAGGACGTACTGCGTGATGCCATGCTTGAAACCAGCTATCTGGACAGCAGCATCATCTCGGTTCACGAGGTCATGGGCGAGGCTATGCTTTCAGATTTGACGCTGGATGAGCAGGACCGGTTAAACAAGGTGTTCAACCTGGAACCTCTTCTGGTCAACCAGGTGAACACTTGGAAGATCCGTCCGGATGCAACCACGCGCATTCCAAATTTGTTTTTGGCTAGCGACTATGTCAAAACCCACACCGATCTAGCGACTATGGAGGGCGCGAATGAGGCAGCCAGACGTGCAGTGAACGGCATCCTCAAGGCCAGTGGCTGCACGGCAGAAAAGTGTGGTGTGTGGAAGCTGGAAACGCCTTTGCTGTTGCGCGCATTGCGGGTGGTCGACGCCGCAGCTTTTACTGCAGAGAAATTCTGGCGCGGCTTGATCCGGTCATTGACTGCAAGCAAGCCATGAGCCGAGTGCCAATTTATGCCGACAAAATGGCCCTGCTGGTCAGGTTCCACTGGATCGTTGCGATCTTCTCTCTGGTCTACAGTCTGGTAAGCGTGTATATCGTCTTTCAACCCGGTGTGTACATCATGGCTGGCAATGGCCTGCTGTTGCTCGTCAACCTGGTGTATTTCAAGCGGACGTTGAACTTCGCGCTGACAGCCCACCTTTTTTTGCTCTCCAATTGTTTTGTCGCGGTAATGGGCAGTAGCTATTTTTCCGGTGGCCTGTACTCGCCTGTTGCACCCTGGTTTGCGTTGGTGCCAGTCACAGCGACACTTCTCTTCGGATTCAACAGAAGCACCTATGTCTGGCTAGGCCTCGCGGTCGCCTGTATTGCGGCATTGATCGCCGTGAGTTTTAGTGATGACGGCGCGCCTGTGTTGTTTGACGCCAGATACGCCGTATTCTTCAATGCGATGTGTCTGGTAGGCAGTGCTGTACTGCTGGCGATGTTGACGCAATTATTTGAAGCGGCCAAGAACAATGCCCTGCTGGTGTCCGACCAGAAGAATAGTGACCTCGAGGTCGCGATTCGACGCCTGCAGGAGACGCGTGAACAATTGGTGCAGCAGGAAAAGTTGGCCTCGTTGGGGTCACTGGTGGCCGGCGTGGCCCATGAACTCAACACACCGATTGGCAACGCAATCACCACGGCTTCCGCGCTCACGTATGCGTCGGCAGAACTCAAGAAAAATATTGAACGGGGCGATTTACGAAAATCCGCGCTGCTGGAGTTTCTGACCAACAATGAAGCGATGAATCAGCTGATCACTCGCTCGTGCGAGCGTGCGGGTAGGTTGATCAACAGCTTCAAGCAGGTAGCCGTGGACCAGACCGCAGAGCAGCGCCGTACATTCGAATTACTCTCTCTATTGGAAGACAACGTGGGTGCCCTCAGGCCCAGTGTGTCCCATGCAAAGGTCTCCATTGAGCTTGATGTTCCACACGGTATCGTGTGCGACAGTTATCCCGGCCCTTTGGGCCAGGTGATCGTCAACATCGTTCAAAACGCGATTGTTCATGCATTCTCCGGGCGCGACGGGGGAACAGTCTTGATCGTTGCGAAATGCCCGTCTGCAGAAAGCGTTGAAATCCTGGTTGAAGACAACGGAAGTGGCATGGACGCGCATGTGATGGCCCATATTTTTGATCCCTTCTTCACCACCCGCTTGGGTCAGGGCGGGTCTGGACTGGGGTTGTCCGTGTCGCAAAACATCACAACGGGCGTGCTCGGCGGGACGCTTCAGGTCCGGTCCATCGTGGGTGAGGGGTCGCGCTTCGTGCTCACCATGCCTATGTCCGCCCCCGTGCGTGCGCCCGCTGCCTAGGTTTGACAGGTCGTTGAACTCAATCAACCCGGGCAAATGCGTGACCGCTTAGCGCAGCTCAACTGTTGTTGCGACCAAATACAATTGCAAACATCGGGCCACGAGCCCTCGTAAATCATGCGTGTATCACTGCATAAATGATAGCAAGCTTCAAGCCCCATCAGGGCCTATAGCGGAGACAATTGAATGAAGTGTTTTTTTGGTTTTGTGCTGCTCGCGCTGCACACGTTGACGGGTTGGACCGCGACCCCTGAGTTGCCACTGCGTCTGCCCGGCACGATTGCCCCCACGGCGTACCGTCTGGCACTTCAAGTCGATCCCAATTTGCCGACGCACAGCGGCGAGGTCACGATCTCGGTTGACATCAAGCAGAGCGCCCAACGGATTCGTTTGCATGCCGTGGATATCACGGTGCAGTCTGCCGTGCTCAAGATCGGCGCACAAACGCTGACGGCAAGCGCCCGCCAGCGCAGCTCGGACGTACTGGACCTGAATTTTGAGAAAGCCTTTGCCAAAGGGCAGGGCGAGTTGACCATAGCCTTTGTGGGCAAGATTGACGACAAAGGCAGCCAGGGCCTGTTCCGCCAGCAAGAAGGGGGCGACTGGTATGCATTCACCCAGTTCGAGTCCATCAGCGCGCGCCAAGCGTTTCCGTCGTTCGACGAACCGGGCTGGAAAGTGCCCTGGACTTTGTCTCTGACGATCCCGCAGGCCTTGACCGCCGTGGCCAGCACGCCCATGGCGCGGGAAGTGATGCTGGACCGTGGCCAAAAGCGCGTGGAGTTCCAGACCACCAAACCCATACCCAGCTACTTGGTGGCTTTTGGCGTGGGTCCGTTTGACATTCTGGATGGCGGCATGGCGGGCGCAACCCCAGTGCGCTTCATCACCCCGCGCGGCCGGGCCAAGGAAGCCAGCTTTGCGGCCAGTGTCACGCCCGCAATTCTGGCCAAGCTGGAAGCCTACTTTGGCATGCCGTACCCGTATGAAAAGCTCGATGTGATGGCGCTTCCTATGGCATTGAACTTTGGCGCCATGGAAAACCCCGGGCTGGTGACCTTTGCATCCTCGATTTTGTTGTCCAAGCCGGGCGAAGAGTCGGTCGTGTTCAAACGCGACCTGGTAGAGACGCAAGCCCACGAACTGGCGCATATGTGGTTTGGCAATCTGGTCACCATGGCATGGTGGGACGACCTGTGGCTCAACGAGTCGTTCGCATCCTGGATGGCCGAAAAAATCGCCGCCCAAATGGGCCCCGAACTGCATGGTGACAGCGGCACGCAAGGCGCGCGCGCCTGGGCCATGCAATCGGACCGACTGTTGTCCACCACCCAGATCTACCAGCCAGTCACCAAGACCTTTTCCGAAGGTGACCTATTTGGTGGACAAAGTTCAGCCATCGTCTATGGAAAAGGACAAGCCGTATTGGCCATGTTTGAAACCTGGCTGGGCGAAGAGAAATTCAAGACCGGCGTGCGCCGCTACATAGCCAAGCACGCCTGGGGCAACGCCACCGGAGAAGACTTTGTCGACGCCCTGGCCCAGGGCGATCGCGAACTGACCGCCGCGTTCAGGACGTTCACCCACCAGCCGGGCATTCCCCGCGTGACGGTGGCGTTGACGTGCGGACCCAAACCCCGTCTGGAATTGACACAGTCGCGATTTCTGCCCAGTGGTGTCAAGGACACGCGGCCATCCTTGTGGTGGGTTCCGGTGACGGTGCGCACCCCGGACGGCGCTGCGCAAATGCTCCTCAAGGACAAGCAAGGCGTGTTGCCTTTGCCCGGCGCCGTGTGCCCAGCCTGGGTGCAAGCCAATGTCAATGGCGCGGGCTACTACCGTGCGGTGTATGCACCAGGTCAGATGGCTGCCCTTATGGAGAAGGCCGATCTGAGCGTGGCGGAGTTGTTGGCCAATTTGAATGATCTGCAGGCGCTGACCGAGTCGGGTGACCTGTCAGTCGCCGAGTCGTTGACCGTCGCGATGCGATTCTCCGGCCATCCAAACCGCGAAGTGTCCGAATCAGCGCTGATGGCTATCAACCGAGTGGATGTCATGCTGGAGCCCGAGCAACGGTCTGCCTACGCGAAGCTGTGGCAATCCGCTTTTGGCAAACGTGCGCAGCACTTGGGTTTGTTGGAGCAGCCCGAAGACAGCGCGGAGGACCGCGTGATGCGGTCGAGCTGGATGGCACGCTACATCGAACAAAGTCAGGACGCCGATCTGGCAGCCCAGGCCACCAGCCTGGCGCGAAGCTGGCTGAAGGACCGGAGCAGCCTGTCCACGGGCGATCGCTCCCTTGTTTTGCGCTCGGCTGCCTTCCACGGCGACCGCGCTTACTTTGACGCGCTGGTGGCCACCGTGGTGGGCAACCCGAATCGGCGCGAGCGGGCCGACCTCTATGCCGCGCTGGGCAGCTTCCGCGCACCCGAGCTGGCGCAGGCTGCGCGTGCGTTGTGGTTGTCGCCGGATCACGATCTGCGTGAAATCATGAGCGCCGGCGGGTCGCGTGGGCGATCCGCGGCTTTGCGCGATGGCGTGTTTCCGTTTCTGACGAAACATTTTGAGGCCATCAGCGCGAAACTACCCAAAGAATCGGTCGTTGGTTTTCCGCAAATGTTTCAAGGCGCCTGCAGTGCCAAAGAGGCGCAGCAGTTGGAGCGCTTCTTCACACCGCTGACCAAGACCTACACGGGGTTGGACAAGACCTTGACGCAGTCTCTGGAATCGGTGCGCCTGTGCGCGCGGTACCGTGACACCCAGGACGCCAGTCTGCGGTCATTCTTGAAGCAGTATTGACGGCCGCAGACCACCCGGGATCTTGTCAAACTCCAGTATTGGCGCCGACAATGCGGGGCATATGACCTTAAAACGCATTCTCTACGCTGAAGATGAGCCGCTGATTCAGGCGGTGGCCAAGTTGGCCCTGGAAAAAGTGGGCGGATTCGACGTACTCATATGCAGTTCCGGCGCCGAGGCGCTGGAAAAGGTGACCGGCTTTGCACCTGACCTGGTGTTGCTCGATGTGGTGATGCCGGGGCTGGATGGTCCTGCCACCTTTGCGCGCCTGCGGGCGGGTCCTGCTACTGCTGCGATCCCCATCATTTTTCTCACCGCCAACGCCCAACCCGCCGAGGTTGCCCAGTACAAAGCCCTGGGCGCCATGGACGTGATCGCCAAACCCTTTAACCCCATGACGCTGGCAGGCCAGATTCGACAGGTCTGGGACGCACACCTATGAGCGCCGACTTTGCCGTTTTGTTGGCCGAAATGCAGGCCGACTTTGTTGACGAGTTGCCCGACCGATGCAACCGGCTGGAAGAAGGAGTTATGGCCCTGGAGGGCAAGGAACCAGGTGCCTTTGACGAACTCTACCGCCAGATCCACAGTCTCAAGGGCTCGGGGGGCATGTTCGACATTGCGGTGATCACTACCATTTGCCACCAGTTTGAAAGCTATATCAGCGAGACCAACCGGCAATTTAACCGCAAGGCCGGAACCAAGGCGCTGGCCTATGTGGATTTGCTGCGGCGCACGATTGCGCCGAAGGGGCGCGACGCCGCTGGGGTCACATCCATCGAGCAGGCACTGGAGCTTTTGCGCGTAGACAGTCTGTCCGGTAGAGCGTCGGTTCTGCTGGTTGAGCCTTCTGACACCTTGCGCAGGCTGTACCGTGACGTGTTTGCGGACAAACCGATGCAGGTGGTCATGATGGAGCGTGGCCTGCCAGCGCTGGAGCGCATGCTGCACGAACCCTTCGATTTACTGGTCATTTCGCGGGAACTTCCTGATTTGAACGCGATTGCCGTGGTCGCTGCGTTACGTGAATCACGCTCACGTAACAGTGACATCCCGGTCATTCTGGTCAGTAGCAACCCTGCACCGGTGCCCAAGCATCTAACCATTCACGCGATCGTACGGCGTGACCCACAATTGATGCCAACGCTGACCCGCCATGTTGCCGAGTCGCTGAGCCAAGGGCGCGGCAAGCCTCGCGCCGCAGTGGCGCCGTAGAGTGTCCACGCAATGCGGCACGAATGCGAGCAGCGCAGGCGGGAACAAGTGCTTCGGCGACGCTAGCGCACCTGACAATCGTCAAGCCATTCCATTCCTCCTTTTTTTTCATGATTCACATTGACCCCCGCACCGTCATCTTGCTGGCCGGCGTGATGAGCGGCTTCATGGCCATCATTGTGTTTGCGCTCAAACGCAGCTACCCGCCCACCATCAAGGGCATGGGCGACTGGGCGATGTCACTGCTGATGGTGTCGGTGGGCAGCATTCTTGCATTCGGGTTTGGGACGTTGCCCGATGGAGTGTCTGTGATTCTTCCTCGCCTGCTGTTGCCTTTAGGGCTGTTCTGGGCATACGTGGGAACGCAGCGTTTTTTTGGGATCCAGCCACGATTTTGGCCCTGGGTGGTATTGATCACTGCGGTTCTGCTGGTGCAGATCTGGTTTACGCATATCGAGCCGAGCTATCACGCGCGTCTGGTCCTTTCGGCCAGTGTGGCAGTGGGCCTGTTTCTGGCCTTTGTGAATCTTATCCGCAAGCAGGGGCTGACTTCGTTCGCCCGAGTCCTGATCGCAGGGGTCATGGTCTGCATGTTGGCCATTCTGGTCATGCGATTGGTGACATCGTTTTTCTTGCCCGTGGGTGCCAGCATTCTTGATACTTCACCGCAGCATCTGGTTTATGTCACCAGTTTTTCATTTCTCATCGTCTTGCTGTCGGTCGGGTTTGTGTTGCTGGCCGCAGAGCGTTTGCATACCGAGGTCGCATATCTGGCCAGCCATGATTCACTGACCAATGCACTGACCCGGCGCCACATGAATGATGTTTGCGCGCGCGAGCTGGTTCGCAGCCAGCGCAACGGCCAAAGCATGGCGCTGCTGGTCATGGACCTGGACCATTTCAAGGCCGTCAACGATACCTATGGCCACCAGCGGGGCGACCAGGTGCTGGTTGATTTTGTGAACAAGGTCAACGGCCTGCTGCGCAGGCCCGATCAGTTGGCGCGTTTTGGCGGAGAGGAGTTCGTGGCGCTGTTGCCGGAGACGTCGTTGCCGGAAGCGCTGTGTGTGGCTGAGCGTATTCGCGAAGCGTGTGCGCTCGATGGCCCTGGTCCGCGCTGTACGGTGAGTGTGGGTGTCACGACCAATCTCACTGCAAATGACAGCGTTGACTCCCTGATGGCGCGCGCCGATGCCGCCATGTACCGCGCCAAGGTCCTGGGCCGCAATCGGGTCGAGGGGCCTTGAGTTGGTTCTTGGCGCTCAGTGGTCGGTTCAAAAATGTTCCAATAGGAGCAAATAAAGTACCAGGGAGCAAGTTGATAGCGCTGAGGAAGTGCAATGGCGGGTCACAGTGTTTCGGACCTTGACGAGAATCTAATTGCCCGCGGTGTATTGGCCGAGACCACACGGGTCTTCATGGATCGGTCGGTCGCAGGTGCCTTGACGGCACCTGTAGGGATCGTGTTGTTGGCGTGGGTCCAAAGCGCGGCCAGCGGGTGGGGCGTTGCCTTGACCTGGGCGTTTCTGATTGGTGTCATTGAACTGGCGATCGTTTCGATTGGTGCGCGCTATCACAGCAGCGTGGGTGATGACCATCGGGTTCAGCACTTGGCATCGCTTCAAATTGCCTGCGCCGGATTGGTGGGTCTTGCGTGGGGCTCGTCGGTATGGCTTTTCTGGACTCCTGGTCACTAT
Source organism: uncultured beta proteobacterium (assembly GCA_903853895.1). Taxonomy (GTDB): domain Bacteria; phylum Pseudomonadota; class Gammaproteobacteria; order Burkholderiales; family Burkholderiaceae_C; genus Allorhodoferax. Next base: position 3,526 of record CAINUX010000151.1, on the reverse strand, counting down.
CTCTTGTACTTGCTGAACCTGACCGTGCTGGTAGGGGTGTCGGGGGTCTGCATGATCATCATGTCGGCATTTCGCAGCGCAACTTTGCTGTTTTCCATCGGCATCCTGCTGCCGCCACTGGTGCAGCTGGTCTACGTGGACAACCCGTACGCGCGGGAGATTGCCGCAGGCTTGCTGGTGCTGTTTGCAGTCCAGATCCGCTATGCGCGTGAGGTTGAACAGGAACTCCACCGTGAACTGAACAACTCAGTGCGCAACGGAGCGTTGTTGACGCAAATCTCCCTGGCCCGCGTCGAGTTGCATGGCAGCAATGCCGAACTGGAGGCCAAGAATGCCGAGCTCCAAGCAGCCTTGACGCGACTCAACGAGATGGTCACCCAGGATGTGCTGACACGTGCTTTCAGCCGTCGATACATATTCGAGCAGCTGGAACGCCAGGTGTCGATTCGCCGCCGCCACGGCGCCAGCGTTTGCCTGGTGATGTTTGATTTGGACCATTTCAAATCCATAAATGACCACTACGGACACCCGGTGGGCGACCGGGCGCTGCAAATGGTGGCGCAAATCGTCGCTGGGCAGCTGCGGGAAGGCGACATGTTGGCGCGGGTGGGCGGCGAGGAGTTTTTGGTGCTGTTGCCGATGACCGATGGCGCTGCCGCCTTTTTGTTGGCGGACCGGCTTCGCAGTTTGCTGGCAAAGACCACAGTTACGGAAGGTGCAGTCAAGATTCACTTGCCTGCCTCGTTTGGCGTAGCCGAGCTCTTGCCCGAAGAGGATGTGGCGAGCTGGTTCAAGCGGGTGGATGCGGCGCTGTACCGCGCAAAGGCAATGGGTCGCAACACTACCGTTTCAGCCGAACCGGATGAAGGTTTGACGCACCCGGCTCCAATTTAGTAGCCCTGCTGCAGCACGACGTCAGAACAGGGGAAAGCCACACAAGGCAACACGTAACCTTCTGCCAGTTCTTCGCTGCTTAGGCCCGGCCACTCGATCGCATACCGTACCTGGCCGCTGCGCAATTGCCCAATACAGGTGCGGCAGACACCGTTGCGGCAGGAGCTGGGCCAATTGCTGCCGCCTTGCTCCAGGGACAGGAGCAACGGCTCCGAATCCCAGGCATCAACCTGCAGGTTATCGGGCTCGGTGCGGGCGGTGAAGAGTTGGGGGAGTGCCGTGCTCACGATGGCTGGTTGAAGAGCGCATCTTCGCTGCCCACTATCCACGTTTTTGGCACTTGCAGCATGCGGACCAGGAAGCGGCTGTCTTGCTCCAGGGCGGCGGCCACGGAGTCAGTGGTGTGCAAGGTAAAGCTGACTTGGCGCGCCAAAATGTTGGCTGCGCTCTGCATGGCGTCCGACACGGCGCCATTGCCTGCGTCGATGCCAAACAGCATGACGGTCACCGGCGTCTGCTGTGCCGTGGGCGCCTGGTCCACCACAAAGGCGGCGTTGACCTGGTCGCTGACCCGGGCCAGGGATGTACGGATGACATTGTTGACACCCATGGTCTGGCCCACCAGGGCGCTGAGCGCGTCAAAAACGGGCGCATCGGCGTTGGCCTGGTAGTGCTTTTGCTTGCCTTGCTTGTGGACGGTCAGCACCCCGGACGCTGCCAGATCGGCCAGTTCGCGCTGCACGGCACCCGTGCCAGAATGGGCCATGGCGATGACCTCGCCCATGAAGAAGCTGCGCCCTGGTGTATCAAACAGAACGGCCAGCACGCGCTGGCGGACCTTGGGGAACAAGGCGTCGGCCAGACTGGCGCGGGGGGGTGGGGGAGTGTGTTTGGAAGCCATATTGCAGCGTATTATACCCATATTGGGTATGATATCAAAACTCACGAGACAAAATCGGCTGTGGCCCTCGTATTTATTAGGTATTGTGCTATGAAATGTATAGTAATTTGGCGGTGTGTTTTTTCCTGTTTTGCCTTGCTTGCAATGGCTGGTGCGGCGTGGGCCGACCCCGCCCAGCAGTACCAGCAGCACTGCGCGATATGCCACGGGGTGGACCGGCTGGGCGCAAGCGGCCCGGCACTATTGCCGCAAAGCCTGGAGCGGTTGCGCAGGCCAGACGCGATCAAGACCGTTACGCATGGGCGCGTGGCGACCCAAATGGCCGCATTTGCCGACCGCCTGAGTCCTGGCGAGATCGATGCGCTGGTGACCTACATCTACACACCAACGTCCTCACTGCCAACCTTCCTGGAGGCAGATATTCGCGCATCCCGGACGGTCCATCCGTCGCTCACTGGTTTGCCGCCAACCCCTGCCGCGGTGTTCAAAGGGGTCGACTTGATGAACCTCTTCATCGTGGTGGAAACCGGGGACCACCATGTGACCGTGATGGACGGCGACCGGCTGGAGCCGATTCACCGCTTTGCGAGCCGATACGCGCTCCATGGGGGGCCAAAGTTCACGCCTGATGGTCGCTATGTGTTCTTTGCCTCGCGCGATGGCTGGATAACCAAGTTCGACATCTGGAATCTCGTGGTGGTGGCCGAGGTTCGGGCCGGCATCAACACGCGCAATGTGGCGGTGTCGGGCGACGGCAAATTTGTGGCGGTGGCGAACTACCTGCCCAATACGCTGGTTCTGATGGACTCCGATCTGAATCTGATCAAGGTGATAGCTGCCAAGGACAAGAATGGCAAGACCAGCTCACGCGTTTCGGCGGTTTACGACGCAGCACCGCGCAAGAGCTTTGTGGTCGCCTTGAAAGACGTTGCCGAGGTGTGGGAGGTCAGTTACGACCGGGCGGCCGAAGACATCGCGGTGGGCATGGTGCATGATTTTCAGTACAAGGAAGGGGCGTTCATTACCGGCTTTCTGAACCCCAGGCGTTCATACCTGTCCGAGCCACTCGATGATTTCTTCTTCACCCCGGACTATTCGGAGCTGATGGGTAGCAGCCGTGATGCGGGCAAAGGGCAGGTCGTCAATCTGGACGTGCGCAAGCGCATCGCTGACCTTGCACTGCCCGGCATGCCGCATCTGGGGTCGGGCATTACCTGGACCTGGCAGGGCCGCACGGTGATGGCGACGCCCAACCTGCGCGATGGCCTGATCACCGTGATCGATATGGCCGACTGGAAGGTCATAAAGACGCTGCCCACAGCCGGCCCCGGTTTTTTCATGCGCTCCCACGAGAACACCCCTTACGCCTGGTTTGACTCCATGATGGGCAAAGGCCGGGACACCTTGCAGGTGATGGACAAACGTACGCTGGAACGGGTTGCGCAAATCACGACGGACCCAGGCAAAACCCTGGCACATGTCGAGTTCACACGCGACGGCAAGTACGCACTGGCCAGCCTGTGGGAACGCAAGGCAGATGGTGGCGCATTGATCGTCTTTGATGCTGCGACCTTCAAGGAAATCAAGCGCATTCCGATGGACAAGCCGGTTGGCAAATACAACCTGTTCAACAAAATTAGCCGTTCGGAGGGGACCTCGCACTGAGGCCGTAGGCAGCTGTGCTGAACCGGAATCTTCTTCAGGTCGGGTCTTTACGGAGCTGCTTCAATG
>CAINUX010000150.1 GCA_903853895.1 uncultured beta proteobacterium | reverse complement strand
TGTTGATGTGGCCGGCGCGCTCACCATCCAACTGGTGGCTCAAGCCGCCCGACCCAATCACCGCCACGGACTTGCTGCTGTCCCAGGAGGCAATGGCCTCGCCCACGGCCTTGCCCATGGCGTAGACGCGGCTGGCCTTGGGCAGGGGGAACTGCACGGTGTTGATGCAGATGGGCACCACGGTCACGGGGTAGTTGCCCTCGGGGTAGAGCAGCTTCAGCGGCAGGGAGCAGGCGTGGTCCACCAGCATTTCCTGGCAGGAGACGATGTCGAACTCCTTGTCGATCAGCGTGTTGATGATGTGCCAGGACAGGTCCACCTCGCCTTTGAGCGGCTCCAGCGACGGAATGCCCCAACCTTCGTCCGAGTTCAGATACTGCGGCGCGGCACCGACGGCAAACGTGGGCATCTTGTCCAGGAAAAAGTTCAGTCCGTGGTCGTTGTAGAAGATGACCATGACATCGGGCTTCTTCTCGCCCAGCCACTGGCGAATGGGTGGGAAGCCGTCAAAGAACGGTTTCCAGTACGGGTCTTGCTGCAGGCCCTTGTGGATGGCTCCGCCAATGGCGGGGATGTGGGAGGTACCGATGCAGCCTATGAGGTGTGCCATGTTTTGTCCTATTGGCCAGCGGCCACGAGTTTTGCCTTGAACTGTTCCTTGGTCATGCCGGTCTGTTGGGCGCCGATGTCCTGCATGTCCAGCCCGAAGATGCCGGCGAACTTGGCCAGGTAGTAGGCGTTGCCACCGGCCGCAATCAGTTGCAGCACGTTCTTGGCCCGGATGGCTGCGGCCTGGGGCTCGGTGAGGCCGTATTGGCGCATATAGGCCTCTTCGTCTTTCAGAAACGCGGCGCGGTTGTCGGCCGAGTTGAACGAAAAGCACATCTTGTTGAGGGCATAGCCCTTCTTGGCCTGTTCGCCATCGAAGGGCGTGGTGCCGGGAATGGGGGGCAAGGGGGTGGAGGAAGCCACGGTTTATCTCCTGTTATTGACCATCGTCAAGCGAGAGTATTCCGCGTCCATTGCCAAAGATAAAGACATGAATCAAGATGCAACCCATGAGCAAATTCGATTATTCAAACCTGGATGGGCGATTGCTGCAGCTGCTGGTCGCCGTGGTCGAGACCGGGTCTGTCACCGGCGCGGCGCTGCAGCTGGGCGTCACGCAGTCGGCCGTCAGCCACCTGCTGGACAAGCTGCGTGCCATCACCGGTGACCCACTGTTCGTCAAGTCTGGCCGGGGCATCGTGGCCACGGCACGGGCTGAAGCCCTGGCGGTGCAGGCGCGGGAGATGCTGAGCACGATGCAACGGTTTGCCAGCTCGGGCCCTTTCGACCCGGCGCGCTGGCAGACCACCTTCACCGTGGCGGCCAACGACTTCCAGCGCGATGTGCTGTTGCCACCCCTGATGGCACGGCTGCGGGTGCAGGCCCCCGGCGTGGCCTTGCGTGTGATCCCCTCGGACATCCCCAGTCTGGAGATGCTGCGCCACGCGCACTGCCAGTTGGTCATCAGCCCGCGCCCGCCCGATGGTGCCGACATCCTGCAAAAGCGCCTGTTCGAAGATGAATACCGGGTGTTCTTTGACCCCGCCCAGCGCAAGGCGCCCACCAGCCGGGCGCAGTATCTCGCTGCCCAGCACGTCACCGTGGTGTACGAACCCCGACGTGCGCTCGACCTGGACCAATGGCTGGCCGCACGCGGTGTGCAACGCAACTTTGCGGTGATGGTGCCGGGCTTTGCCGGTCTGCCGTCCTTTATTCAGGGCAGCCAATTGCTGGCCACGGCACCCGGGCTGCTGCATGCGCAGCTGCTGCGCGGCCTGGGCAGTGCCCGGGTGCCGGTGGCCTGCCCCAAGATGCCCATGTACATGATCTGGCACATGCGCCACCAGCACGACCCGGCCCACCGCTGGCTGCGCGCCGAGCTGGAGGCTGTGGTGGGCCCCGCCGTTCAATCCTGACTATTGCAATTTCAACCCATCGGCGGCAAGATGGCGGCGGTTGCGTGTCCATGCAATTGAAAGACCTCCATGACCAGTCCTGCACCTGTCCTATCTACCCAATCATCCCCCGATGTCAGCGGTCTGATCGCTGCCATTGCGCGCAATGCGGAGGCGGGCGGACTGCGGAAATATCTGGAGACCTACCGCTGGAAGGTGCTGGCCGACTACGTACGTCCCGCCAAACATAAGCGCGGTGAGTTGGTGATTGGCCAGGGTGAACTGGACCGCAAGGTGTACTTTGTCGAGTCGGGGGATCTCAAGGTGGATTTGCACACCGACAAAGGGATCGTTCACCTGGCCATCGTGGGGCCGGGCAGCATGGTGGGCGAGGGCAGCTTCTTCTCCAACCTGCCGCGCATTGCCTCCGTTTCTGCCTACAGCGACTGCAAGATCTGGGTCATGACCCCTGAAGACTTTGAACGCCTGTCGCGCAACAATGCCAGCGTGGCGCTGGCCGTGAGCATGGCACTGGGCACGCTGCTGGCCACGCGCATGATGGACATGAGCAAGCGCCTGAGCGTACTCTGAGCACTCAAAACGCCCAGGTTCCGACTACATAGGCCTGCTGTTGCACGGGCAGCTGGCGTAGCACCGCACTGTCAGGTCCACCGTGCACCCGCAGTCCTCCCTCGATCTTGAACTGCTCTCCCGACCAGATGGCGGATAGCGTCGTGATGCTGCCCTGGTCGGCCGGTGTGTAGAGCATATCCAGCGCGGTCTGCCAGCGATCCTGCTGCCAGCTCAGGCGCGCAAACAGGTTGTCCTGCCGCAAATTCTTTGACACGCTGAAGGCATTGCCCTGCCAGGCCAGATTGCCGGCCACGGCAGCGGCGGGCACCCCCCGTGCGGCCCACAGCGGCAGGGCCTGGTTGCGGGTGGACCAGCTGTTCCACTGGGAGTCGGTGAGTGCTGTGTCGTCGTGCCAGGCCTCGACCAGCAGGCTGATCTGGTTCTCGCTGGTCCAGGTGCCACCGATCAGCACCTGCTGGCCCGCATCGCTCAAGCTGGAGCCCCACGGGTTGGCGGAGGAGAGGCCAGCCCCGGAGTTGATGGTGCTGATGCTGTCGGCGTGTGCGTAGGCGCGGACCGACGCGTGCAACTCCAGCGAATCACTGGCCACCCAGGATGCGGCAACTCCGACACTGGTGCCGGTGTGTTCACCCTGGCTCAGAAAACCATGCCAGTCCACCGCGCCGGCGCGCCGGTAGACGCGTAGGGACAGTGCGGCCTCTTTGGAGCCAGTGTTGGCTTGGTGCTCGGCCGGGTTGACCCACACCAGCGACCAGGCGGTGTCGGCGTCAAAGTGCTCGGCCATCAGCAACGGGCGGCCTTCCAGTGCTTCGCTTGCGAGGGTGCGCCGCACTTCCTGCTGCACCACGTCGTTTGGGCGAAAACCAAAACCCACGTCCCACGACACTACTTTCTTGCCAGCACTCCATTGCCAGCCCAGCGCAGTGCCGGAAGCATAGGCCTCGTTGATCCAGCTCTGCGTTGCAGTGCTGGCGCCGTCCGGGGCCTGTACCTGCGCCGTGGCGGTGGCATTCCAGCGGACCGGGCCCGCGCTGCCGCTGGCACGCAACTCCGCCTGCACGGTGGCTGCGGAGGCGGCGACTGCTGCGGTGCCGACTTGCAAACCGTTGGCCTGCGCCAGCGGGCCGGTTTCGGCCGCTTGGCGGCTGATCCAGTCGCTGCGGATCTGGCCTGACACCTCAGTGCCCTGGGCCATGCATACGAGTGGCAGGCAGGCCGCCCACGTGCACAACACGGCGATGGTGCGGGGCGTCAACGGTGTGCGTCGCGTAGTGGTTGCTGTGCCCATGCGCTACTCCAGTGATGGGTTTCTGGCCAAGAACATCGGGTTCAGCCATTCCACCGGCACGCTGCGTTCCTTGCGGTTCAGGTACTGGATGCGCGTCTCCTTCTTGTTGCTCAGCTGGTCCACCAGGACCATCTCGGCCACAGTGGTCGGGTTGGCGGGCTTGTCCATCACGAATCGGGCCTGCTTGGCCAGCTTGTCGGACTGCACAAAGAGGTCGGCACGGACCGGCTCGTGGCGTGTCTTGCCGATCCACAGCTCGATGCGCTGGTAGGTCACGCCCTTGCGCTGGGCTTGCAAACTCAGGTGCAGGCAGGTGGCCTTGCTATCGGGCTGGCAGGGCTCTTCACCGACCACGTGGCCGGTATAGTCGCCTGCCCAGTTCATGGTGGCGATGTCGCCGGTGGATGCATCCCCCAGCAGCTTTTGCATGGGCGTGATCCGCATCGGGCGTTGGGTGTTGGGCATCAGCAGCCAGAAATCGTCGCCCAGCATCAACACCTTCTGGCCTTTTTCCACCGGGCTTTGCATCAGTACCAGTGATTTACGTTCGGACTGCGCAAACACGGTGTAGCGGCGCTGCTTGTCGGGGCTGCCGTCGGCGTTGAAGACACTGACCTGCGTGTCCACCTGCAGGTTGTCGGCGCTCATGCGGTAGCGGTCGGCGTCTTTGAGAAGGGGGGTGATGTCTTGGGCGCTTGCTGTGCCGAGCAGCATGGCGGTTGCGATCAGGAGCAGGCTGGTCAGGGTTCTTCCCCCACTCCCCCCAACCCCCTCGCCCCGCCGGGCGAGGGGGAGCCCAACAGCCACATTTGACCGCGCTTCTGAAGCAAGGCTTCTACGACGCCACTGCCCGAGTGGTTGGTCCGGGGTGAGCTGAGTGGGTAGTTGATAAATCATGTTGTAGCCCTCGTGGAATATGACTAATTAGCTATAAAAACAATAGCGTATGGTTGAACTAAGAACTTTCGAGTCGTAGAAGCTTCACTTCTGCGCAGTAACAAAATCGGCTGTCCGCTTTAGCTCCCCCTCGCCCGGCGGGGCGAGGGGGCTGGGGGGAGTGGGGGCAAACCCCTTTTGGGAAAGGAACCCCTCACGTATGGGCAAGCGCATCGACAACCGCCATATTCACCGTCTTGCGTGCCACCAGGCTAGAAGCCGCCATCGTCAGCACCACCATGGTCACCAGGGTGAAGAAGTACATCCACGGATCAATCGAGATGTTCAGCGGGTAGCCCTCCGAGCGACCGGGCGGCGGTGGCATGTTGACCGGCACCACGTACAGCATCACCGACACTGCCAGCGATAGGAATGCTCCGGTCACAGCGCCCACGCCGCCCAGCACCATGCCCTCCAGCGCCAGCGTACGTAGCAGTTGTGAGGGCAGGGTGCCCATGGCCCGCAGGGTGCCAATCTCACGGGTGCGTTCGATGATGGCCATGGCCATGGCATTGGTGACAACAAACACCACAATGACCCCGATGATCAGCCCCAGTGCACCAAAGATCCGGTTGTACAGGTCGCGCACGGACTTGTAGAAAAAGGCCTGGTCCATCCAGGTCTGCACGGTCAGGGTCGGGTACTGCGCGCTCAGGCGTTGCTGGACCAATGGGGTCGATTCCATGCGGTCCAGAAAGATCCCCAGACTGGAGACGCGCTGGGTCACCAATAATTTTTGCGCGGTCACGATGTCGGTGTAGACCAGGCGTTTGTCGATGTCGGGCACGCCGGTCGAGAAGATGCCTTTGACCCGCACATCCATGGCGTTCATCGCCCCCTCGGAGGTGCTGGCCAGCAGCGTCAGGCTGCTGCCGGGCTGGGCCTTGAGGCTGCGTGCCAGTCCTTCGCCCAGCATGATCTCGGCGTCCGGGCTGCCCGATGCCAGCACCGAACCTGCCACCAGTTTCAGGAAAGGGCCTTTCACTGCAAACTCGCTATCGGGTTCCACACCGGCGGCCATCATGATGGTGGATTTGTCACCATTGCTGATCAGACCGCTGAATTCGACCTTGGGCAGCACCTGGCGCACGGACGGGTCGGCCAGCAATTGGGCGCGCAGCTGCGCGACGTCGTCTATGCCGTGTTGCATGGGGGTGTCTTCGTCACGGACAAAGTGATCGGGTTTGCCCAGGATCAGGTGCCCTGTGGCGCGCGCGGCAGCCTGGGCCAGCGCTTCGTAGGTGAACAGCGCAAAGCCACCGGCCAGCAAAATGGCTGCGGTGCCGAGTGCCGCAATCGACACCGTGACCAGCGAGCGGCGGCGGTTGCGCAGCGTGTTCTGGATGGCAAATTTCAGCCACATATTCATTGCGATGTTCATTGGATTCTCCCGTCGAGCAGTGAAAGCACACGGTCGCAGCGGCTGGTCAGGCGGCTGTCGTGCGTGGCGATGACAAAGGCCGCACCTTCGGCGTGGCCGCGTTCGCGCATCAGGTCCAGCACCTGGTCAGCGGTGTGCGAGTCCAGGCTGGCCGTAGGCTCATCGGCAATCACCAGGCGCGGGCGCTTGATCAGTGCACGGGCAATGGCCACGCGCTGGCGCTGGCCGCCAGACAACGCATCGGGGCGGTGCTGGGCGTGGTCTTGCAGACCGACTGCTTTCAGCTGGGCGGCGACGCGTTCGCGCCGCTCGGCCAGGGGCACGCCGATCAGGAACAGCGGGTAGTCCACGTTCTCTGCTACCGTCATCACCGGCACCAGGTTGAAGCTCTGAAACACAAAGCCCAGGGCATCGCGGCGTAAGAGCGTGCGCTGCACTTCGTCCAGGCCGGCAATGGCCTGGCCGTCCAGTGTGATCTCGCCGGAGTCGGGGGTATCGATCAGGCCGCACAGGTTCAAGATGGTGCTCTTGCCGCTGCCGGATGGGCCGGTCAGCGCCAGCAATTCGCCGCGCTGCACCGACAGGTCAACGCCTTGCAAGGCGGGGATCACGTGCTGGCCCAGGCGATAAGTTTTGAACACCCCTTGCATGGACACCACAGCGGGTTGTTGTTGGGGGCTCATGTGGAGAGTCCCTTCAACAGGGCTTCGGCTTGCGCGGCCTGTGGAGCCTGCTGCTGGACGATCAGGTCCAGATAGCGCTTGGCTTCTGTGGGGTTCTTGGCTTTGGTGGCCTCGTTGGCAGCTTTGAGCCAGACCGTACCGCGAAAGCCCAGCGGCGCCGTGGCCAGCAGCGGGCTGCCCAGTACCTCGCCCAGCAGCTTGTTGCCCCTGTCGGCCCGGTGCATGAAACCGGGCACTGCCAGGAAGGTGTTGGCGGCCACATATTTCACTTCCAGCACGCCAGGTGTGCCGTTTTGCACGGGTGCATCGTGGGCGGGGTTGAGCATGCTCAGGGCCTTGTCCAGCTGTGACAGTCCGTCTTCGGCGTAGCCCATCTTCTTCCACGGCAGCATGGTGGTGGTGGCCTTCATGGCGGTGGCGGCCCCGGCATAAGCCAGCAGCACCGGGTTGGCGGGTTCGCTCTTGAGCAGGCCCGAGAAGGCATCGGCGGCCTGTTCTATGGCTGCGCTGTCGCCTGCGCTGGCTTGCAGAAAATGCTTGAAAGCGCTCTGGAACTGTGCCTCGGGTGCAGCCCAGGTGGCGTTGCCTATCGCAATAAGACTGACGGCGAGCGTGAGTTGACGGACGCGGCGCGTGATGGCGGTTGGGTTCATGACTGACTCCTGAAAATTGAATGAGGAGTGCAGTGTCTGAAACCATCGTCTTGCGCGCAGCTGCTTTGAGACGAAGCGCCGCGTGGCGGCGCGAAATGCTTTTGGCTGGCGCGAAATCCGCGAGAAACCCGCGCGATATAACCGCTGTCAGCCCATCAAACTAGAGCTGACCTTCGGTGAGCGTGTCGAGCTGGAAGCGCCCGCTCTTGTGCCACAGCCAGGTGTCGGTGTAGGTCACCTGGCCCATCTTGATGGGGGCCGGAAAGGGGGCTGCTGATCGCACCGAGCGTTCAATTTCCGCCACCACTTCGGGTGCGTGGCTGGGTGCGCGCATCCAGCGCAGGGCGGTCACCGCACCCTGGGCATTGATGTCCACCTGCAGCACGGCGACGGCATGGAGCAACGGTGGCATTTTTCCAGCAAAGATGCGAGAGCTGTTCTTGGCGTACAAGTGGTTCGCACCATCGCGCCGGTATTCTCGCGGTGTGCTGGCATACGAGGCTCGGGTCGTGATGGCGGTCGCGGGTGGTGCCGGCGGAGCCGTTGGTTGGGCTACAGGCGGGGGTGGAGGGGGTGCCGGGGGCGGGGGGGGTGGCTGCGTCGTGCATGCCGCGAGGATGCAGGCAATGCTGACCAGGCTGACGCGCAGACGGATGGGCACACAGGTGTGCAGGCGGATGTGCAGGCGGGTAGAAGGGTACATGGTGTGTCAATGCGTGCGCAAGTCGGTCAGGGCATACTGTGGCTGGATTTTCCGCCAGAAGCGCAGGTTCGCGCAATGAATAGGTATCTGAATGTGAGTTTGCTCGTCGAGTTGCTGGATCGATTGGCCGTTGACGTCGCTGTATTGGTCACCGTCCAGTCGACGCGCGGCTCCGTGCCGCGTGGGCCGGGCACCTGGATGGCGGTGTTTGCTAACACAACCGTGGCCACCGTGGGAGGTGGACATCTGGAATATGACGCCATGGCCCATGCGCGCCGGCTGTTGCTGAACGCATCGGGTGAAACGGTGGTGCGCTACGCCCTTGGCCCCAGTCTGGGCCAATGCTGCGGTGGCGAAGTGGTTTTACATTTTGAGAGGATTGAAGCGTCAGACGCCGATGCGCTGCGTCTGCGCCTGGCCAGTCCGCGCACGCCCGTGGCACTGTTCGGCGGTGGCCATGTGGGGCGGGCCGTGGTGCAGGTGCTGGCCCACTTGCCCATGGCATTGACTTGGGTCGACAGCCGCGACGAGATTTTTCCGGCCAACCTGCCCGCCAACGTGCGCTGCGAGCATTCGGACCCGGTGCACGCCGCCGTGGCCGATCTGCCACCGGGTTCCAGGGTTCTGATCATGAGCTTCAGCCATGCGGAAGACCTGGACGTGGTGGCCGCCTGTCTGGCACGGCAACGTGCGCACGGCGATTTGCCGTATGTGGGCCTGATCGGCAGCAAGACCAAATGGGCGTCGTTTCGTCAGCGCCTGTTGGCACGCGGCTTCAGCGAGGCCGAGCTGGCGCACGTGACCTGCCCGATTGGCGTGCCCGGCATTGCGGGCAAGGAGCCGGAGGTGATTGCAGTGGCTGTGGCGGCCCAAATCTTGCAAGTTCTAGCGTAGTCCGCCACGGGGCGGTAAAACTGTATACACTTTGCCATCGCGCCAAGGAGACCGCTTCACATGGAAAGTTACTTGCTCGACTGGGCCAATCTGCTGTTGCGCTGGGTCCACGTCATCACCGCCATTGCCTGGATTGGCTCCTCGTTCTATTTTGTGTTTCTGGACAGCAGCCTCACGCCTCCGGTCGATGAAGAGCTGAAGCGCCAGGGTGTCAGTGGCGAGCTGTGGGCGGTGCATGGCGGGGGCTTTTACCACCCGGTCAAGTTTGCCGGCGCGCCGCCGCAGTTGCCGGCCCACCTGCACTGGTTCTACTGGGAAAGCTATAGCACCTGGCTCAGTGGGTTCTCGCTGTTCACGGTGTCCTATCTGTGGAGCGCGGGCACCTACCTGATCGACAAATCGGTGATGGACTGGTCGCCAGCGGCGGCCGTGGCCGTGGCGCTGTCGTTCCTGGTGGTGTTCTGGCTGGCCTACGACGGCATCTGCCGTGCCTTTGGCAATCGCAAAAATGGTGACGCCATCGTCGGTGCGCTGTTGTTGGTGTTGGTGGCTGCGGCGGCCTGGCTGGCCTGCCACTGGTTTGCCGGGCGGGCCGCCTTCCTGCTGGTGGGCGCGATGATCGCCACCAGCATGAGTGCCAATGTATTTTTCTGGATCATTCCTGGCCAGAAGACCGTGGTGGCCGACATTGCGGCCGGCCGGTCCGTCGATCCCATCCACGGCAAGCGCGGCAAGCAGCGCAGCGTGCACAACACCTACTTCACGCTGCCCGTGCTGTTTGCCATGCTCAGCGGCCATTACAGCTTCACTTACACCCACCCGCAGAACTGGGTGGTGCTGGCACTGATGATGTTTGCCGGTGCGGCCATCCGGCAGTACTTTGTGCTGCGCCACGGCTTCAAGCTGGGGCGCAACAGCCACCCCTGGCCGTATGCGCTGGCCGGTGTCGTGGTGATTCTGGGCGTCATCGCATGGCTCAAGCCCGCCACGGTGGGTGATGCAGTTGCTACTAATTCAGTAGCGGTAGACTCAGATCCTGCGAGGGCTGGAGGCCCAATAGCCTACAAGACTTTGCAGGCGGTGCTAGAGCAACGTTGCTATCTGTGCCATGGGGCACAGGTGCAGATGAAGAACGTACGGCTGGATTCTGTGGAGGGGGTGAAGCTCCATGTCCAGGCCATTTACCAGCAGGCGGTGGTCAGCAAGGCCATGCCGCTGAACAACGCGACCGGCATCAGCGAGGCCGAGCGCGGCCTGATCCGGCAGTGGTTTGAGAGCGGCGCGGCGTTGAACTAGGCCCCAGAGGTTGGGCTGGTAGAGTACCTGCATCTTTTTACTGGTAATCCGCATGCACATCCGATTCGTCGCCGCGTTGACAGCACTATTCCTCGTACTCCCTGCATCGGCGTGGGCTGGTGAGCGCGGCTATTTCGGCTTTGCTTTTTCGCTGGACGCCGGAGGTGCGTTCTGGAACCCGACCATACGCGCCGCCAAGATCGCCAAAGTCTCACCCAAATCACCGGCCGCCCTGGCCGGCTTGGTGGTGGGTGATGAAGTGATCGAGGTTGCTGGCAAGGTGGTGGCCGGGGCCAAGGGCAAGGACATCCAGGCCCTGATCGAGAAGGACATTGGCGAATCGGTGCAGATCAAGGTGCGCCACACCAATGGTGACGTCGCCAGCGTCACACTGGTGGCCGCAGCCAACACCTGGTAGGCCTGATTACCCTGCCAATCCCGCAAACACGTTCTGCACGTCGTCGTTGCCGTCAATGGCCGCCAGGAAGGCTTCAACTTCTTCCAGCTGTTCGGCGCTCAGGCTGGCCGGGTCGATCGGGTTCTTGGCCTTGTAGCCCAGCTTGGCCGACAACACGGTAAAGCCCTGGGCAGGCAGAGCGCGGCTCACCAGGTCCAGATCGGCGGGGTCGGTCAGGAACAGGGTTGTGCCTTCGTCCTCGCCAGGCTCCAGATCTTGCGCGCCGGCCTCGATGGCGGCCACTTCCGGGTCGGCGCCTTTGGCTGCGGGTTCGGCTTCAATCATGCCCACATGGTCAAAGTCCCAGGACACCGAGCCGGACGTGCCCAGCTGTCCCTTGCGGAACAGCACGCGCATTTCGGGGGCGGTGCGGTTGACGTTGTCGGTCAGGCATTCGACCATCAGGGGCACGCGGTGGGGTGCAAAGCCTTCGTAAATCACGTGCTCAAAATGCACGGCTTCGCCGGTCAAGCCCGCGCCTTTCTTGATGGCACGCTCCAGCGTTTCCTTGGGCATGGAGACTTTGCGGGCCTGCTCCAGCACCAGCCGCAGGCGCGAGTTGCCCGCCGGGTCGGCGCCGCTGCGCGCCGCAATCATGATGTCTTTGGCCAAACGTCCAAACAGCTTGCCCTTGGCGTTTGCTGCGAGTTCCTTGCCTTTTGCTTTCCACTGCGCGCCCATGTCTGATCTTCCTTGGTATGTTGTCTTTGTGAGGGCCTCGGTTATACACCCAACTGGTGTTCGTCTGCGCCCGCAGCAGGGTTGCTGTAAGCACCGCCGTTCGTGTCCCCCGCCCTTCGGGCTCCACCTTTACCTCACTTTGGCGCTTACCCCACCCCGCTGCTCGACACCTCGGGGGAAACTACGCCCGCGCTGCGAGTCGCAGCGCTAAAGCATTGTGCCGCTTCACGATGGGTCCCAAGTCCAGCGTGGTGAGCTGGCCATTGCGGACCACTACGCGGCCGTTGATGATGGTGTAGTCGGCCTGCGGGCTGGCGCACAGCAGAAGGGCGCCTACCGGATCGTGTACCGCGCCTCCGGCAAAACCCAGGGTGTCCAGGTCAAATAGCGCCAGGTCGGCGCACATACCCACAGCGATGTGGCCGATGTCGCTGCGCCCCAGCACCTGCGCGCCGCCCCGTGTGGCAAGGCTAAGGGCGTCGCGCGGTGTCATCTCTGCGGGGCCAAGATCGCAGCCAAAGAACGTACGCTGCTCCCCGCTATGCAGGCTGCGCACTTCTGGCGGTTGCATCGCGCGTCCCACGCGCGCCAGCAGCAGTGCCTGGCGGGCTTCATTCACCATATGGGCGGCGTCGTTACTGGCGCAGCCGTCCACACCCAGACCCACGGGTACGCCGGCGTTGAGCATGCGGCGCACCGGAGCAATGCCACTGGCCAGGCGCATATTGCTGCAGGGGCAGTGGGCTACACCAGTGCGGGTGGCGGCAAACAGGCTGATGCCCGCGTCGTCGAGCTTCACGCAGTGGGCGTGCCACACATCCGGGCCCAGCCAGCCCAGGTCTTGCGCGTATTCGGCGGGGGTGCAGTTGAATCTCTCGCGGGAATAGGCCAGATCGTGGTCGTTCTCGGCCAAGTGGGTGTGCAGCCTCGCGCCCAGTGCGCGGGCCAGCAGGGCGGACTCGCGCATCAGGTCGCGGCTCACGCTGAAGGGCGAGCAAGGCGCCACCGCCACATTGACCATGGCGCCATGCGCGGTGTCGTGGTACTGCTCGATCAGCCGTTGTGTGTCTTTCAGGATGAAGTCTTCGCGCTCCACCACGCGGTCGGGTGGCAGGCCGCCCTGGCTCTGGCCCACGCTCATGCTGCCACGGGTGGCCACAAACCGCATGCCGATTTGTCGGGCCGCTTCAATACTGTCATCGAGCCGCACGCCGTTGGGGTAGATATAGAGGTGGTCGCTGCTGGTGGTGCAGCCGCTGAGCATCAGTTCTGCCATGGCCACCTGGGTGCTGACCTGCACCATTTCGGGGGTCAAACCCGCCCAGATGGGGTACAGGCCGCCCAGCCAGCCAAACAGTTCAGCGTTTTGCACGGCAGGCATGGCCCGTGTCAGGCTTTGGAACATATGGTGGTGGGTGTTGACCAGGCCGGGCGTGACCAGGTGCCGGCGGGCATCAACCACCTCGTCGGCGGCCAGGGCGTCCGCCGGCAGGTCGGCGGCAGGGCCGATGAAGGCGATCCGGTGGTTGCGAATGAGGATGGACGTGTTGGGCAGCTCCCGGGCAAGGGCCGGGTCGGTATGGTCCAGCGTGGCCACGCAGCGGGCGTTGTGAATCAGCAGGTTTGGCATCAGGACGCATTTCACCACGGCGGGAATCCTGGCCGCGCTACATTTGGCAATACCTTTCCGGCGAATCCGGATATGGTTTGACACTGATGTTTGATCTTGCTCAATATGGAGGCAAGGCAGGCACGGCACAGTCCGCACTATGCTAGCCGCACAAACCATCTTCTCCAATCGGCCCGCCGAGTCGGCGGCCTCGGGTACCGTGTTGCTACAGCGATCGGCCACGACGGACTCTGTCATCTATATCGACAGCGGACGAGTTCTGCTCGGTGTGGTCGGTACCGGCGCGAATGCTGGCGTGATCGAGCACCAGTTGGGGGTGGTTGAGGGCCCTAGCTGGCTGGAAGCCACGGCGGCGGTGTTGAACCTGCCCAGTGCGGTGGATGCCGTGGCGCAGAACGGAGTGCAGTTTCACCGTTTGCCCTTAGAAGAATTCAGGGCCAGTCTGGGCACCTGTGCTCCGGGCGTGCAGTCCATGCTGCTGGACATCGCCCGTTCGCACCGGCAGCAAACCGAATTGACGGTCAGTCGTCTGGCCAAGGACGCCGAGGCGCGGTGCGCCGAATGGCTGCTCAGCCACGCAGAGGCCAGTGAACAAGGTGGCTGCACGGTGCAATTGCAGCAGCGCAAACGCGCCATTGCGGCCCAACTGGGCATTGCGCCCGAAACACTGTCACGTGTACTGCGCCACTTGCGCGAGTTGCGTCTGATTAGTGGCTCCGGTCGCACCGTGGACCTGGTCGATCCCGTAGGCCTGCGTAACTTGGCGGGCCCCAGTGCGCCGTGTCAGTGCTCAGTCTGATACTTCGCAGGGCAGACCTTCAACTGGTTTTGTAACCCATCGTCTGCGGTAGCCATAGCACGATCTGTGGGAACACCGTGATGGCGACCAGTAGCAAGAGCAGCATGACGAGGAAGGGCCAGCCCTCTTTCATCATCTCGCCAATCGGAATGCCGGTCAGCGCTTTGGTCACAAACAGCAGCATGCCAAACGGCGGGTGAATCAGGCCGATCATCATGTTCAGCACGACCAGCACGCCAAAGTGCACCAGGTCCACCCCCAGTAGTTTGGCGGCAGGTAGCAGCATGGGCACAAACACCAGCAGCAGTACCGATACATCCAGGAAGCAGCCTAGCACCAGGAACATCACGTTGACCAGCAGCAGAAATTTCAGCTGGCTCAGGTGCATGCTGTCCACCCACTGCGCCATGGCCTGCGGCACGCCCTCGGCGGTGAAGGCGTAGTTCAGCATGAATGAGCCTGCCAAAATGATCGTGATGACGGCACTGCCGCGCGTGGACTCCATCACCACGCCCCAGAACGTGCGCCAGCTCAAGGCCCGGTAGACCACGCCGGCCAGAATCAATGCATGCAGGGCCGCCACCGCAGCCGCCTCGGTGGGGGTGAATGCGCCGGAATAGATGCCGCCCAGCAGCACGATGGGCATGGACAACGGCAGCGCACCGCGAAACAAAATGGCCGGCCATTCGTGCAGTGGTACCGGTGCCTCGCGCGGCATGTTGCGCTTGACCGCAATGAAGTGCACCACGACCATCATCAGCACCGCCATACAGAACCCGGGCACGACCCCACCCAAGAATAGAGCGCCCACCGAAGCACCGGACACAAGTGCGTAAATCACCATGGGAATGCTGGGCGGAATGATGGGCCCCAGCGTGGCGCTGGCCACGACCACGGCACCGGCAAAGCCGCGTGAATACTCTGGTTTCTTGAGCATTTGCTTGATGGTCACCAAACCAGGGCCAGCGGCATCGGCAATGGCACTGCCGCTCATGCCCGAAAAAATCACACTGACCAGAATGTCCACCTGGGCCAGGCCCCCACGCATGCGCCCCACCAGGATGCGGCAGAAGTCAAAAATGCGTTCGCTCACGGTGCCTGCGTTCATGATGTTGGCGGCAAACACAAACAACGGCACGGCCAGCAGCACATAGCTGTTGTACAGGCCGTTGCCCACTTGCTCTGCCACCAGGCCCAGGTCCTGCCGTTTGACCAGCAGGTAGGCAAAGCCCGACACCAGCATCGAAAAACCAATCGGCATGCGCAGCAGCATGCCCGCGACGAGCACCCCCACCAGCGCCAGCAAGGCGGTGTTCATAGCCGCAGCTCGCTGTGCAGACCCAGGCCCCGCGCCTCCTGCCAGATCGCCCACGCACTGCGCACCACCAGGGCCGCCATCAGCAGCACCAGCGGCAGATACACCCACATCAGAGGAATTTCCAGAACCGGCGTTCCCTCACGCTGCATGAAGTGCACGTAGTCCCACGTGGCAGGCAGACCAGCCAGAGCGAGTCCACCCACCAGCAGGTTGCCCGTGATGGCCATCACCTGGCGCGCGCGCGGCCCAACGCTGTTCCACACCAGGTCAAACACCACATGCTCGCGTTGTGGCACCACAAAGGCTGCCGCCCACAGGATGACCCAGATGTAGAGAATCACGGCTGCTTCATCGGTCCACGGTAGCGGCCGGTTGAAACCAAAGCGCGCTCCGATCTGGATGATGAAGACGGCAAACAGGGTCAGGAAAAGGGCGCCGCCTACCGCATTGGCACTGGCTTGCAGCCGGGGCGCCAGGAGTCCGGGCCGCAGAGCGCTCTGCTCCGTGTCCCCCGCCCGCTTTGCGGGCTCCCCCTTGACCTGCGCAGAGCACTCTGCAGCCCGGACTCCTGGCTCTTTCACCGTCGGGAGCATCTATTGGGTCGCGTTGATGCGATCGACCAGACCTGTCGGCCACACTTTGGCGTAGTCCGAATTTTGGTAGGTGACTTGCACCGCCTTGCGGAACGTTGCCACGTCCGGTGTGGTGACCTGCAGACCTTCCTTTTTGAAAAACTCTACCAGTTGGGATTCTTCTTGCGCGTTGTTGTCGTTGTTGTAGGCTGCTGCTGCTTGAGCGGCGGCGCCTACTTTCTGTTTCTGGGCGGCGGTCAGCGCGTTGAAGGCCTTGTTCGATATGGCAATGAACAGGCTGTCCACCAGGTGGCTGGTCAAAACGATCTGCTTGGTCACCTCGTAGAACTTGGCCGCGCGCACGCTGGGCAGTGGGTTGTCCTGGCCGTCAATGGTGCCGGTTTTCAGGCCCAGGTATACCTCGCCAAAGGCCAATGGTGTCGCGGTGGCGCCCAGTGCGTTGCCCAGAAACAGCCAGTCCTTGGAGCCCGGCATGCGCAGCTTGATGCCCTTGAGGTCCGCCGGTGTTTTGACCACTCGGGCTTCGCGCAGGTTGACCTGGCGCGTGCCCAGATAGCAGGTGGACAGCACAGTCACATCCATCTTGTCGGACACGGTCTTGAACAACTCTTTGCCAATTGGGCCGTTGAAAACCTTCTGCTGGTGCGACGGGTCACGCAGCATGTAGCCGGCCGTGAATACCGAAAATTCCGGCACCAGCTTGGCAATGTCGGCTGGCGACATGGAGGTCAGCTCCAGGTTGCCCCGTGCCATGGCCGTGGGCTCTGCCCCCTGTTTGAACAGCGAGGCGTTCAGGTTGATCTGCACATCAAACTCGCCCGGCGCGCTCTTTTCCAGCGCGTCCTTGAACACGGTCCACATCTTGGCGTGCCAGGCGTCCGGCACGGCGGGGGTGGAAATGCGCAGCACCGTCTTGGTCTGTGCAAAGGCGGGTAGGGCGACTGCGCTCAGGGCAGCTGCGGCGCTTAGCAGGGTGCGGCGCTTCATGGGGCGGGACGTTTGCATATAGGGTCTTGGTGCAGTGAGCGTGCCCGCAGAGCAGGCTGAAAACGAAACCCGAAGTGTATTACCGTGGGCTGGCGGCGCCCGGATCAATCGGGGGCGGAGGCGCCACTGGTGTCTTGGCAGGGGATTGAGGGAGCGATCTCTCAAAAGTCGGAGTGATTCGCAAATTTCTCGCCGCAAACTGCGGAAAAGTTCACATATTTGGTTGATTGTGGTGTCCACCAGCCAACTGAAACAAAGGCAGTTGCGCTATTCTCAAACCGCGCTTGGCGCACTCGGCCACTCGGCAATTGCAACTTTATGATTCCTCGCAGTAGGAAGTTGCAGTGCCAAGACAGAGCACTTTTTTATGCTTAGGGGAAATCGATGTCAAATTGGATTACCGTTCGCACCAGAACCGGTGTAGGCAAAACCGTCACTGTCGTGGAATACCCGGCGAGTGAGCGGAACTTGTTGCTCGCGATACAAATACTGCTCAAGGAAAACTCACGAAACGAGGGAGTTCCCGGTTTCATGTCGCGGTTGACCATCCGAGAGGTCGTCATTGCCGATGAAGACTCCGGTGAGGCATTTTTCACTGCGTCTCCTGCAAGCATCCTGGCCGCACCCGAAGAGTTCGAACTGGCGTTTCACGACTGACAGTCATTCCTGATCTCATCTGGCCAGCGCCTTCAACACATTCTCCGCTGTAGCCGGCGCAGTCAGCCGCACCGGTCTGCCATCACCCACCGACGCAATCGCATCGCGCAGCGCCTCGTACTCGCTGATGGCCAGCATGAAGGGCGGCTCGCCCACGGCCTTGCTGCCAAAGACGTTGTCCTCGCGATTCGGCTCGGGCCACAGGTCCACCGTGAAGTGCTCGGGCACATCGCCCGCCGTGGGAATCTTGTAGGTGCTGGGGGCGTGCGTCGTTAGATAACCCTTGTCGTTCCACACCAGTTGCTCGGTGGTCAGCCATCCCATGCCCTGTACAAAGCCGCCTTCGATCTGGCCGATGTCGATGGCCGGATTGATGGAGCGGCCCACATCATGCAGGATGTCCACCTTGAGCACGCGGCTTTCGCCAGTCAGGGTGTCGATGGCGACTTCGGTGCACGCCGCGCCGTAGGCAAAGTAGTAGAACGGCCGCCCGGTGAGCGTGGTCTTGTCGTAGTGAATCTTGGGCGTGCGGTAGAAGCCGTCGCTCCACAGCTGGATGCGGTTGGCGTAGGCCAGTTTCACCACGTCATTGAAGCTGCGGGTGAAACTGGGCGATAAAACCTGCCCCCCTTCAAACCGAATGGCACCGGCGCCGCAACCGTCCAGCCCGCACACAAAGGCGGCCAGGTTGTCGCGCACATGGCGAGCTGCGAACTGGGCGGCACGGCCGTTGAGGTCGGTGCCGGCCGAGGCGGCGGTGGCCGATGCGTTGGGAATCTTGCTGGTGTCGCTGGCCGTGCACAGCACGCGGTCAAACGGCACGCCCAACTCGTCGGCCACGATTTGCGCCACCTTGGTGTTCAAGCCCTGGCCCATTTCGGAGCCGCCGTGGTTGACCTGCACGCTGCCGTCGGTGTAGACGTGGACCAGCGCACCGGCCTGGTTGAACAGCGTGGCGGTAAAGCTGATGCCAAACTTGACAGGGGTAATGGCCAGGCCGCGCTTGATGATGGGGTTGGCATCGTTCCAGGCAAAAACGGCCTCCCGCCCTCGTCGGTACTGCGCAGACTGCTCCAGTTTTAATAGCAGAGGGGCGAGGATGTTGTCTTCCACCCGCATGCCGTAGTGGGTGGTGTCGCGCCGCTGGTCGGTGCCGGGAATGGACTCATCGCTGTACAGGTTGCGCAGGCGCACATCCAGCGGGTCCAGGCGCAGCGCTCGGGCGATGTCGCCCATGAGGGTTTCAATCAGGATCACACCCTGCGGCCCGCCAAAACCGCGGAAGGCCGTGTGGCTCTGGGCGTTGGTCTTGCAGCGGTAGGAGGAGATCTCCACGTCCTGCAGGTAGTAGGCGTTGTCGGTGTGGAAAATGGCGCGGTCGGCCACGGGGCCGGACAGGTCGGCGCTGAAACCGCAGTTGGCGGCCATCATGAGTTTGAGCGCGGTCAGGCGCCCGCTGTCGTCAAACCCCGCGCTGTATTCATAGGCAAACGGGTGGCGCTTGCCGGTGACCATGAAGTCGTCGTCGCGGTCCAGGCGCAGTTTCACCGGGCAATGCAGCTTGTTGGCGGCAATGGCGGCCCACACCGCCAGATGGCCGGCCTGCGTCTCCTTGCCGCCAAAGCCGCCGCCCATGCGCCGGCACTCCACGCGCACGGCGTGGCTGTCCAGACCCAGCGCGTGCGCCACCCAGTGCTGCACCTCGCCGGGGTGCTGGGTGCTGCTGTAGACCACCCACTGGTTTTGTTCCTGCGGCAGCACGTAGGCGATCTGGCCCTCCAGATAAAAGTGCTCCTGGCCACCGACCTCTAGCGTGCCGTCCAGCCGATGCTGGGCAGTGGCCAGCGCTCTATCGGCATCGCCCCGGCGTACAAAGACGGGGGGCAGAACGTAGCTTTGGGCCTTCAGCGCCTCCTGCACCGTCAGCACGGCGGGCAAGGCTTCGATGGTGAGCTGGACCTTGCGTGCAGCGCGGCGGGCCTGCATGACGGTCCTGGCAAGCACCAGGCCGATGACCTGGCCGATGTGCTGTACCGTGTCCCGCGCGAAAACCGGCTCGTCTCCGGCAAACGCCGCCAGCATGGGATCGCCCGGAATGTCCGCGACCAGCACCACGTCCACCACACCGGGCATGGCCAATGCCGCTGCGGTGTCCACACCCAGCAGACGGCCATGCGCCACCGTGGAGAGTATGGGTGCGGCGTGCAGCGTGCCCCGCACTTCGGGGATGTCGTCCACGTAGGTGGCGGCGCCGGCCACCTGGGCCGCCGCGCTTTCGTGCGGGCGGGACACACCCGCAGCCGGTGTTGAAGAAGCGAGAGGCTTGTTGCTCATGCTGCCAACTCGGCATCAAGGCTGGGCGACAACTGCCGCAAGTCGGTCAGCGCGATACCCTGACTCTCCAGCCAGAAGCGCTGCAACAGGTTGCACAGCACGGTACTGCGGTAGGTGCTGGAGGCCCGCATGTCGGAGATGGGCGCAAACTCCTTGCGCAGCACGGCCATGGCCTGGTCGATGGTGGTCTGGCTCCAGGGCTTGCCGCGCAGTGCGGCCTCGGTCTTTCGCGCCCGCACCGGAGTGGCCGCGACACCGCCCACACCGATGGACGCCTTGCGCACACGGCCATTGATGATGTGCAGGTTGAGGCCCAGGCACACTGCCGAGATGTCGTCCTCAAAGCGTTTGGAAATCTTGTAGACGCGGCTGGTTTCCCCGGCAATGGCCTTGGGCACCTTGATCCATGCCAGCACCTCGCCCTTGGTCATCACGTTGGTGCGGTAGCCGGTGTACAGGTCTTCCAGTGCCAGCTCGCGGTGCGCGGTGCGTTTGCCGCTCTGGCGCATCAGCACTACGCTGGCGCCCAGCGCGATCAGCAGAGGCATGGAGTCGCCAATTGGCGAGCCATTGGCCACGTTGCCACCCAGCGTGCCGCTGTTACGCACCGGCAGGCCGGCAAAGCGGTGGGCGAATTCAGCCAGGTGGGGGCGGTCAGCCACCAAGGCGGCAAAGGCATCGGTGAGCGTGACGGCGGCGCCAATGGCGATGTGGTGCGGGTAGTACTCCACGCGGCGCAGCTCGGCCACCTGGGTCACGTCCAGCACCTTGGCAAACTGCTGGTGCTGCTTGGTGACCCACAGGCCGACATCGGTGCAGCCGGCAACCAGCTGGGCATCGGGGTGGTGGGCGCGCTGGCGCAACAATTCGGCCAGCGTGCGGGGAGTCATATATGAAGAATTGGCCTCTAGCCCACGTGAAATATGGACCATGCGCTCCAAATTTGATAGCACTTCGGCTTCGTTGACCTGGGCGGGCGGCAGTGCTTGCATGGCCTGCGCGGCGTCCAGAATGGGGCGATAGCCGGTGCAGCGGCACAGGTTGCCTGACAGCGCGGCCTGCGCCTGCTCGCGGGAAATGGCCGCGCCCTGGGCGGTCTGGTACAGGCCAAACAGGCTCATGACAAAGCCGGGGGTGCAGAAGCCGCACTGCGAACCATGGCAATCCACCATGGCTTGCTGCGCTGGGTGCAGGCTTCCATCTGCCTGTGTCAGATCTTCCACCGTCCACAGCGCCATGCCGTCCACCGAGTGCGCCAGGCGGATGCAGCTGTTGATGGCGCTGTATTTCAGCAGGTCGCCACTGGCCTCAGCGACGACTACGGTGCAGGCGCCGCAATCGCCTTCGCCGCAGCCTTCCTTGGTGCCGGTGCAGTGCAGGTCTTCGCGCAGCACTTCGAGCAGGGTGCGGCTGGTGTCAACGGCGGCTAGGGTTACGATTGCTCCGCGTCGGAAAAATCGCAGGGGTTTGGTGTTCATGGGCTCTTCCTTGTGCGGGAGGGTAATTCGCTAGCGACCCGTACTTCATACGCATTAGGATATGACACAAATCGACATAACCGTATGAGAGACCAACCGCTGTTTGACAAGATAGACCTTCATTTGATCAGGGTCCTTCATACCGTGTTGACTGAACGCAGCGTTTCCAAAGCCGCCATCCGCCTGGGCATGCACCAGCCGGCGGTGAGCAGTGCGCTCAAACGTTTGCGTGACTTTGCCGGGGATCCGCTTTTGGTGCGTTCGGGCTCGGGCATGGTGCCCACGGATGCGGCCCTACGCATGCTGGAGCCTGCCGGTCACATCCTGCGCAGTGCCGAGATGCTGTTTTCCGACGCCCGCGGTTTTGAGCCGGCCAGCGCCCGCACCACCTTTCGCGTGGCGGCCAGCGACTACCTGGACCCGCTGTTCCTGCCCCAGCTGGTGGCGCAGATCAAGTCCCAGGCGCCGCTGACACAGATCGAGATCCTCCCGCTGTCCGGCGCCACCGACTACCGTGCCCAGTTGGCGCAGGGCGAGGTGGACGTGGTGATCGGCAACTGGTCAGCACCACCGCAGGAGCTGCACCTGGGCCGCCTGTTTGGTGACGAGGTGGTGTGTTTGGTGTCCAAAAAGCACCCCGCTGTGCGCCGGGGCTGGGACCAGGGCTCGTGGTTGCAGGCCGAGCACATTGCGCCCGCGGCCATGCACCCTGGTGCCCGTGGCGTGATTGACGACCACCTGGCCGGCCTGGGGCTGCAGCGGCATATCGCTGCGCGCTGCCCCTACTTTGGGCAGATCCCGTCCATGGTGGCATCAACGTTGCTGGTGTTGACCACGGGGCGGCAGTATTGCGCGCGCTTTGTGGACACGCTGCCGGTGGCGGTTCTTCCCTGCCCCGTGGAGTTCCCCCGCATGATGTACTACCAGCTCTGGCACGAACGCACCCACACTTCCGCCGCCGGGCGCTGGCTGCGCGAGCGTGTAAAGTCGGTCGCCGCAGCCCTGAAAAAAGAATGAAACCCGCAGCAGCATGACAGTTCCCAGACTTCAGTTAACCGGTATCACCAAGGCCTACCCCGGCGTTATCGCCAACAGCGACGTATCGCTGACCGTGATGCCCGGCGAAATCCACGCCGTGCTCGGTGAAAACGGCGCCGGGAAGTCCACGCTGATGAAGATCATCTACGGCTCGGTCAAGCCCGATGCCGGCCAGGTGCGCATCAACGGCCAGGAGATCGTGATCCGCAACCCCAAGGAAGCGCGCGCCAACGGCATCAGCATGGTGTTCCAGCACTTCAACCTTTTCGACACCATGACCGTGGCCGAGAACGTGTGGCTGGGGCTGACGCGCAACTCGCTGGAGCAGGTCACGGCCAGTATCATCGGCAAGGCCACCGAATACGGGCTCGACATCGACCCGCAGCGCCCGGTGCACACCCTGAGCGTGGGCGAGATGCAGCGGGTGGAAATCATCCGGGCGCTGCTGACCCGCCCGGAGCTGCTAATTCTGGACGAGCCGACCTCGGTGCTGACGCCGCAGGCCGTGGAAAAGCTGTTTGTGGTGCTCAAGAAACTGTCCAGCGAGGGCTGCAGCATTCTGTACATCAGCCATAAGCTGCACGAAATCCGTGAACTCTGCACCGCCTGCACCGTGCTGCGCGGTGGCAAGGTCACTGGGGTGTGCAACCCTCAGGAAGAATCCAACGCGTCGCTGTCGCGCCTGATGATTGGTGCCGAGCCGCCGTTGCTGGAGCGTGCCGCCAACGTCGCCGGGGCGGCGGTCATGCACGTCAAGGGCCTGAGCCTGGAGCGCGAGGACCAGTTTGGGGTTGACCTCAACGACATCCACCTGCACGTGCGCTGTGGTGAGGTCGTAGGCATTGCCGGGGTGTCGGGCAACGGCCAGAAAGAGCTGCTCTATGCGCTGTCGGGCGAAGACTGCCGCTCGCCGCGTGGCAGCATCCACATGGGCGCGGTCGACGTGTCGCACATGCACCCGGGCCGGCGGCGCAAGATGGGCCTGCACTTTGTGCCCGAAGAACGCCTGGGGCGCGGCGCAGTGCCCACGCTGAGTCTGGCGCACAACCTGCTGCTGACGCGCACCGAGTCCATCTCCATGCCGCGCTTCGCCGGGGGCTGGATTCGCGTCCGCCAGCTGGAAGCCCACGCAGCGCGGCTGATCAAGGAATACAAGGTCAAGGCCAACGGCCCCACGGCGGCGGCGCGCTCGCTGTCGGGCGGTAACTTGCAGAAATTCATTGTGGGCCGCGAGATCGATGCCAACCCCAAACTGCTGATCGTGTCGCAACCCACCTGGGGTGTGGACGTGGGCGCCGCGGCCCAGATACGGGGCGAGATTCTGGCCCTGCGCGACGCTGGTTGCGCCGTGCTGGTGGTCAGTGAAGAGCTGGATGAATTGTTTGAGGTGTGCGACCGCCTCCACGTGATCGCTCGCGGCAAGTTGTCTCCATCGATACCCCTGGCGGAGGCCACAGTGGAAAAAATTGGCGAGTGGATGAGCGGTTTGTGGGAAGACGCGGCGGAGGTGAACCATGGCGCGGCTTAAGCTCGAAGCACGCCCCCAGCCCTCGCAGGCTTGGAGCTACGGCTCACCGCTGCTGGCGTTGCTGTGCACCGTGGTCATTGGCGTGATTTTGTTTGTGCTGTTGGGCAAAGACCCGCTGCGCGGACTGCAGGTCTTCTTCTGGGAACCGATTCGCAATGGATATGCGGTGGGTGAACTGGTGGTCAAGGCCACCCCCTTGCTGTTGATTGCGCTGGGTCTGGCGGTGTGCTTTCGCTCCAACGTGTGGAATATCGGTGCCGAGGGGCAATACATTCTGGGTGCCATCGCTGCCAGCGGCGTTGCGCTGTTGGCCGACAAGACCACCGGGGGCTGGATCGTAGCGGCACTGCTGCTGGCGGGCGTGCTGGGGGGTATGGCCTGGGCCGGGCTCACGGCGCTACTGCGTGACAAGTTCAACGCCAACGAAATTCTGGTCAGCCTGATGTTGGTCTATGTGGCGGTGCAGGTGCTGGGCTACCTGGTGTTTGGCCCTTGGAAAGACCCCAATGGCTACAACTTTCCTCAGACCAAGAGCTTCGAGGCCGCCACCCGCATCCCGCGTCTGTTTGACGGCTCGCGGGTCAGCATTGGCGTGGTGTTTGCGCTGCTGGGAGTGGCCGGGGTCTGGGTGTTTCTGTTTCGTACGCGTTCCGGTTTTGCGCAGCAGGTAGGTGGCCTGGCACCGGCCGCGTCGCGCTACGCCGGTTTCTCGTCGCGCGGTGCGCTGTGGACGGCCTTGTTGGTCTCGGGCGGCATGGCCGGTCTGGCGGGTGCGCTCGAAGTAGCCGGGCCGATTGGCCAGCTCACGCCCTATGTGCCAGCCGGCTATGGTTTTGCCGCCATCATAGTGGCCTACGTCGGGCGCCTGCATCCGGTGGGCATGGTGTTCTCGGCCCTCCTGATGAGCATGTTCTACATCGGAGGCGAGCTGGCACAGTCCCGACTGGGGCTGCCCAAGTCACTGACCGGTGTGTTCCAGGGGCTGTTGCTGTTCACCTTGCTGGCCTGTGACACGCTGGTCAACTACCGCCTGCGCTGGGGGAATAAATAATGGAATCCTACGCACTGCTGATTGCCGCTACGCTGAACGCGGGCACCGTGTTGGCCATCGCCTCCCTGGGCCTGCTGATCAACGAGAAGTCCGGCATCGTCAACCTGGGTGCCGAGGGCATGATGCTGTGCGCGGCCATTGCCGGGTTTGCCACTGTGGTGCACACCGGCAGTGACACCATGGGTTTTCTGGCGGGCATGGGCGCCGGTGCGCTGATGGCGGCCATTTTTGGCATGCTGGTGATCTGGCTCAACACTAACCAGTACGCCACTGGCCTGGCGCTGAGCCTGTTTGGTGCAGGGTTTTCTGCCTTTGCCGGCATTGCCTATGTGCAGGAGAAGATTCCCGAGCGGCCCAGCTTTGCGATTCCTTTCCTGTCCGACATCCCGCTGGTGGGCCCGGCGCTGTTTCGCCAGCATCCGCTGGTCTACCTGACGGTGCTGTTCGCGCTGGCGTTGATCTGGTTTTTGTACCGCACCCGCTCTGGCCTTATTTTGCGCAGTGTGGGTGAGAGCCCAGAATCGGCCCACGCACTGGGCTACCCGGTACGCTGGATCCGTCTGGGTGCAGTTACTCTGGGGGGGGCGCTGTGTGGGCTGGCTGGGGCCTATATCTCCATCGTCTACACGCCGCTGTGGGTGGAGGGTATGGTCTCGGGCAAGGGTTGGATTGCGCTGGCGTTGACTACCTTTGCCACCTGGCGGCCGGCACGGGTATTGCTTGGTGCGTATCTGTTTGGTGGCGTGACCATGCTGCAGTTCCATTTGCAGGGCATAGGGGTGGAGGTTCCCAGCCAGTTCCTGAGCATGCTGCCTTACGTGGCGACCATTGTGGTCTTGGCCCTGATCTCGCGCAACCCGCGCTGGATTCGGATTAATATGCCAGCTGCCATCGGAAAACCGTTTTACCCAGGTTCCTAGTTTCCTCAGCCAACCCGCTGAATTTGTTTCTCAACCCCAAGTTTTTAAGAAAGAACTGACATGACAGATTTGCAAAAACGCGCATTACTGAAAATTGCAGCCCTGACGGCCGTGGCCAGCGCTGCGCTGGTTGGGTGCGGAAAAAAGGAAGAGCCAGTAGCGGCACCTGCCCCGGCACCTGCCGCCGGGGCCTCGGCACCCGCCCCCAAGGCTGAGCCCCTGAAAATTGCCTTTGCCTACGTCGGCCCTGTCGGCGACGGCGGCTGGACTTTTGCGCACGACAACGGTCGCAAGGCGTTGGAAAAAGAATTCGGCGACAAGATCGTCACCTCGTTTGTGGAGAACGTGCCCGAGTCAGCCGACGCCGAGCGCGTGATTCGTGACATGGCGGGCCAGGGTAACAAGCTGATTTTCGGCACCACCTTCGGTTACATGGAGCCCATGCTCAAGGTCGCCGCCGACACCAAGGGCGTGAACTTCCAGCACGCCACCGGGTACAAGACGGCCGAGAACATGAGCACGTACGACAGCCGCACGTATGAAGGTGCGTACATGGCTGGCGTGATTGCCGGCAAGATGACCAAGTCCAACACGCTGGGTGTGGTGGCCTCGGTTCCAATTCCCGAAGTCATTCGCAACATCAACAGCTTTACGCTGGGTGCACAAAGCAGTAACCCCAAGGTCAAGACCAAAGTCGTGTGGGTCAACGAGTGGTTCAATCCACCGAAAGAAACCGAAGCTGCCACCAGCCTGATCAACGGTGGTGCGGACGTGCTGTTCCAGAACACCGACTCCCCAGCGGTGTTGAAGACCGCACAAGACAAAGGCAAGCGGGCCTTTGGCTGGGATTCCGATATGACCGCCTACGGCCCTAAAGCCCACCTGGCGTCCGCCATCATCAACTGGGGCCCGTACTACATCAAAGCCACCAAGGATGCGCTGGAAGGCAAGAACGCTTCCACCCAAAGCTGGTGGGGCGTGAAAGAGGGCGCCATTGATATCGTCTCTATTGCTGATGATGTGCCTGCTGAAACCAAGGCGAAGGTGGAGGAGATCAAGGCTGGTTTGAAGGCCGGAACCTTCTCTATCTGGAAGGGCCCCATCATGGACAACACCGGCAAAGAGCAGTTGGCTAAAGACGCTGTGGCCGACGACAAGTTCCTTGGCGGTCTGGGCTTCTACGTCAAGGGCGTGGAAGGCAAGATCCCAGGTGGCAAATAAGGGTTCGCCCACTCGCTAAACTGGGCCGCAACTCTGCGGCCCTTTTTTTTATGAAAGCACACGCATGACCCAGCTTGCAGACAGCCTTCGCTCTCGACTCATCCGCAATTTTCTGGAGGTGCCCCGCGAGCGCTACGAGCGGGAGCCGCTGTATGACAGCCTGGTCGGTGGCGTGTCCAACGGCACGGCTGCGGTCAAGCTGGGTTGTGGTGTGGATACGGTCGCCCCTGGTAAACAAAGTTGTCCCTACCACTTTCACCACGCCCAGGAAGAAATGTTCATCGTGCTGGAGGGGGAGGGCACCTTGCGCGTGGCCGGAGAAATGTTGCCCATCAGGGCAGGAGACGTGATTTTCATTCCGCCCGGCCCCGAGTACCCGCACCACATTTTGAACACATCGGCGTCGGAACTGAAATACCTGTCCATCAGCACGCAAGAGCGTCCCGATGTGGCGGAATACCCCGACTCCGACAAGATCGGCGTCTTCACCAAAGGCCCCGCCTTTCTGCAGCAGCGCAGCAGCGGGTTGGACTACTGGACAGGGGAGCCCTGACGCGCGCGTAGGCGCCCCAGGGTGCCCAACGTGTAAGCTCTGCTCCTCTTTTTGTAATCATCAAAGATCCCTGATTGACCACTATGAAAAACCTATTGGTTGGCACCATCGCCGCTTCCGTCCATCTGCTGTTTGCTGCGAACTCACTGGCCGCCAGCGCCCCCAAACCCACCACGCAGATCCGTGCCGACATTGCGGCGCAATACCAGTGGGACTTCTCGCCCATTTACGGTAGTTGGGGCGCATGGGAAGTCGCCATGAAGGACATCGAGGCCAAGATGGAC
The DNA here is from genome assembly GCA_903853895.1 of uncultured beta proteobacterium. Taxonomy (GTDB): domain Bacteria; phylum Pseudomonadota; class Gammaproteobacteria; order Burkholderiales; family Burkholderiaceae_C; genus Allorhodoferax. The sequence continues at coordinate 5,714 of CAINUX010000150.1, read as the reverse complement.
GCTTTCTCCGCGCGCAAAGGCTCGCTCAAGAACGGGGCTGCGGCTGTGCTCAGCGCCTACCAGGCGTTTGATGAAATTGGCATGTTGCAATACAAGGTTTACCGCTACCCGCAGTTGCAACGCGATGTGAACACCCGAGACCAGGATGTGGCGGGCAAGTTCCAGCGCGTTGGGGCCGTGTTTGCCAAGTTTGGCACGGCTACCGCGTGGTTTACGCCGGAGCTGCTGAAGATTCCCCAGGCCACCATGGAGCAGTGGATTCGCGACACGCCAGCCCTGGCTCCCTACAAGTTCACGATTCTGGACAACTACCGCCAACAACAGCACGTACTCGACGAGCAGGGAGAGAAGTTGTTGTCATTGTCCAGCCGCTTCAGTCAGACACCCACCGCAACCTTTCAGGAGTTGTCCACCTCCGACATCAAGTTCCCCAAGGTCACCCTGTCGGATGGCAAGGAGCAGACACTGAGTCCGGGCAACTACCAGTCGGTGCTGCAAACCAACTACAACCAGGCTGATCGTGCCAAGGCGTTTGACGCCTTTATTGCGACCTATGCTGCCACGGCCAACACCTATGCCGCCATCTACAACGGCGTCATGCAAAAGGGGTGGTTTGTGGCCCAGGCGCGCAACTTCCCCACCACGCTAGATGCAGCGCTGGACGGCAATGCGGTGCCGCCCGCGGTTGTGAGCACCCTGGTGGACACCGTGCGCGCCGGTACCGCACCGCTGCAGCGCTACGCCAAACTGCGCAAGAAGCTGCTGGGGCTGGACACCTATCACCTGTACGACGGATCGATCCCCATCTACAAAACCACCGCCACCTACCCGTATGACGACGCCAAGGAAACCGTCTTGCGCTCGGTTGCGCCGCTCGGCGCGGACTACACCGCCAAGTACAAGAAGTTCCTGGCCGGTCAGCAGATCGATGTGTATGAGAACGAAGGCAAACGATCGGGTGCCTACGTGGCCGGTGTGTATGGCACGGGCCCCTACATGCTGTTGAACCACGCGGACACACAGAACGACCTGTTCACCCTGGCGCACGAGGGTGGCCATGCCATGCACACCGTACTGTCCTATGAGAAGCAGCCATTTGTCACTTCGGGCTACACCATCTTTGTGGCGGAAGTTGCGTCCACCACCAACGAGCGTTTTCTGCTGAACCAGCTGCTGCAATCCACCACCGACCCCAAAGAGCGATTCCTGTTGCTGCAACACGCGGTCGACTCGATTGTGGGCACGTTCTACACGCAGGTGCTCTTTGCCGACTTTGAAATGCAGGCCCACAAGCTGGTGGAAGCTGGCAAGCCCGTCACTGCAGCGGTGCTGAACGGCATTTACAAGGGGTTGCTCAAAACCTATTACGGCGACGCCGTAACTGTGGACGACGCCTACCAGTACACCTGGTCCCGCATCCCGCACTTTTACAACTCACCGTATTACGTCTACCAATACGCCACCTGCTTTGCCTCATCCGCCAAACTGTTCAAGGACATGACCACCGGCGCGAGCGCTGACCGCGCGGCCGCCACCGAGCGCTACCTGGAACTGCTGCGCAGCGGTGGCAACGACTACCCCATGGCCCAGCTGCAAAAGGCCGGTGTGGACCTGTCCAAACGTGAAACCGTGCAGGCCGTGGTGGACCAGATGGAAGAGCTGGTGACGCAGATGGAAGTGGAGGCGGCCAAGATCGCCAAATAGGCGCTGTGGGCGGACTAAGCGTGACCCGGGTGCGCCGGCTGGCGCATCTCTTCCAGCGCGTGCTGCACCACGCTGCGCGATGCCGTGAGCGCCAGCACACCCATGACCGCAGCCACCGCCAGGTCGGGCCAGGCGGCGTGGGTGCCCACCACGCCCAGCGCAGCCAGCATCACCGCCACATTGCCAATGGCGTCGTTGCGGCTGCACAGCCACACCGAGCGCATGTTGGCATCGCCCTCGCGCCACGCATACAGCATCAGTGCCACCGCAACGTTGGCCACCAGTGCCAGTGCGCCCACCACGCCCATGGTCAGCGGCTCCGGCACCACGCCACTGGAGAATGACCAGGCTGCGCGGCCCAACACAAAGACACCAAAGGCCCCCATGCACAACCCCTTGAACAGGGCCGCCCTGGCGCGCCAACCCAAGGTTGACCCCAGCACGGCCAGCGACAGACCATAGTTGGCGGCATCACCAAAAAAATCCACCGCGTCGGCCAGCAGCGAGACCGATTGCGATTGCAACCCGGTTACCAGCTCCACGCCAAACATGGCCGCATTGATCAATAACGCGATCCACAAAATGCGCCGGTAGCTGTCACTCTGTGGTGCGGTGCCGGTACTGGCGCAGCCGTGGCTGCCGCATGAATCGCTCATGGTCAATATCCTCTTCTGTGTGCAATGCCCCTATTGGAAACCCTGAAGTGGCTTCAGAGTCAAGCGCTAAACTGCACACGATGAAAGGAATTGCACGCTGCGCACTGCTTGTCTTGCTGACTGCGGGCGTGGCGCATGCCAACTCAGTACAGCCGCACACGGTGATGTTGCCGCGCACGGGCGCGGCGTCTGCACCGCTTGCACTACCGGCCTTCGTGTTCAGCCCGCAAGGCGCTGGCCCGCACCCTGCGGTCGTCATGGTGCATGGCTGCGGTGGTGCGTATGGCAGGGACGGCCAACTCAATGCACGCCACCAGATGTGGGGCGAGTACCTGGCCGCGCAAGGCTATGTGGCGTTGATGCTTGACAGCTTCAGCGCCCGGGGTTACCGGCAAATCTGCACCACCAAATTCAGCGAACGCTCGCTCAAAGAGGCTGACCGGGTGGGTGACGCCTATGCCGCGCTGGCTTACCTGCGCCAGCTGCCACAGGTGAACCCTGCACGCGTCGCCTTGCTGGGCTGGTCGCATGGGGGCGGTGTCACGTTGAGCGCCATCGGCCATGCGCCAGCGGCCGGGCAGGCGGGTTTCAATGCGGCGGTTTCGTTTTACCCCGGCTGCACGTCGCGCAACCAGAAGGCAGACAGCTTTCACCCCTACGCACCGCTGCTCCTGCTGATTGGCGAGGCCGATGACTGGACCCCGGCCGCACCCTGCAAAGCCCTGGCCGCAAGCGTGGCCGCGCGCGGCGAGCCCATGCAGATCGTCACTTACCCCGACACCTACCACGACTTCGACAGCCCCACGCTCACCGCGCCACGCGTGCGCGCGGATGTGCCCAACGGTGTGAACCCCGGTGCCGGGGTCACCACCGCCCCCAACCCTGCGGCGCGCGAAGATGCCAAACTACGCGTCAAGGCCTTCTTGGCCGAACACTTGCACTAGACTGTGACGATCAAAAGAGAATATGAGCCCAGCCATGCCCAACCACCCCCAACACAAACCCGTTTCACCCGAACGCCTGCCAGCCCTGTTGCGCGCCATGCCCAAGGCTGAGCTGCATATGCACATTGAAGGCTCGCTGGAGGCCGATATGATCTTCGCCATGGGCCAGCGCAACCACGTGCGCCTGGCCTACCCCAGCATCGAGGCCCTGCGCCAGGCCTATGTGTTTGACAACCTGCAGAGCTTTCTGGACATCTACCACGCCGGCACCACGGTGCTGAAGACCGAGCAGGACTTCTATGACATGACGGACGCGTACCTGGCACGTGCCCAGGCAGACAACGTGCTGCACACCGAAATTTTCTTCGACACCCAGACCCACACCGGCCACGGAACCAGCGTGGTGACCGTCATCAACGGACTGCACCGCGCCTGCGCCGATGCGCCCGCGCGCCACGGCATGACGGCGTCGCTGATCCTGTGCTTCCTGCGCCACCTCAGCGAAGAAGAAGCCTTTGAATGCCTGGAGCAGGCCCTGCCGCTGCGCGACAAGATCGTGGGCATTGGCCTGGCGTCCAGCGAAGTGGGGCACCCGCCCGAGAAGTTTGCCAAGGTGTTTGCACGTGCCAGGCAATTGGGCTTCCGGCTGGTGGCCCATGCCGGTGAAGAGGCGCCCCCGGCCTACATCTGGAGCGCGCTGGACGTGCTCAAAGTGGAGCGCATAGACCACGGCGTGCAGGCCATCCACGATACTGCGCTGATGCAGCGCCTGGCGAAGGACCGCATGCCGTTGACCGTGTGCCCTCTGAGCAACCTGAAGCTGCGCGTGTTCCCCACCTTGCAGCAGCACACACTGAAGCGCATGCTGGACGCCGGCATCGTTGCCACCGTGAACTCCGACGACCCGGCCTACTTTGGCGGCTACATCAACGAAAACTTCACCCAGACCTTTGCCGCCCTGGGCATGACATCCGCCCACGCCTACCTGCTGGCGCGCAACAGCTTTGACGCCAGCTTTATCGACGCATCGCTGCGCAGCCAGTATGTGCAGCGGCTGGACGCTGTCTTCGAAACCTTTGAGTGAAATTTGCCGATAGCCCTCGTGGAATATGATTAGTACGCTATCTAATGTATAGCGTTCATAGCCAGCGCGTCCAGCGGGCTGGCCGTGCCGCCCGCCGCCACCTTGAGCACATGGGTGTAGATCATGGTGGTGGATACATCGCTGTGACCCAGCAGCTCTTGCACGGTGCGGATGTCGGTGCCAGCTTGCAGCAGGTGGGTGGCGAAGGAGTGGCGCAGGGTGTGGACCGAGACCGGTTTGTGAATGCCTGCCAGTACGACGGCCTTCTTGAGCGACCGCTGTAGCCGGTCTTCGTACAGGTGATGCCGCCGTTCAACACCACTGCGTGGGTCAATGGATAGCGTTGGTGACGGAAACATCCAGAACCAACCCCATGTGCCCTACCTTGGGGTACTTTTGCTCCAGCGCGTGCGGCGTCTCCACACCGCCGCGCTGCGCCTGGCGGTCCGCCTCCCACTGGGCGCGCGACGCCAACAATTGCAGCCGCAACGCGGGTGCCAGCGAACGCGGCATCATGACCACACGGTCTTTGCCCCCCTTGGCCTCACGCACGATGATGACGTGGCGGTCAAAGTCAACATCCTTGATGCGAAGGCGCATGCCCTCCATCAACCGCATGCCAGTGCCATACAGCAAGCGCGCCAACAGCGCGGTTTGTCCGTCCATGTGCGCCAGCAGGCCCGCAACTTCGTCTTTGGTCAGCACGCTAGGAATGCGCCGCTTTTGGGTCGGTCGGTTTATGTTGTCAAGCCAGGGCAACGCAATACCCAATACTTCGCGGTACAAAAACAAAACCGCGCTGAGTGCCTGGTTGTGTGTGGAAGCCGATACCTTGCGCTCTGTTGCCAGCATGGATAAGAATGCCTCTACGTCGGGCGCCCCCAAGTCGCGCGGATGCCGCATTTGGCCGCTGCGCGCCGACCAACGAATGAAAAACCGCACCCAATAGACGTAGACCTGCTCGGTACTGAGGCTATAGTGCATGTACCGAATGCGCTCGCGCAACTGGTCCAGCACACGGGTGGATTGCAGCGGAGGGGTGCCGGGTTTCATAGTATTTTTAATACTGGTTGTTTATCCAGTATATTCAACAAATAGCCAGGCTGCAAGCCATTCTCAGGAGATTTTCATGTCAAACTTATGGAGCAGCGCCCAACTTCTAGAGCAAGTCTTGCTCTGGACATTACGTTATGCCGCAGCGGGATATCGAAAGCAATTTGCTGAGCGCAAGGATATGAGCAAGTGAAATCACCCTGGAAATGGGCCGTTTTGGGCATGACTCTATTTGGAATGGCGTTTGTCGTTCAATTCGAGTCAACCTGGTTG
>CAINUX010000149.1 GCA_903853895.1 uncultured beta proteobacterium | reverse complement strand
GTCAGTGCTATGCGCGGAGGTGTCCTCCCCTCGGGGGAGGTCACACTTTCACACCCGACCGTGTTTAATAAGAAGGTGTCGCTGCCCGGACTTGTCGTTCGCGTGGTACGTGGACCTGGGCCGCTGCCTGGCGATCTACCGATCGGCTCAAGCGGGGTCTATTACGCGAGCCGCCCAAGGATGCTGCTGGAGAACATTGGACGACAAGGAGACTTGCGTGCGCCAAAGCAGGATGTTGAAAGTCTTTTGGTCTCGGTGTTGAATGCGTCAGGCGAAAAAGCGCTCAATGAGATTCGAGACCAATCCTCCGCCCTCGCGGATGCATTGGGTGCCAATAAGTCCCTAACCGAGTTGCGGTCCATCATCGGGGCGCTACTCGGGACATATTTGAAGGGTGAGCTCCGTACCAGGGAGGGGCTCGCTGTAGCGAGGGGAATGCCCGTAGACAGCGAGCGGATGTACCGATTCGAGGCGCTGGTGACCCATCTGCGCACAGAGCCGATGCCAAGAATCGAATCGGTGATGACCGGCCTTTCCCGCCAGTACTTTGCTTTCCTCGAGTCGTATTTTTCCAACTACGTTGAAGGGACGAAATTCGATATTGAGCAGGCCCGCGACATCGTGATGAACAACGCCATTGTCTCGAATCGTCCGAAAGATTCCCACGACATCCTTGGCGTTTTTCGCTTAGCCATGACACCTCCGTTCAGGGACAGCCCGCCTATTGCGGGGCCCGAGTTCCTTGAAGGGTTGGAATACTGGCATGCCGAGATGCTCAAGATGCGCCCCGAAGCGAATCCAGGCAAGCCGAAGCTAGAAGTCAACTACGCTGGTACCACGAGGTTTGTCGAGCCCGCGTATGTGCGCGGAACACTCACGGAAGGCTCACGCCTTGCATTGTCTGTACCAGAGGGCTTTGCCCGATCGGTGTACTACGCGTTCCTAGTGTCAGAAGTCCATCCCTTCGACGATGGCAACGGTCGCCTATCCCGGCTGGTGATGAATGCAGAGCTAACACGTAACGGGCTGTCACGCATCATCATCCCAACGCTTTATCACCCGCAGTACGTGGATTGCGCACGCGTACTGACCCGAACGAACGAGCCGGGTGGATTTGTTAAGAGCTTGGCCAAGATGGCTCGGTGGAGCCATAAATTCGACTACTCGAACTTAGACAATGCAATTACGATGATGCGAACGACGAACGCGCTGGAGGAATCGCCAGCCGCATACAAGTTGTTAAATGCCGACGGCAGCCCAGAGACTTGAATGCGCCGGAAGCTTAGTTAAGCGGGTTAAATTCTTAACCAACTTGTACCAGCGCCCCCCACTGCGTCGTGTAATTCGGTGACTTCCTCTCTTGGCGCATCTGCCAACCCTTGTGTCCGCCTTGCGTAGAGACCTTGACCGTTCCCCGGCCATAACGCGCGTTAAGTCCATCTAGAGCCGCCATCAAACGCGTGTCGGTTGCCGGTGCGGGCTCTAGCCAATCCGCTTGGTACTGCCCTGCGGGCGTAATGTCCCCCAACATAATTCCTGCCTTCTTGTAGGCGTAGTCTGGTTTGAACAAGCGCGATACCAACCAGTCTGCCCAGCGGCTCACCACCAAACTGTCGCTGGTGGGTTGCGGCAACGGCACGGTAAGCGAAGGGTTGTACTGAGGCAGGTCTTTTCTAAAACGGTTGGTATGTAAAAACACATGAATCAAGGCGGCCTGCGAACCCTGCGCTCGGAGCTTGACGCAGGCATTGGCGACAAAGGTACTCATGGCGTCTTTAAGCACCGCAAGTTCGGTGACGGTCTGCCCAAAAGAGCGGCTGCAAAGGATTTGTTTCTTGTCTGGAGCTAGGTCTTGTAAATCAATACACGCAACACCTTGCAACTCACGTTGTGTTTTCTCAACCACCACCCCAAACTCGGCGCGCAAGGTGGGCGTATGCGCAGTGCGCAGGTCTTGAACGGTGAAGATACCGTGTTCAGCCAAGCGGGCAGAAATTCGGCGACCGATGCCCCACACTTCAGCGACGTCGATTTGGCCCAGCAACTTATCCTGTTGTTCTTCGCTTAAATCGTTGTAGTTAAAAACGCCTTGCGAGCGCGGGTGCTTCTTGGCAATGTGG
>CAINUX010000148.1 GCA_903853895.1 uncultured beta proteobacterium | reverse complement strand
GCGATTCAATAGACCGGTCAGGCTATCGGTATAGGCCTGTTCACGCAGCTTGACGTCGGCCTCATCCCGCCAGGCCACCAGCACTGCCACCGTGGTCAGAACCAGTGTGATGTTGGCTGCAAGCTGCGCGCCAATATTGATCGGATGCGGGGTGGCAAAGCTGGGGTAGAGCTCCGGAAAGAAACCACCCAAAATACCGCGCCCGGCGGTAAATGCTGCTACAACGGTGTAACACCCCGTCATCAGCGCCCGCCATGGCAGGCTCACGGGTGCGCAAGGCCACAGCGTGGCGCGTGCCACCAGCAGCAGTTGTGCAGCCAGCATGAAGTTGGCAAAGGCCACCCGCAGCGAATAGTTTGAAAATGCGAGGGCGTAACCCAGTGGCAGCAGCACCGTAAGAGCCAACAGTACGCGCTCACCCGGTCGTGGCCCCAACCATTCCTTCAATGCCAGGAAGATGGCCATGTTGGCCGCCGAAGCAGCTGCCACGCTGCACACGGACAGAACCGGGTCCAACCAGCTGCCGGATACCGCCTCGGATGCAATGATGAAGACCCACCCCACGGTCTGCAACAGCAGTGCCGCCTGCCCCAGACGCGCCGCGCGGCTGATTCCACGGCCCATGATCAGCGGCAACGCAATCGATACCGTTGCCAGGTTGGCAGCGGTCAACACCAGAATGGTCAGTACATCCAGTGTGGGCATACGGGCACTGATTGCTCGAACTGCGTCTACTGAAACGCGACTTCAGAAAAACTGCGCAACTTGCGGCTGTGCAGTTGTTCTGAACCTTGGGCGCGCAATAACTCCACTGCCCGCATGCCGATGCGCAGGTGCTGGTCCACCCGTTCGCGGTAGAAGTGGTTGGCCATGCCTGGCAGCTTGATCTCGCCATGCAGGGGCTTGTCGCTGACACACAGCAGCGGTCCAGAGGGCACGCGAAAGCGAAAACCGTTGGCGGCTATTGTTGCGCTCTCCATGTCCAGCGCCACGGCGCGGCTTTGGCTGAAGCGCCGCTGGGGCTGGTTGTCGGGGAGCAGCTCCCAGTTGCGGTTGTCGGTACTGGCAACGGTGCCGGTGCGCATGATACTTTTCAACTCCGGGCCTCTGAGTTGGGTGACCTCGGACACGGCCGACTCCAAAGCGACCTGAATTTCTGCCAGCGCCGGAATGGGCACCCACAGTGGTAACTCTTCGTCCAACACATGGTCTTCGCGCACATAGCCGTGGGCCAGCACATAGTCGCCCAGCTGTTGGCTGTTGCGCAGCCCCGCGCAGTGGCCCAGCATGATCCAGGCATGCGGGCGCAGCACGGCGATGTGGTCGGTGATGTTCTTGGCGTTGGCCGGGCCGACGCCGATGTTGACCATGGTGATGCCGGCGCGGTCAGCGCGTACCAGGTGGTAGCCCGGCATCTGCGGCAGGCGCGGCGGCTCCTTGCCCAGCGCGTCTGCAGCTTCGGCGGCCAGGCCCACGCGGCGTGTGACGACGTTACCAGGCTCGATGAACGCGCTGTATTCGCTGGCCGGGTCCCGCATGGCGGCGTGTCCCATGGCGATGAACTCATCGATGTAGAACTGGTAGTTGGTGAACAGCACGAAGTTCTGGAAGTGGTCAGGGCCGGTTCCGGTGTAGTGGCGCAGCCGGTGCAGCGAGTAGTCGACCCGCGGGGCGGTAAAGAGCGCTAGCGGCTCTGGCTCGCCCGCGCGGGGCCGGTAGGTGCCGTTGGCGATGCCGTCGTCCATGGCGGCCAGGTCGGGCAGGTCGAACACATCGCGCATCAGTGTGCGCCGTTGCGCCGTCATATTGCCTTCCACGTGGTCGTTCTCGGCAAATGAGAAATGCACGGGAATCGGCTGCGAACTCGTGCCCACTTCCAGCTCCACTTCGTGGTTCTGCAGCAGCAGGTTGAACTGGTCCAGGTAGTAGTCGTGGTACAGATCGGGGCGGGTCAGCGTGGTCTCGAAGCGCCCGGGGCCGGCCACAAAACCGTAGCTCAGGCGCGCGCTCTCGGGCGTGATGGTGCGCGACACGGTGTCGGTGTGGATGCGCACCAGCGGGTAGCAGGCGCGCACGCGGCCGGCGCTGTCGTCGCCCGCCACAAAGCGCTGCATGGCCTGGCGCAGGTGGGCAATGCTGCCGTCGTAAATGCGGGTGACCTGGGCCAGGGCGGCGGCGGCGTCGGTGAAGCGTTCGGGTGCAATAAAGGGGGGTAGGTGTGACATGCGCCTATTGTGCCGTGATGGACGCGTCGCCCATAGTTGCGGAATAATAGGGCCATCGCTTTACTGTGCCTTCCCCGAAAACCCCTTAGTGCCAGATTTCAACGACTCACGATTTGTCGAGACCGGCTTTCCCTCATTGCAATGGGAGGAAGAGGATTTGCCGACGCGCCCCTTGCCCCTGCATGAGCGCCCCATGCAGGCGCGGGTCGACCATGAAATGGCCATTGTCGCCCTGCACCATGCGCGCATTGCGCTGGCGATCGAGAAGTTCTGGGGCCACCGCGACTGCGTGGAGTATCTGCAAAAGCTGATCATGAGCGGCGGCCACCAGGACGGTCAGAGCCGGGTGGGATTCAAGACCGAGGTGCTGTCGGCACTTATCAATCTGGTGGCCTTGCACCAGAACGAGTGACGTAAGGTCCACACCCTGATGCGCAAGCTGTTGATAGCCGCCATGGTGCTGGTCGTGTTGGGCGTAGCTGCGTTGTTGGGCGCACCGGCCTTCCTGGATGGGCGGCTGAACACTGTCATCCACCCCGCACCCTACGCCGCCAGCGCCCAGGCCCGTGCCGCTCACCAGACCCTGTTTGTGGCCGATCTGCACGACGACGCACTGCTGTGGAACCGGGACTTGCTGCAGCGTTATGACAGAGGGCACTCCGATGTGCCGCGCCTGCTCGATGGCCGGGTGGCTTTGCAGGTCTTCGCCTCCGTCACCAAGACGCCCAAGGGCATCAATTACGAGCGCAACAGCGCCGATACCGACAGCATCACCCTGCTGGCCATGGTCCAGCGCTGGCCCGTGGCCACCTGGAGCAGCCTGTTGCAGCGCGCCCTGTACCACAGCGACAAGCTCAAACGCGCCGTGGCCGACAGCGAAGGCCGCATGGTGCTGGTGCAAAGCCGCCAGGACATGGCAGCCTTTGTGCAAGCCTGGACACAAGACCCCCATCGGGTGGCCGCGGTGCTGGCCACCGAAGGGCTGCACCCGCTGGAAGGCAAGCTGGGCAACGTCGACCGCCTGTTTGACGCGGGCTTTCGCATCGCCGGCCTGACGCACTTTTTTGACAATGAGGTGGGGGGCTCCGCCCACGGCATCGAAAAGGGCGAGCTGACTCCGTTTGGCCGCCAGGTGGTGGCGCGCCTGGAGGCAAAGGGCATGCTGATTGACCTGGCCCATGCCTCGAAGCCGCTGATCGACGATGTGCTGGCCGTAGCAAAGCGGCCGGTATTGGTGTCGCACACCGGCGTGGCAGGCACCTGCCCGGGGCCCCGCAACCTGAAGGATGATCACCTGAAACGCATTGCCGCCACCGGTGGCGTGGTGGGCATTGGCTATTGGGATGGTGCGATCTGTGAGCCCTCGGTGCTCAATATTGTGCGAGCCATTCGCTACGCCGTTGACACGGTTGGAGTGGGCCACGTGGCTCTGGGCTCCGACTTCAATGGTGCGACGCGCACACCCTTTGATGTCACCGGCCTGCCCCAGGTCACCGAAGGTTTGCTGGCGGCGGGTTTCAGCGCAGATGACATTCGCGCCATCATGGGCGGCAACGTGCAGCGCCTGCTGCTGCAGAGTTTGCCCGCCTCCTGATGTGCCAGCCAGCATGCTCTCAAGTAAAAATGGCCTCTAGCCTTCTAGAATGCTGCGATAACAGCTATCAATATAGTAGCAATTGAATGACCCACTCTAAACCCGCAACGCACCACCGGTTTGACGTCCTGATCGTTGGTAGTGGCCTGGCCGGCCTGTCGGCCGCGCTCCACTTGGCTCCCACCCACCGCGTGGCCGTGCTCACCAAACGCGCCATGAGCGACGGCTCCAGCGGCTGGGCGCAGGGCGGCATTGCCGCCGTGCTGGGCGAGGGTGACAGCTTTGACGCCCATGTGCAGGACACGCTGGTGGCCGGCGCCGGGCTGTCCGACCCGGCCGCCACCCGCTTTGTCGTCGAGCATTCACCCGAAAGCATTGCATGGCTGCGTGAACTGGGCGTGCCGTTCTCGGAAGAAGACGGCCACTTGCACCTGACCCGCGAAGGCGGCCACAGTGCCCGGCGCATCGTGCACGTGACCGACGCCACCGGTGCTGCCGTTCAGAAGACCTTGATCGAAACTGTGCGCCGCACGCCCAACATCGCGCTGTTTGAGAACCACACCCTGGTCGATCTGATCACCCGCAGCAAGCTGGGGCTGCCTGGGTTTGGCGACGATGCGGCCAACAACCAGTGCCTGGGCCTGTATGCGCTTGACGAGCTGACCGACGAGGTGCAAACCTTCAGTGCGCCGCACACCATCCTGGCCACCGGCGGTGCCGGCAAGGTCTATCTGTACACCACCAACCCCGACACCGCCACCGGCGACGGCATTGCCGCCGCCTGGCGCGCCGGTTGTCGGGTGACCAACATGGAGTTCATCCAGTTCCACCCGACCTGCCTGTACCACCCGCATGCCAAGTCGTTTCTTATCACCGAGGCGGTGCGGGGTGAGGGCGGGCGCTTGCTCTTGCCCCCCTCGGCGGGCAGCACCCGTTTCATGCCCCAGCACGACCCACGTGCCGAGTTGGCACCCCGTGATGTGGTGGCCCGCGCCATCGACTTCGAGATGAAGAAGGGCGGCTTTGACTGCGTCTACCTCGACATCTCGCACCAACCGATGGCCTTCATCCTGGAGCACTTTCCCAACATCTATGCACGTTGCCTGGAGCTGGGTATTGATATCTCCAAGCAACCCATCCCCGTGGTGCCGGCGGCTCACTACACCTGCGGTGGCATCCACACCGATCTGGCAGGCGCCACCGATATTGTCGGCCTGCACGCCATCGGCGAGACCGCCTACACCGGCCTGCACGGCGCCAACCGGCTGGCCAGCAACTCGCTGGTGGAGTGCATGGTGTTTGCCCGCGCGGCCGCCACCCACATCCTGGCCACACCGCTGGCCGCACCGCAGTCGCTCCCGGCCTGGGACGACAGCCGCGTGACCGACGCCGACGAGGCCGTGGTGATCTCGCACAACTGGGACGAGCTGCGCCGCTTCATGTGGGACTACGTGGGCATAGTGCGCACCAACAAGCGGCTGGAGCGCGCCTCACACCGCATTGCGATGCTGCAGGGCGAGATCCAGGAGTTCTACGCCCACTTCCACGTCACACGGGACCTGCTGGAGCTGCGCAACCTGGTACAGGTGGCCGAACTCATCGTGCGCTCGGCCCACGCCCGGCACGAGAGCCGCGGCCTGCACTTCAGCCGCGACTACCCGGCGATGGCGGAGAAGGCTGTGCCTACGACGTTGACGCCGGATTGAATCTGTTTGGGTTGGCCCTTTTTTTGACGGTTGAGCTCCAAGGTGTGTGCGAGGCCGACGGAGCAGGCATCTCTTCCCTATCCTCAGTCGCAGGCGAACATGCCGGCGTGCAGCTGTCTTTGCATCAACGATGTGTTGGGTAGGCCGGCTCTGTGGCAACTGCGAGTTGAGGCCGTTGAACGGATACCCGCTCCGCCTGCCAGCCGCCACCTCATGGGTATGCGTTCATTTCATCTTTAAAGCAAAGACTTGAGCAAGCTCTTGGCCTCATCGGCTTGCGGCATTTTGGGGTCGAGCACCAGCGCAAGTTTCAGTGATTCACGTGCAGCAACGGGTTGCTTCAGCTCATTTTGAACCACACCCAAATGAAAGTGGTAGGCAGCCACCTTGGGTTCCAGTTTGATCGCACGCTGTAGGCTTTCCAGCGCACCTTGCAGGTCGCCCATAGAATGAAATGCCCAACCGAGAGTGTCGTGAAAGGGGGATGAGCCTGGGGACAGTTCTACCGCCTTGCGTGCCCAAGCGACCGCCATTTTGGGGTCGCCAGCGCGTGCCACAGTCATCCAGGCGAGATTGTTGAAGGCGCTAGCATTGTTGGGCTCCATCTCAATCACCCTCAAATAGCGTGACTCTGCCTCATTCCAGCGCTTGGCACCTTGGTACACATCGGCAAACTTCAGCTGCACCTGACCAGCGTTTGGTGCCAGCTTTTCTGCCCGCTCCAACTGTTTCAGGGCATCACTCCAGCGCTGCTGACCGGCCAGTGCATTTGCACGGTCCAGCATCAGTGGTACAGACTTTGGCTGACGCAACAAGCCCTTATCAAACGCAGCCACGGCTTTCTCAAAGGCACTTGTCTCCATATGAATAAGGCCCGCTGCGTGAAGCGGTCCTGGGTCGCGCGGCGCCAGCTTGGCAGCAGCGCCAAACGCTCCCAACGCTTCATCTCTTTGGCCGTTGGCTGCTGCAGCCACTCCCAGGCCATATTGCGCAAACTGGTTGGTGCTGTCCATGAAGACGGCGTCACGATAGAGTTTCAAAGCATCCGCAGCGCGGCCCACACGCAGGTACAGGTCGCCCAACTCCAGCAGCGGGGGAATCGCTTTGGGATCAACCCTGCGTGCCTCCAGCAAAGACAGCTCAGCTCGATCCGCCTGCTTATTGGATTTGTAATACCTGCCCCAGGCCAGATGCACAGCGGGTGACTGCGGCGCAGCACGCTCGGCACGCTGCAGGTATTGCTCAGCCTCGGCCGGCTTGCTTTCTGACTGCGCCACGCTGGCAAGCCCAATCGATGCAGGCGCGTATTGCGGATCAATTTTCAGCGAGGCCTCAAAATGCGTTTTGGCCATGGGCAGGCTGCCATCCAAAAGGGCCTGGATGCCTGCACGATGCTCGCGACCCTGGGGGCTTTCGTTGGGAGCCTGCGCGCCGGCGATGGCTCTACCACCCGCCTGAACTGGAGCCGCTTGCGCAGGAATCGCCAGGGTCAACACGGTCGCCGCAAACAGCGGCCGGACGAGTCGGGATAAGGTAGAGCAATGCTGCATGCGATATATCCAAAAAGTTGAAAGCCCCTGCCGGGGTGTACCGACAGGGGCTCAATTCAATACAAGTCAGGGGAGCAATTACATCCGCTTGGCAAAGCGCCTTTGGGCACCCAAACCTGCCAGTGCCAAGCCCATCAACACCAGGGTTTCAGGCTCAGGCACATCATTGTCGACGGGTGGTTCGTTAAATCCTGCTTCGCCTGTCACCAGGAAAGCTGCCAGAAAGATATTGTCGTCGCCCGAGGGGTTCCGTGTTCTGATTGCGATACTGCTGTCACCATTGGTGATGTAGTTGGTGAGGTTGTATCTTTCGTGATCATTTTGAGTAGCAGGCATTAACCCAGAGAACGGGTCATTGTTGCCACCCACCGTGATCAGGTTGCCGTTATCGGGGGACAAGTCTACGCTATCGTCATTGCAGCCAGCACGATCGGTGATCGTCGTGCCGTTGACCGCCACAGTTGACGTTTGACTAGTAAAACTACAAGCACTACCGTCGTAACTGAAGCCGATGCCGAGACGCATTTCGGCTCTGAATCCGGGCGCAGTTTTATCAAGCGGCGTGGCGAAATTGATCGCGGTCGAGTCACCAGTGGACAAAGAAAAACCATCAAGAATACCAACCGACTGAATCGCGGCGTTGGTTGGGTCTTGGTAGATAACAACAAGCGCCGAGCCATCTTGTGCGCCATTAGCCTCAGTTATCTTAAAATTGTATATTCCGCCCACTCCGCCATCAATTATTGGTCTCACAATGCTTGTGACGTCCGCGCGACCAGCTTCAAGTCCACCATTATCGCCCAACCTCGTGTAGCTAACGGCATTGGCGGCCAACGTACCACCAACTGAGTTGCTCCAGCTGTAAGTGGATGTATAAAGGTAAGCGGCCAACACTGTCGCACCAAACGGCACATCTGCCGTGATCGTCCCAACTTGCGTAGTTGAGCCCCAGCCAGAGGTGGACAAGCCGACGCCAGCACCAGAGAAGGAAGAAGAAGTGGCCAAAGCAGCGTGGGCTGCACCAGCGGCAACGAGGGCGGCTGCAACGGCTGCAGAAGTAAGAAAATGTCGTAATTTCATAACTAGCTCCATCAGGTAATTGAAAAAGAAAACTAACGGAGCGAGGTGGAGACGGTGTCTTCCAATTTCATCCAACTGATACCTCAAACATCCTTGCCATCTGCAATGCATTTTTTGTGCCAAATGAAGATCGAAGAAAATATATCAATGATGACAATAACTTAGCTGAATCAGTGCCAGCTCTTTTGGCAAATAATTGAGATTGTCCTGTTGACCTGTAAATTCTTCCGACATTTTTGCTTGGGAATGACGAGTTGATCCCCGTCAATGTATGCACGCTTTGAAGTGATTTGTTCATCGAGGCGAATGTCAGCAATGCGTCTGGCCCAGCATTTCCCATCGTCATCCAACACACCATCACAAGAGGTCGAAGGAAGTCACACAAGACTTTGTGTCATTACACCGCAAGCACTTTGTGCTTCCAGCCCTCGCAGAATATGCGCAATACGCTATCAAAGTAGTAGCATCATCAAATCCGATTCCGCGGCTTGAAGAAGGTGTAGTTCACATGCGGCTCGGCCGCCTGATAGACCGCGCCGGTGTGCGGCGCAATGGCCAGACGCACGCTGGCAGCCTGGACCTTGGTGTCGGGGGAAGTGCCCAGTGCATCGCGCAACGGAACACCGTCGTACCAGTGGGAGTAGGGCAGCATCAGCAACACGTTCAGCGGTTGGTCGCCCATGTTGACAATCACCAGGGCCTCCTCGCCAGGTACCGTGGTGTGGCGCAAAAAGACCAGGGCGTTGCCGGCCAGGCGGTCGCCCAGCACGGTGATGTCGCCATATTGCAGCGCCGGGTTGGCCTGGCGGATGGCAATCAGGCGTTTCACCCAACTGCGTTGTTCCAGGTTCCACTCGGCCTCGTTCCAGCGCATGGTGCGCCGGCAATCGGGGTCGGCGCCGCCTTCCATGCCGATTTCTTCACCGTAGTAGACCAGTGGTACGCCGGGCAGCGTGAACTGCATCAGCAGGGCCAGGCGTGCGCGTTCGGCGTCGCCCACCGAGGTGATCAGGCGCGGCGTGTCGTGGCTGGAGAGCATGTTCCACGAACACAGCAGGCCCTGCAGGCCGTAGCCGGCGCGGGCGTCGCGCACGGCGTGGTTCATCTGCACGGCGTCGATGTCACCGGCCAGCCAAGCCAGCGTGGCCGTGCGGTACCAGTAGTTCATCATGCCCTGGAAGCCCTCGCCGGCCTGGAACCAGCTGCCCGAGAAGCCGTTGAGTTCGCCCAGCAGATTGGCCGCCGGGAAGCGCGCGCCCACAATCGAGCGCATCTCCTGCGCCACCGGAATGCCCACGTCCTGCGCCACGTCAAAGCGCCAGCTGTCTATGCCCTTGGCCAGCCAGTGCTGCACCAGGCTGTCGGGCTTGCGGTACAGCACGTCGCGCACCTCGGGGTTGGACAGGTTCAGCTCGGGCATCAGCCCGAAGTCCTGCCAGCACAGGTAGCTGCCATCGGGCTTGAAGGTGAACCAGTCGCGCTTGGCGGCATCACCGGCCTGCGCCGCCAGAAACCAAGGGTGCTGGCTGGAGCAGTGGTTCAGCACGGCGTCCAGCGTCAGCGTCATCTCGCGGTCGTGCAGGGCATTGGTCAGGCGCTTGAGTGCCTCTTCGCCGCCGAACATGGGGTCGATGCTGAAGAAGTCGGTGGCGTCGTACTTGTGGTTGCTGGGCGATGTGAAGATGGGCGTGAGGTAGACCCCGGTTATGCCCAGATCGGTCAGGTAGTCGAGTTGCGCCACGATGCCGTCCAGGTCGCCGCCAAAAAACTGGTCGCCCCAGGATTCGTTGAGCGGGGTCTCGTCCCATTCGCGCTTGACGGCCCGTGGCAGGTCGTAGGCCGGGTCGGCCAGTTTTTGCGCGCTACTGAGTCCACCACCGATGGCAAAGCGCTCGGGGAAGATCTGGTAGATGACCTGGCTGGCGGTGTGGCGGGTAAATGCGTCGAGGATCGGAGTCTTCATGGTGGCTGCTTCAATGGGGTGGCAAACCATAGCAGCTAAACCGGCCCCGCAGGCCCCTGTGGGTTACCAATCGGCAACAAGAATCGGGCTTAACCGGTTAAGCAGCCCCGATGTTCGGAACCAGCCCAGCAACCGGTTGCCCGGCACGCAGCGCCGCGGTAAGCGCCAGCATGCGGTCGATTGGCCGGCGCGCCAGCAGGCCCAAGGCCGGGTCCACGTGGATTTCATTCGTGCCGGTTTCCAGCACATGGGCCAGACCGGCCAGACCATTCATGGCCATCCACGGGCAGTGGGCGCAGCTCTTGCACGTGGCGCTGTTGCCGGCGGTGGGGGCTTCATAAAAGGTCTTGCCTGGGTTCAGTGTGCGCAGTTTGTGCATCATGCCGTTGTCGGTCGCGACAATGAACTCCGTTGCATCCATCTCGCTTGCGGCTTTCAGGATGGCGGACGTGGATCCCACCGCATCGGCAAGCGCCACCACGTCGGCGGGCGACTCGGGGTGCACCAAGACCTTCGCCTTGGGGTGATCCTTCTTCAAGGATTCCAGTTCAAACGCCTTGAACTCGTCGTGGACGATGCAGGCCCCGTTCCAGAACACCATGTCGGCACCGGTTTCGCGCTGGATGTAGCCTCCCAGGTGGCGGTCGGGCGCCCACAAAATCTTCTGGCCACTTTCCTTCAGTGCACGTACGATGTCCAGCGCGCAGCTCGATGTGACCAGCCAGTCGGCACGCGCCTTGACCGCCGCGCTGGTGTTGGCATAGACCACCACCGTGCGGTCCGGGTGAGCATCGCAGAAGGCGCTGAATTCGTCGATGGGGCAGCCCAGGTCCAGCGAGCAGGTGGCGTCCAGGTCGGGCATCAGCACGGTCTTGTGCGGTGACAGAATTTTGCTGGTCTCGCCCATGAACTTCACGCCGGAGACCACCAGGGTTTGCGCGGCGTGGTCGCGGCCAAAGCGGGCCATCTCCAGCGAATCGCTGACCAGGCCACCGGTTTCTTCGGCCAGGTCCTGCAGGTCGGGGTGCACATAGTAGTGCGACACCATGACGGCGTTCTTTTCTTTCAGCAGGCGTCGCACCTTGTCCTTGAGAGCGGCGCGCTCAGGCTGTGTGGGCTCTACCGGAACACGGGCCCAAGCGTGGCGGGTGCTGCAGACGCCGGCGTCACCCGACTTGCCGGTTTCGGGCTGTTCATAGTCCACCGCAATGGTGGCGGTAGGGTGGAAGGCCATCACGGAGGTCGGCGTGTGCGAGGGTGTGTTCTGCATCATTGGGCTCCGGCAAAGGTGTCAAAGCGCATGGAGTAGTCGGTGGCCTGCACGTCCTTGGTCAGTGTGCCGATGGAGATGCGGTCCACGCCAGTCTCGGCCAGCGCGCGCAGGCCGTCCAATGTGACGCCGCCTGAAATTTCGAGGATGGCGCGCCCTGCGTTGATGCGCACCGCCTCATGTAGCGTGGGCAAGCCCATGTTGTCCAGCAAGACCATGCGGGCACCGGCGTCCAGCGCTTCCTTCAGTTGCTCCAGTGTTTCCACTTCGATCTCGACAAAGCTGGCCTGTGCTGCAACTTTTGCCGCCTGTTGCAGGACTTGGGGGATGCCGCCTGCAGCGGCAATATGGTTTTCCTTGATCAGCACCGCGTCATACAGTCCCACGCGGTGGTTGGTGCCGCCGCCGCAGCGCACGGCGTATTTCTGCGCCAGGCGCAGGCCCGGCAAGGTTTTGCGCGTGTCCACTATTGCCGCACGGGTGCCAGCCACGACAGCCACATAGGTGGCGGTCTTGGTGGCGACGGCGCTGAGCAGTTGCAAAAAGTTCAACGCAGTGCGCTCGGCCGTCAGTAGGGCCTGGGCGCGGCCTTCCACTTCAAAGACCACCTGGTTGGCTTCGCAGCGACCGCCGTCCTGCACGTACCAGGTGATCTGGGCCTGCGGGTCCAGCGCCAGGATGGCGGCCTGGACCCAGGCTTGGCCACAGACCACGGCGCTTTCGCGGGCCAGCACGCGGGCGCGGGCCATGCGGTTAGGGTCTATCAGGCCGGCGGTCAGGTCACCGGCGCCTACGTCCTCCAGCAGGGCGCGGTTGACGTCACTTTGTGCCAGTTGCTGCAGGGATTGGGCAGAGAAATCGAAGGACTTTGTCATAGGGAGATGGGTCAAATTGCATGCCACGCCGTGCCATACACTACGCGGCGTCGTTTGGGGCGGTCTTGAATGGTACACATCTGGCCGCCGTTTCCTCATTTCAAGCCCTAAAAGCCATGTTCCGGACCCTGCTCAAATCCAAGATCCACCGCGCCAGCGTCACGCACTGCGAACTCAACTACGAAGGCTCCTGCGCCATCGACGAAGACCTGCTGGACGCCGCCAATATCGCCGAGAACGAGCAGGTCCACATCTGGAATATCAACAACGGCGAACGCTTCATCACCTACGCGATACGTGCCGAGCGCGGCAGTCGCATCATCTCGGTCAATGGCTCGGCCGCGCGCCGGGCTGCGGTGGGCGACCTGGTCATCATCGCCGCCTTCGCCCAGGTGCACGAGGACCAGGTGAAAGACTTTGCGCCCAAGCTGGTGTTTGTGAATCCCGACAACCGCATTAAGGAAGAACGCTCGACCATTCCGGTGCAAATGGCGTAGGGGGTTTGGGCAAGGCGGGTGCGCTGGGCTGTGTACCTCGGTAGACTCTTGCGCATATGACGTCACAAGCACCCATCCTTCCCGCCGGTGTCACCGTGTTCGAGCGCGGCTGGCTCTCCTCGAACAATGTGCTGATTTGCGGCGAGGCGGGCTGCGCGCTGGTCGACAGTGGCTACAGCACCCATTCTGCGCAGACGCTGGCACTGCTGGAGGCTGGGCTGGACGGCCGTCCGCTGGATCTGCTGCTAAACACCCATTTGCACAGCGACCACTGCGGTGGCAACGCGGCGCTGCAGCAGGCCTACCCGCATCTGCAAACGCGCATTCCCCCGGGGCACGCCGCGTTTGTGCAGGACTGGAACCCGGACGCGCTGACCTATACGCCCACCGGCCAGTCCTGTCCGCCGTTCCGCTTTGATGCCGTGTTGCAGCCTGGCACCGACATCCAGTTCGGCGACACCCTGTGGCAGGTGCACGCGGCACCCGGGCACGATCCGCATTCGGTGATTTTGTTTGAACCGACTTCTCGTCTGATGATCTCTGCCGATGCGCTGTGGGAGCGCGGCTTTGGCGTGATTTTTCCCGAGCTCGAAGGCCTGGACGCGTTTGATGCGGTGGCTGACACCCTGGATCTGATCGAAGCGCTGGCGCCCGCAATGCTGATCCCCGGCCATGGCCGCGTGTTCACCGACCTGGCCCCGTCCCTCGCCTTCGCCCGCGCGCGGCTGCGGGGTTTCCAGGCCGACCCTGTCAAACACATCCAACACGCTGCCAAAGTCTTGTTGAAGTTCAAACTGCTGGAAACCCAGAGTCAGACACTGGAGAGTTTCATTGACTGGGCGCGGGGCACGTCCTACTTCAATCTGATCCACCAGACGCACTTTGCGCAGACCGATTTTGCGCAGTGGGCTGACCGGTTGATTCTGGATCTGGTACGCGTGGGTGCGGCCCGGCGTGAAGGCCTGATGGTTCACAACGCCGGCTAAACCCCACTGCGGGTGCGGCCACACCGGCCGGGCATACTGCGAAGCCTGATAACCAAACGGGAGACTGTTCATGCGCATAGCCATCATGGGTTCTGGCGGGGTAGGTGCTTACGTAGGGAGCCGGTTGCAGGCGGCCGGTGAAGACGTGGTGTTCATCGCCCGCGGCGCGCATCTGGCGGCCTTGCAGAAAGACGGGCTGCGGCTGGAGAGCCCAGTGCATCCCCTGCACCTGCCAACTGTCAAAGCCGTGCAGGAGCCTTCCATGGTGGGGCCGGTGGACCTGATCCTCTTTGCCGTCAAGCTGGGCGATACCGAAGCGGCCGCCCGCTCCCTTGCGCCCATGATTGGCCCTGAGACGCGCATCCTGACGCTGCAGAACGGCATCGACAGCGTGGACCTGATCGCACCCCATGTCGGCGCAGCCAAGGTGCGCGGTGGCGTGATCTATGTGTCTGCGGTGATTGACCGGCCCGGCGTCATCCGCAGCCCCGGCGGCCTGCACGTGATCGTGGCCGATGCCGCCCACGGCGACCCGGTCATGGCGCAGTTTTTCGCCGCCTGCGCCCGCGCCACGGCCCTGGACGCCAAGCCCAGTGACGCCATTGCTGTCACGCTGTGGGAGAAGTTCATTGCGCTGACGTCACTGTCGGGCACCACATCACTGCTGCGCGCCAGCATGGGCCAGATCCTGGCCCACCCCGAGACGCGCATCCTGCAGCGCCAACTGGTCGACGAAGCGGTGGCCGTGGGGCGTGCTGCCGGACAGGTGACACGCACCGACCTGGCCGACGAGATCATGGCCAAGCTGGCGGGCATGCCCTACGCCTTTCGCTCGTCCATGTCGGAAGACCTGGAGCGCGGCAAGCCGCTGGAGCTTCGTTGGTTGTCGGGCCGGGTGCATGCGCTGGGGCTGGAGTATGGCGTGCCAACGCCCGGGCACAGTGCGGTGTACCGCGCTCTGGTGCTGTACGAGAACGGCAAGCCTGCGTAGTCTGGGTATTGCGCTAGCACCTTGGCGACGCAGGCTGCCCTGGTTTGCGTCTAAGCTCGCCTGCACTTCAACTGCCAAGTCGCACCATGAACCGCGTTCTCGCCCATACCGGCGCAAAGTACCCCATTCTCCAGGCCCCCATGGGGTGGATCGCGCGAACGGCGCTGGCCTCTGCGGTTTCACGTGCCGGGGGCTTGGGCATCATCGAAACCTCTTCGGGCGAGACCGCCAACTGCCAGGCTGAAATCACCAAGATGGCCGCGCTGGGCTTGCCTTTTGGTGTCAACCTGCCGATCCGCTTTTTGAATGATGACGCCATGCTCAAGTTCGTCTGCACCAGCGGGGTGAGGTTTGTCACCACCTCCGCCGGCAGTCCGTCCAAGTTCATCGCCCCGCTGCACGACGCCGGCATCACGGTCTACCACGCAGTTCCAACGGTGGACACTGCCATGAAGTGCGTGGATGCGGGCATCGACGGTCTGGTGGTGGAGGGGAGCGAGGGCGGCGGATTTAAGAATCCCGAGGAAGTCTCGACGCTGGTGTTGTTGCAGGCGATTCGTGCCCGCGTCGATGTGCCGATGATTGCCGCCGGCGGCATATGCGATGGTCGCGGCATGGTCGCTGCGTTTGCCTGTGGGGCCGAAGGCATACAGATGGGCACCCGGTTCGTCAGCTGCCTTGAGAGCCCCGTGCACGCCAACTACAAGAACGCCATAGTTTCAGCCAAAGAGACCGGCACCTGGATTCTGAACACCAAGGCTTCACCCTGCATTCGCGCCTTGAAGTCCGAACGCACACGGCTGATACACGAAGCCGGTCTGATGCCGCCTGACACGTTCAAGGGCATTCAGGATGTCTATTTCGGCGGGAACATGGAAGCCGCACCGGCACTGGCCGGCCAGACCGTCGGCCTGATCGACGAGGTCAAATCCGCGCAGGACATCATTGAACAGACGGTGGCCGAGTTCTTTGCCATCACGGCGCGGCTGGGATCGCTGGCAAGTGCCCGCGCATTCGGCTAATCAAACCACCATGCCGTTTACACCCTCTTTTGCCATTCGCAGTGCGGCGGATGTTCGCCGCATTGAGGAAACGCCACTTGCATTGGCGCTGACACAGTGCAGCACCTACGACCTATTCTGCGAATCGGCACGTGCGTTTGGCGACAAGACTGCGTTGACGTTTTTGCGGTCGGCCGATCCGCAGGAGGCGCCCATTCGATGGACGTATTCCGACCTGCTGCGCGGAATTCACCAGACCGCGAATCTGCTGCACCGGCTCGGCGTCGGGCCCCACGATGCCATCGCGGTTCTGTTGCCCGGTTGCCTGGATTACCACCTGGCGCTGTGGGGCGGCGAGGCCGCGGGTATCGTGCAGCCGCTCAACCCGCTGCTGAATGAGGAAAAGCTGGTCTCCCTCATGAATGCGGGTAAGGCCACAGTGCTTTTTGCCTGGGGGGCGGACGATGAAGCGCAACTGTGGTCCAAGGCAATGCGCATCCGCGCCTTGGTGCCCACACTGCGGACCGTCATTCGCGTGGCGCCACACGACGAAGCGAGCGCCCCCAACCTGCCCGAAGGCGTGCTGGACTTCTCTGCGCAGCGGCGTCTGGAAGTGGATGACCATTTGGTGAGTGGCCGCGGAATAGCTGCGGACGATATCGCGGCCTACTTTCATACCGGGGGAACGACAGGCGCTCCCAAGTTGGCCCGCCATAGCCATGGGGCACAGGTCTTTAGCGCATGGGTCTGCGTTCAGTTGCAAGGGACCTTGTCGACCGACGTTGTCATCAACGGCTATCCGCTCTTTCACGTGGCCGGTGTCCTGCCGGGGGCTTTGACGTCGTTCGCGGCCGGGTCTGAAGTGTTGATTCCCACCACGTCTCTCTTCCGAAACCGGGCGGTGCTGGGTAACTATTGGCGCCTGGTCGAACGCTATGGCGCCACGGTGGTCTCCGCGGTGCCTACCGTGTTGGAGGCACTCGCCAACATTCCCGTTGGCACCGCAGATATTTCGTCGCTGCGCTATTGCCGCACCGGCGCGGCCCCGCTGTCGCCCGACCTGGCCGCCCGCTTTGAAAGTCTGTTTGGAGTGCACGTGCATGAAAGCCTGGGCATGACAGAAATGGCAGGCATTTCCACCATCACGCCGCCAGGGGTCATCGCACCGGTAGGTTGTGTTGGCTTCCGGTTGCCCTACACACAACTGCGTGTGGTGGCGATCGATGAACACGGCAATCCGACGAACCAGGATCAGCCCGTGGGTACACAGGGAATGGTGCTTTTCAAATCACCCAACCTGTTTTCCGGTTTTGTGGACCCCGATGACAATGCCCGCGCTTTCACGTCCGATGGCTGGTTGGCGACGGGCGATCTGGGTTGGCTGGACGACCAGGAACGTCTGAACCTGAGCGGGCGATCAAAAGATTTGATCATTCGAGGTGGCCACAATATTGACCCCAAGGTTATCGAGGACGCGATGGCGGCCCATCCTGCCGTGCAGCATTGCGCCGCAGTGGGTGCGCCAGACGCCTATGCAGGTGAGTTGCCGGTGGTTTTTGTCACACTGGTCCCGGGTTGTATAGCCACTGAGGCGGAGTTGTTGGAGTTTGTCCGCCAACGGGTTGACGAGCCGCCCGCGCGCCCGAAGTCGGTGACGATTCTGCAAGTCATGCCCATGACCTCCGTGGGCAAGATTTTCAAGCCGGACTTGCGGCAACTGGCGGCGAGCCGAGCGGCATAAGAGGTTGGACGGCAGAGTGTTCTGCGCAGGTAAAGGAGGAGCCCGCGCAGCGGGCGGGGGACACGGAGCAGAGCGCTCTGCCGTCCAGCCTCCCCTCTGAACTAGCTATTGCCGAGATGGATACCGGCCAGCTGGCCGAGTAACGCCGACTGGGCCTCCAGCTGATCGGCTGACAGGGTTTGCGTCGCCTCCTGTGCAATGGCTTGGACCGACACCAGTGCGTAGTCCAGCAACTGTTGCCCGGCATCGCTGAGCAGGGCATAGCCTACACGGGCATCACGCAGGTCCGGTTGCCGCTCCACCAGGCCGAGCTTTTCCAGAGGCAGCAGCGTGCGGGTCACGCCCGAAGCGGTGAGCCCCAGCCGCTCCGCCAGATTCACCCGGCGCAACCGCTTCGCCGGCGCACGGCCCAGGTAGTACAGGATCATGAAGTCCCCAAAGCTTAGCCCGTGCACGCTGGACAGCGCGTTGTCCAGACGTCGTGTCAGGGTGGCGTAGGCGCGGGTGAGGCGCAGGCAAAATTCCAGGCTGGGGTTGGAAGCCGGCTCCGATTGTGCGGGGTTTCGTCCGTCCGTAGTTTGTCTTATCATTGTGTTTACGCTGCTTAATAGTTGACTAATCAAGTATATAGGAATTATGCCGTGCGTGGAATCTCTTGAATGCGCAGCGTGGTGGAAGGCTATTTTGTGACGGAGCTAGCTGTGCAAAATTTGCCATTAGCCCTTGTCCAATATGCGTAAGACGCTACTAAATCGGGAGCAAATTAGAAATCTTCTGACGCAAAGTGGGCCAGCAGGGTTTGGCCCCAGTCCCAGGGTCCGACGATGGTGAAGGTCACCGTGACCCAGTCGCCGTCGGTCTGCAGCTGGTGGTCCGCCTCCCAAATGCTTCCGTCGTCGAGCGGGCCAAATGGCCCCGGGCTATTCGCTTCGGCCCAGTCCAGCACACTGCGCACTTCGGCCAGCACGGCTGCTACCTGGGACGCACGCACGCTGGCCATGGCCTCCCAGCTGCCGGTGTCGTTGCCGTCGTCGCTGGCATCAAAAATCAAAAACTGCAGGGGCATGGCCCTCACTATCCAAAAGGCCGATGCAGCCGAGCAAAAAAAGACCCAGAGTCGCTTGCGCGGCCCTGGGCGTTAGCCAAAAACGGTGCCAGCCCTCGCAAATGCATACGCAATGCGTTACTAACTTAGAAGCAAATCACTGCGCTTACCGTGGCGGACGGACAGCGCGAAGTGTATGGGCACAATTTCAGGCGGCGGCCTTAACCTTCAATCGCCAGGCATGCAGCAACGGCTCGGTGTAACCGCTGGGCTGTGCCAGGCCCTTGAATACCAACTCACACGCCGCCTTGTAGGCCATGGATGTTTCGAAGTTACCCGCCATCGGTTTGTATAGCGGGTCGCCGGCGTTCTGCTTGTCCACCACGGCGGCCATGCGCTGGAAGGTCTCGGTGATCTGCTCCGTGGTGACGACACCATGGTGCAACCAGTTGGCCATGTGCTGGCTGCTGATGCGCAGTGTGGCGCGGTCTTCCATCAGGCAGATGTTGTGGATGTCGGGCACCTTGGAGCAGCCCACGCCCTGGTCGACCCAGCGCACCACGTAGCCCAGAATGCCCTGGGCGTTGTTGTCCAGCTCCTGCTGTTTCTCGGCATCGCTCCAGTTGGGCGTCGCGGTGACCGG
>CAINUX010000147.1 GCA_903853895.1 uncultured beta proteobacterium | reverse complement strand
CTTGCAGTCAGCAGGCGAAGGAGATCGGCAGGATCTTCAAAGCTTACAGTGCGTTCCTCTGGCATCGGTTGACCAGCGTATGCCAATCGTGCCAACACCTTCCCTCTGCGAAAGAAATCTTGCTCGTTACCTGCTTTAAGTGTGACACTCTTCATGCTGTTCTCCTGAGTGCAGCCCAATCGGTCTGGAACTGCTCTTCTATGTCGTCAAAACTCGTGAAATCAACCGCAGCCACAACGCCGAAATAGTGCCGGTGGTGATACCCATGTTGGTTGTCATAACCCACTACGCGCCCGTTATCGCCAGCTTGCAGTGCATGGTTGATGTATGCAAGGTTGTAACGAGTCACCCGACCTTGCGCATCAACCCAAATTTCACGTCGAAGCTGACCATTCCCACGCTTTTTCGCGATGTGGTGCGTATCGTCGACAATCTTTCGATCAGCCATGACATATATTATCATGGCTGCCGCCCTGGCGGGTATTGACTTGACCGACTGAAGGGTGCGTTGAAATAGGTGTCCACGTTGACAACAGTCGCCAAACAGTCGGCAGCGTGGCGATGATTTCGGTGACTGCAGCACCGGCGCATGGCCATTTCCAATGGTATTTCCAATTGGCGGTCGATCAACCGAAGGATTCGACTCCTGAGTCTGCGCGTGTCTGGCGAAATGCAAAGTGTTGCTATCCAGCGCCAACGATCTGGCTGGTCAACCGCAGGTTTTGACTTATCAGTTAGTTATTGTTCTAACTTTCATGAATCTGGGCGACGCCCCGGATGATGAAAGAAACTTGAGGGTGGAGGTGCTGGGGTAGAAGCCGAGAAAATTCTTTGGGGACAAGCACCCCGATATCTAACTTGGCGCGCCTTCACCGACTCGTACCCCGAATTGACTCCATCGGTTAGCCGATGAGATCGCACGTTAAACAGGGCTGCTGCTCACAAGAGCAGACAAGCAACTTCGGTGGGGCACCCCGACACCTCCAGTTTCGAGTTTACACATCAACTGGAGGATTGCGATGGACATTGTTCCCATCTACAAACGCGTTATCGGTCTGGACGTGCACCAGGCGCAAATCACGGGCTGCGCCATCACCGAACAAGCGGACGGCAGCGTCACCTATGCGCGACGCGAGTTTGGCGGCTTCAAGCGAGACCGCAAGGCACTGGCCGAGTGGGCACACGCCATTGGCCCGGATGTCGTGGTCATGGAGAGCACAGGCATTTACTGGAAAAGCCCCTATGCTGCACTCGAAGGCGTGGGCATCATCGCCTGGGTAGTCAACGCCCGCCACGTCAAGGCCGTGCCGGGTCGCAAGACCGATATAGCCGATGCACAGTGGCTGGCCTCACTGGCCCGAGCCGGACTGCTCAAGGCCTCCTTCATTGCCTAACCAGTCATCGCATCAGCCACATCAAGCTGTTACCTCTAGTGGCGGATAGCTCACGCGGTACCGCCTTCAAGCCGTGTTCATCAGGTTTAACTCCGCGCACAGCGAACACAGCGGCACAGCCAGTACATCGATCCCCAGCGGAAACGACTCAGCGCCCGGGTACACCACCAACTTGCGTGTCGGCGACAAATCCGCGCAGGCCATGCACCATCCTGCGCGCTAAAGCCCGTCGGTCAGCCCATGCGCCAGGCGGTATTCGCAGGCCTTGAAAACGATGTAGGCCAGCAGGCTCGTGTAGCCGGTGACCAGAATCTCAATCAACTGAACGAGCCCACCGTCCCACAAGGCCTGCCAGCCATGCGTGAGCAGCAGGTTTGCGTTGGCCTGGAAGATGTAGATCAGGTTCAGGGTGCCGATCCCGAAGCCAAAGAAGCTCAGGCCCATGACGATGAAACACAGCCAGTAGCGCCGCAGGATGACGCGCTGAAACCAGGCCTTCACAGGGTTGACGGTCATCACGGTATGACCCGGATGCCGTCACGCGCAAACTGCACGTCACCGGCAAAGCTTTGGGCTATCGACGCGGCCACTGCTTCGCTTTGACTCTCGGTGGCGGGTGTCAACAGGCCCGGTAGTTCACCCGCATGGTCGGCATGCAAGTGGGCCACACCATCCCCCAGCACCGCATAGGACGAAGCCGCACGGCCTGCGGCCCCAGGGCCGCCCGAACCCAATACCAGCAACTCCAGGGCCGGTGGCGCGGCCGTGTCTGCCAGCTTGTCTTGGGCCTGCACGGTCAGGCCCGCAAGACCCATTGCAGTTACCGTCGCATACGCCGACCACACCCTGCGATCGTCAGCGGCCAATCGGGAATGGACCGTGAGAGGTGTCGGCATAAAGAGTTCCAGCTGTCTAGCGCGCGACCTTGGGCCACCACCAGGCGTCAACGGACCATTTGCCAGGCCCCCACAAGATGACACCTACCAGCAGTGCACCCCAGAACTGGTGCTGCTGCAATGCCGCAGGCGCGATCTCAGACAGGCTGAGCACTGCCACGACGTTGATGACGGACAGGCTCAAAGCCGAGAAACGCCCGAGCAGGCCCATGATCAACAGCACCGGAAAGCACAGCTCACCAAACGTTCCTGCGACAGCCGCTACGTGTGTTGGCAAAAACGGCACATGGTACTCGTCGGCAAACAGGGCTAGGGTGGAGTCCCAGTCCGCAATTTTTGTCAGCCCCGAGCGGAAGAACGCCATACCGACAAAGATGCGGGCTGCCAGTGTGGCGGGCGCCTGTAAGTGGGTCAGGACCCTCTGTACTGCCACGACAAGGGGCATAGCAGCATCAACGAAAGGAGATGGGGATTTTTGCATGGTGGTGAATGTAGGGCGGCGCATGGGGCGGGTCAATAAAAACTCATCAAAACGGCTTCATAGTGCACAAATGGCACCTGCGCCCAATAGTTGGTTCAACAGATTCACGGCAGTTGGCGCAGCATGGTCTGCCCCTACCGCCTGGGATAAGACTTCACACAGTTCACCAAAGTTCTGACCCGACTGCAGGCACTGAACAAAGATAGTCTCCGACGGACCTAGCGACTTCCACTGCGTATTCATGCCTTGGCGCCACACCAACAGACGGTGGTCCAGCGCCTCGGGCGGGGCCAGTTCATGTTGGCCGGATTTGATCGCGTGCCAAATGGGGCCGACGGCCCACTGCATATCCAGCAATTGCACGGATGGGTGCAGGGTCAAGCACAATTGCGCCCAGTTCTGCGCAGGGATGGCGGCGATTTCCGCAGGGGTCAACAGCGCGGCGGGAGCCGCATCAAAGGCGTTGCGCAGGGCCCACTCCATCCGCGCCAGGTCCACCATCGCCGGATGCTCCACCAGAGCTTCATTGGCCGCCATGAATCCGCACAATTGATGCCCAAACCAGCGCAGCGAGTAGTGGCGAGAGGGGTGCTGGTCTATATACGCATTGGCCAGCGCATCAAATGAATCATCCCCCATGACAAGGGGAAGTGCCTCAAAGTTGTCGCGCAGGGCGCCGCGCAGCCGCGCACGGTAGGCATTGCGATAGATGCCAAACTGGGTCACACCTCTGGCGTTGAGCAGAGTGGGCGTCATCGGCTGGTCTAGCAGCAGTGCGGTTTGAAACGCGCTTTGCAGGGTCTGCAGCTGCGTCATGCCGTGCACTCCTGGGTTGCGGGTGCCCTTGCAAGTGCCCGCGCATGCACCACACGGGCTTGATCAAGTTCGTCGAGCAATGCATGCAGTGCAGGAATGTTGTCGTCGCGCTCGATCATGGTGGGCACGCTGCCGCAGTGTTGCAGCGTGTAGCCATAGAGTTGCCACACGGCCTCGCACACCGGCTGGTCGTGGGTGTCAATCAGGTAGCCATCGTGCGTTTCATGACCGGCCAGGTGGATCTGGCGCACGCGTGTGGCGGGGATGGCATCAATGTAGTGGCGCGGATCAAAACCGTGGTTGACGCTGCTCACGTAGACGTTGTTCACATCCAGCAGCAGTTCGCAGTCCGCGCGGCGCAGCATCTCGCCGACAAATTCCCACTCGGGCATCTGGTCAGCCGCAAAGGCGATGTAGGTGGACGGGTTCTCGATGACCAGGCGCCGACCCAGAAAATCCTGCACCCGCTGGATGCGCTCGGAGATGTGGCGCAAGGTCTCTTCGGTATAGGGCACAGGCAGCAGGTCGTGCATATTCATGCCCTGCGTGCCCGTCCAGCACAGGTGGTCCGACACCCAGCCGGGTTGCACACGGTGCACCAGGGCCTTCAAATCGCGCAGATAGTCTAGGTTCAGCGGGTCGCTGCCACCGATGTTGAGCGAAACGCCGTGCATCACCATGGGAAAGTCACGGCGGATACGGTCCAGGTGCCACAGCGGGGCGCCACCGGGAACCATGTAATTCTCGGACAGGATCTCCAGCCAGTCGACGCGTTTCTGTGGTTCTGATTCAAACGCGGCGTAGTGCTCGGTGCGCAGACCGACCCCGAAGCCTTGGATGGAGTTCATAGCGATCCATGCGAAGTTAAGAAAGGGGCCCGAAATTGATGCGGGCCAGTCATTGTTGCGATTCTTCGCCTATTTGACGACGCTGCCGCCTGCGGCGGTGCATTCCTTGGCAGAAGCCCTTTTGTTCCAGCCCATGCCCTTGCAGCTGTTCTGGCCCTTGCACTCGTTCTTGGCGGTCTTGCAGTCCGACGTGCCCTTGCAGCTATTCAGGCCAGCGCAATGCACCGACATGTCATCCGCGGCGTGGGCCACGGTGAGGGGCGCACCCATGGCGAACAAAGCGGCAGCTGCGCTGGCCATGGCGATAGCGGATTTGAAGTTGGATGACATGGTGTTTCCTTTGACGAAAGAGCTGTTGATAGAAGTTAAATTGCAATCAGGGCTAGTGCCTTGGATGCTTTTTGCGTCTGCTTGCTATCAATAGTCGGGCCGGAAACCAAGACCTTACAAAAATTTACGCCAACGGCATGCTGTGCCACCAAAGGCAACACTCCTGGCACACGCCATTTGCAAACTCTGCCTTCAACACACCGTCAAGAACCATCCGGGGCAGCGGGTCGCCCGGGTTTCGCGCCACCAGGTTGGTGCCCGTGGACTGTGCCCAGATTTGGAAGAGTTCCTCGGACGCCACCTGATACGTGACGTGCCAGTGCGCCATGCCACCCGACGGAGTGGACGCCAGCACCTCGTAGCTGACCTGGACGTCCTTCTGCAACTTCACGCGCTGCCAGTATTCGGCCAGTTGCACATGGCCGCGCTGAACCGCAAATGGTGTGTTGTGGTACTGGCCATCCGCCGCGAAAAGGGCGCAGAACAGGGTTTCGTCCTGGCGCTCCCACGCTTGCTTGTAGCCTTGCATGAACTGTTCGATGTGCATGGTGCTTTCTCCAGCATTCTTTCACGGTGGTGACGTGGGGGGGCTCATAGGTCCACTTCGCAGTACGCGTCAGACACTCCACTATAGGCCGGCAGACCGGGCACCCGTTCATCTGCCCCATTCGCGGCAGCTACAGAACAGGCGCACCAACCAAGCCGTTCACGAACCACTGCCCGCAAACCCAAAATCTCCACCCGCGAGCGTGGGCAAGGGAACGGGTGCCCGGTCTGCCGGCCCGGCCTATACGCTACGAAAACGATAGTGTCACAGGCATATTCCAAGAGGGCTAAAGGCCGATTTCATCAATAACTATTCCGGAATGATGGCCGTCACCTCGATCTCCACCTTGGCCCGATCTTCCATCAGCGCCGTCACCTGCACCGCCGTCATCGCCACACTAAAGCTGCCAATGATTTCCCTAAACGCCTGGCCCACTTCACGCCCTGCGGCGATGTACTCGCGCTTGTCGGTCACGTACCAGGTCATGCGCACGATGTGCTCGGGCTTGGCGCCCGCCTCGTCCAGCACCGCCACCACGTTCAGCAGCGCCTGGCGCACCTGGCCCGCAAAATCGTCGGTGTGGAACTGGCACTGGCCGTCCCAACCAATCATGCCGGCCACGCACACGGTCTGGCCGCGCGCCATGACGCCGTTGGCATAGCCGCGTGGACGCGACCAGGTGGGGGGTTGCAAGACTTTCATGGCGTGGCTTCTTTGCGGTTTGTTGGTGGTGGTTCAGGCCAGGTCGCGCAGCTTGAAACGCTGCAACTTGCCGGTCTGGGTGCGTGGCAGTGTGCCGACGAATGTGATGGCACGCGGGTACTTGTAGGGGGCGACGGTGTTCTTCACGAAGTCCTGCAGCGTCTTGACCATGACGTCGTTGCCGTCGTTACCGGCACGCAGCGCGACAAAAGCGTGCACGATCTGGCCGCGCTCGTCGTCGGGGCTGCCGATCACGGCGCACTCGGCCACCGCGGGGTGCAGCATCAGCGCGTCTTCCACCTCGGGGGCGGCGATGTTGTAGCCGCTGGAGACTATCATGTCGTCGGTGCGGGCCTGATAGATGAAGTAGCCATCGGCATCCATCCTGTAGGCGTCACCGGTCAGGTTCCAGCCGTCGCGCACATAGGTTTTTTGCCGCTCATCAGCCAGGTAGCGGCAGCCCGTGGGACCGCGCACGGCCAACTTGCCCACCGTGCCCACCGGCACCGACTGGCCCTGCTCATCCAGCACACAGGCCTGGTAACCCGGCACCACCCGACCGGTGGCACCGGGGCGCGCGTGCGCCTCGTCGGCGGAAATGAAGATGTGCAGCATCTCGGTGGCGCCAATGCCATCAATCAGCTCGATGCCGGTGGCCTCGCGCCATAGTGTGCGGGTGGACACGGGCAGCGCTTCACCGGCCGACACGCAGCGGCGCAAGGCGGTCTTGCGCAGCTCGATGCCACGCGGGGCCAGCGTACGGTACGAGGTGGGCGCGGTGAACAGCACCGTGGCTCCAAAGTCGCGAATGCCGTCGAGCAGCTGGGCTGGCCCCGCTTTTTCCAGCAGGACGGTGGAGGCGCCCACCGAAAGCGGGAACAGGATCAACCCGCCCAGCCCGAAGGTAAAGGCCAGCGGCGGGCTGCCAATGAAAACATCATCGGCCGTGGGGCGCAGCACATGGCGCGACCAGCAGGCGCAGGCCGCCATCACGTCGCGGTGGAAGTGCATGGTGGCCTTGGGGATGCCGGTCGTGCCGGAGGTGAAAGCGATGATGCAGGTGTCGTCCGCCGCGGTGTCGGCATTGGTGAACGCGCCGGATTGCCGCGACATGGCGGCCTCCAGGCTGTCGGGGCCGGCATCGTTGAAGTGGCGAAGGGTCTGCAGGCCCGGGCACTGCACGGCGGTGTTGTGCATTTCCTGCGCCAGGGCGGCATCGCACAGGGCGTGGCGAATCTGCGCCTTGTCGACCACGGCCTTCAGCTCCTTGGCCCGCAGCATGGGCATGGTGGCGACCGCGATGGCGCCGGCCTTGATGATGGCAAACCAGCAGGCCGCCATCATCGGGTTGTTGGGTGCATGCAAGAGCACGCGGTTTCCCGGCACCACGCCCATGTCCCGCACCAGCACGTTGGCGATGCGGTTGGCCTTGTCCTGCAGGTCGGCGTAGGTCCAGCTCAGGTTGGGTGCGCGGATGCAAGTACGGTCACCGTTGCCCTCGGTGATATGCCGGTCCAGCAACTCGGTGGCGCAATTCAACTGCGCGGGAAACTGCAGCTCGGGCAGATCGAAAAGGAACTGCGGTTGTTGGTCAACGGGCGGCAGGTTGTCGCGCGCGAAGGTGTCTATGTGGGCACTGGACATGGTGGTATTCACACAATGGACGATCGTGGGGGCAATTTCTGCAGCAGATCCTTGGCGATGATCAACTGCTGCACTTCGGTAGCGCCTTCATAAATGCGCAGTGAGCGGATCTCGCGGTACAAGCGTTCCACGATGTGGCCGCTGACCACGCCCATGCCACCCCAAATTTGCACGGCGGCGTCGATGACCTGCTGCGCGCCTTCGGTGGCAGCCATCTTGGCCATGGCCGCCTCACGCGTCACATTGCGGCCTTGGTCGCGCAGCCAGGCCGCGCGGTAGGTCAGCAAGGCGCTACTGTCGATGGTGGTGGCCATCTGCGCCAGCTTGGCCTGGGTCAGCTGGAAATCGGCCAACGTTTGGTTGAACATCTTGCGCGTGGTGGCGCGGTGCAGCGCCTCATCCAGCGCTCGGCGGGCAAAGCCCAGCGAGGCGGCGGCCACCGACGTGCGAAACACGTCCAGTGTGCGCATGGCCACCTTGAAGCCCTCCCCCGCCGCGCCCACGCGCTGGCTCAAAGGCACTTTGCAGTTGGTGAAGCGCAGGGTGGCCAGGGGGTGGGGGGCGATCACGTCGATCCGCTCAGCTATCGCAAGGCCAGGCGTGTCAGCATCCACAATAAAGGCGCTGATGCCCCGCGCTCCAGGCGCCTCACCCGTGCGGGCGAACACCACATAAAAGTCGGCGATGCCGCCGTTCGATATCCAGGTCTTGGTGCCGTTGAGCACCGCATGCTCGCCATCGACATGGGCGTTGCACTGCATGGCCGCCACATCGGAGCCTGCATCGGGCTCGCTCAGTGCAAAGGCCGCAATGGCCTCGCCGCTGACCACCCGCGTCAGATAGCGCTGCTTTTGTTCGTGCGTGCCGGCCAGGCTGATGGCACCCGAGCCCAGGCCCTGCATGGCAAAGGCAAAATCGGCCAGGCCAGAGTGGCGTGCCAGCGTCTCGCGAATCAGGCAGATGGAGCGCGTGTCTATGCTGTCCTCGCCGCCGCCATAGGCCGTGCCGGCCACCGCGTAGCGCAGCCAACCTGCGGCGCCCAGCTTGCGCACCAGCGTCTTGCATTCGGCGTCCACATCGTGGCCGTGCGTTTGGGGCACATGCTGCGTGGCCCAGGTCTCCAGCGTGCGCGCCAGGTCACCATGGTGGTGGGTGAAGAAGGGCCAGTCGAGGTAGGCGGTGTCGCTCATATTTTTCTCCAGATGCTCAGTTGCCCTGGAACACAGGTTTCTGTTTGGCCACGAAGGCTTCATAGGCCCGGTGGTAATCCTGGGTCAGCATGCAGATGGCTTGGGCTTGTGCTTCGGCCTCAATCGCCTGGTCGATGGACATGGACCACTCCTGGTGCAGCATGGTCTTGGTCATGCCGTTGGCGAACGTCGGGCCGGCCACCAGGTCGCGCGCCAGTGCGGCCGCATCGGCCGCCAGTTGCTCGGGCTCGCACAAGCGATTGAAGAAACCACTACGCTCGGCCTCCGTGCCGCCAATGGAGCGGCCGGTGAACAGCCAATCGCTGGCCCTGCCCTGGCCAATGATGCGCGGCAGCATGGCGCAGGCGCCCATGTCGCAGCCGGCCAGGCCGACGCGATTGAACAGGAACGCGGTCTTGCTGCGCGCGGTGCCCAGGCGCAGATCGGATGCCATGGAAATGATGGCGCCGGCCCCGGCACACACACCATCCACCGCGGCAATGATGGGTTGCGGGCAGGCCCGCATGGCCTTGACCAGGTCCCCGGTCATGCGGGTGAACATCAACAGCTCGGGCGCCTTCAACTGGATCAGCGGGCCGATGATTTCATGCACGTCACCGCCGGAGCAGAAGTTGCTGCCCGCACCGGTCACCACCACCGCGTGCACGTCGGGCGCGTACTTGAGTTGGCCAAACAGGTCGCGCAACTCCACGTACGAGTCAAAGGTCAACGGGTTCTTGCGCTCGGGGCGGTTCAGCGTGATGGTGGCCACGCCGCCTGCCAATGCCCACAGGAAATGCTCTGCCTGGTAGTCGGCCAGGGGTTTGCGGTTACCGCGCTCCAGCGCGGGGTCGAGTGTGAAGGGTGCGGTGTGGTGTGTCATTTGTTGTCCTGGTGGGCAACCAGCTGGACGCGCAAGTGGCCCAGCTGGCGATAGAGTTGTTGCACGGTGTCGGGCTCCAGCCCGGAGAACAGTTCCAGAATCCATTGCTCGTGTTCCTGGGCCATGGTCTCGAACGTGGCGCGGCCCTTGGGCGTCAGACACACGATCCAGGCGCGGCGGTCGGCCGGGTTGTTCTCGCGGGAGACCAGGCCTTCGCGCGCCAGCTCGTCGGTCAGGCCGGTGACGTTGCCACCTGTCACCATCAGGTAGCGCGACAGCTCGCTCATCTTCAGCCCCTCGGGCTGGCGGTAGAGCTGTGCCATGTAGTCAAAGCGCGGCAACGAGATGTCGAAGCGCGTGCGCAGGCGTTTGCGGATTTCGTCCTCCACCTGGGTGGTGCAGGCCAGCATGCGCAACCAGAGTTTGAGCGCGCCGTGGTCGCCGCCGCTGGAGCGGGCCTCATGGCCCAACTCGTCGGCATCGTTGAGTAATGTGCGGCTGGGATCGGCTTTCATCGTCTTCATGCTTAGTCAGCACGCGCGGTCGCCAGGGCGGCGGTCGCCGCCTGTGCTTTTTCGCGCTGAAAAATAGCCTCCATCTGGGGTTTCCCCGAGACATATTGCTTGGGCCAGGCCAATGCCGTGTAGCCAATCTTGGCCGCCTCGGTCAAGGTCCAGGCCGGGTTGGCCAGGTGCGGCCGCGCCACGGCGCACAGATCCGCACGCCCCGCCGATATGATGCTGTTGACGTGGTCAGCCTCGCTGATGGCTCCCACGGCGATGGTGGCAATACCGGCCTCTTGGCGGATGCGGTCGGCAAACGGCGTCTGGAACATTCGGCCATACACCGGCTTTTCCTGCTTGCTAACCTGGCCTGACGAGCAATCGATCAAATCGGCACCGGCCTCCTTGAAGGCGAAGGCGATCTCCACCGCGTCGGCCGGGGTGATGCCACCTTCCACCCAGTCGTGCGCCGAGATGCGAACAGACATCGGCCGCTCCGAGGGCCATACGGCGCGCATGGCGGTGAACACTTCCAGCGGATAGCGCAAGCGGTTCTCCAGGCTGCCGCCATAGGCATCGGTTCGCCGATTGGTCAACGGCGAAATAAAGCTTGACAACAAATAGCCGTGCGCGCAGTGCAGCTCCAGCCAGTCCGCACCGATCTCCACTGCCGCAAGCGTGCTGGCCACAAACTGGGCCGTCACTTCATCCATATCAGCGCGGGACATGGCGCGGGATGTCTGACTCACGCCTTCCAGGTACTGTTGGGCCGAGGCCGAAACAATCGGCCAATTGCCGTTTGGCAGTGGCTGGTCTATGCCCTCCCAGGCCACGCGGGTCGACGCCTTGGCGCCCGCATGGCCCAGCTGCATCGCGAATTTGGCATCGCTGTTGGCATGCACCCAATCGGCGATGCGCTTCCACGCTGCCGTATGTTCGGGCGCATACAGGCCCGGGCAGCCGGGGGTGATGCGGGCCTCGGCGCTGACGCAGGTCATCTCGGCAAACACCATGGCAGCACCGCCCATGGCGCGGGCACCCAGATGCACCAGGTGGTAGTCACCGGCCACACCGTCCACGGCAGAGTACTGGGCCATGGGCGACA
This sequence comes from uncultured beta proteobacterium, assembly GCA_903853895.1. Lineage (GTDB taxonomy): Bacteria > Pseudomonadota > Gammaproteobacteria > Burkholderiales > Burkholderiaceae_C > Allorhodoferax. The sequence continues at coordinate 13,209 of CAINUX010000147.1, read as the reverse complement.
CGACGACGCGGTTCTTCAAGGTCAGGCCACGCACGGTGTAGGGCGTGAACATGGGCGGCGGCGCGGCCTGGCCGGGAGCCAATGGCAGGCCGGCACGCTGGGCAAACCAGGCCTCGAAATCGCCCAGCCACTTGGCATCGCGCAGGCGCAGGTTCTCATGGCTGATGCGCTGGCTGCGGGTCAGCATGGAGTACATGAACTGCGGCCCCTCCAGCTGGTCGCAGTAGCGTTCACCGCAGACCTCGAACCACTCCATCGCGTTCCAGGCTGCGTTTTGCAAGCGCAGCACATCAATACTGCGCAGCGCCTGGTAGCGCGCCAGCACAGCTGGTATCTGCTCGACGCTATCGCCCTGGTCGCGGAACTGGCGTGCCAGCTCAATGGCGTCCTCAATCGCCAGCTTGGTGCCCGAGCCAATGGCAAAGTGGGCCGTGTGCACGGCGTCGCCCATCAGCACCACATGGCTGCGGCCGTTGAACAGCGACCATTGCTCGCACTTGACGCGCTGAAAATTCAGCCAGGCCGAGCCACGCAGGTGGCGCGCATTGGTCATCAGCTTGGCACCCTGCAGGTTCTTCGCGAAGACCTTCTCACAAAACGCGATCGACTCCTCCTGGTCCGCCAGGTCCAGGCGGTGCGCCTGCCAGACGTGCTCGGGGCACTCGACGATGAAGGTGGTGGTCTCGTCGTCAAACTTGTAGATGTGGGCCTGAAACCAGCCGTGTTCAGTCTTCTCGAACAGGAAGGTGAACGCGTCATAGCGCTTGTGGGTTCCCAGCCAGATGTAGCGGTTGGGCCGGACCACAATGTCGGGGTTAAAGACCTCTTCGTACTGGGTGCGGATGCGGGAATTGATGCCGTCGCTGGCAATGATCAGGTCGGCGTCGGGGTACTGGGTGTCGGACTCGGCGTCCACCTCAAAGACCAACTCGACGCCCAGCCGCTCGCAGCGGCGCTGCAGGATGTTGAGCAGCATCTTGCGCCCTATGCCAACAAAACCATGGCCGCCCGAACGGATGACATCGCCCTTGAAATGCAACTCAATGTCGTCCCAATGGTTGAACGCCAATTGGATCTCGGCCGCCGTTTCCGGGTCCCAGATGCGCATGTTGTCCATGGTGGCGTCCGAGAACACCACGCCCCAGCCAAAGGTGTCGTAGGGCTTGTTGCGCTCCACTACTGTGACCACATGCGCCGGGTTGGCCTGCTTCATCAGCAGCGCGAAGTACAGACCGGCGGGGCCGCCGCCTATGCAGACAATGTTCATTGCAACTCCAACCCAGAGTGGTATCTTGCAATTAGTTTAAGTCTAAACCTTTAGAAGTCAAGCAATTAAGGGAAAACCACGAGCCGCTTTGTGACCCGCAGCCAAACCCTGCGGCCCAGGTAGAAGTGCAACGCCACCCATAGCCAGGGGTCCAGCACGGCGTCCCACACGTTGCCCGTGGGGAGTCGCCACAGCACGAAAACCATCAGCGCCACGGCGCCCCCCCATGCCAGGTAATTGCAGGGGCGCATGGGGCTGCTCAGTGCCACCCATGGAAGCAACACACACATCAAAACCAACCCCAGCGCCACCGGGCTAAAGCCCCAGGCATAGAGTTGAACCGGCAACAGAGCGAAGGTATCGAGCAACAGCGCCCAGCCTGCCAGCGCAACTATCAGCGCCAGCACCGGCACCAAAGTGCCACCACGTTCCCGGCCCGATGGCGCCAGGTCTTGGTACAACAACCTCGCGCACAAAAGAACGGTCAACACGCTCGGTGCCTGAAACGCCAGTCCCAACCAATACGCCGACGAATAGGGAGCGGGCGCAAACGCCCAAACCGCCAGCACCACCGCTGCGGTGACCTTTTGCAACGGCTTGCCTGGCCAGTAGCGCCCAACAAGGCCAGAACCCAACCAGGCCAGCGCTACAGCCCAACCCAGCTGCAGCCAGGTCTGCATCAGTCCGGACGACGGCAGGACCGGTGTGTCGGCTGCCAGGAGTTGCGCCAACCCATGCAGTGTTACCGGGTTCATGGCTTGGTGCTCCGGGAATCTGTCTCGGTTAGCACCCCGGCAGGAAGCGCAGGCGCGCCCACCAGGCGCTGCCAGGCAATGCGCTGACGGTCCACGGTATAGGTGACCCACAGACTGCCGTCCACCCACGCCATGGCCGCGTAGGAATATTCATCGTCGTAGCCACCGCGCTCCAGGGTCTTGACCAATGCCCACGTGTGGCCGTCTGCCGATCGGCTCAGGTCCAGGGTTCCGCGCGAAGCGATCGACGAGTTGTGAGCGAGCAGCATCTGCCCGGGCGTCAGCCCCAAGCCCGCCACCGCAGCATCGGGGTTGTCCAAGGTCAGGTCTGGCAGGTCACTCCAGTGGCGACCACCGTCCGTGGTGCGGACCACTCCAATCTTGCCACTTGGGCGCCCATCGCGCATGAGGGCGAACCATGCTTGCGGTGACTCCATCACCAAGCTGGGTTGCAGCAGGTAGGGCCGTTGTGACAGACGCACCATGCCCAGATAGCCACCATCCTTGTCAAAGCGCAGAGCGATGGGGTATTTGATACCCAGTTCGAAATGCACCGGCAACACCATGCCACCATCGACCAGGGTCAGCGGCGCGTTGCGCACCAGAAAGCTGGTATTCCACAGCCACGATAGCGGTAACACCCGCACTGGCTCAAAGGCCAGCTCTGCCAATTCACGCCCCACGCTGCTCTGGCGCAGGTGCAGGATCCGTGACGCCGCCCATCCACCCCAACCCGTTGCCACGACGAACAGGTTGACCCGACCACCTCCATCGAGCCAGGCCACCGGGTTACCCAGGCGGCGCAGCCCGTGGCCGAGTTGCTCTGCCATCACAAACCGGTTGACGACAAAACGGGCGGGGAGCCATTGCCCGGTCGAACGATCATATTGAGACGCGGCAATCTGCACATTGGGCCCACTCTCACGATCACCTGAAAACCAGAACACTGATAGCGACGCGGAATCGCCGTGCGGCATGGTCAGCAGGGTACTGGCATGGGCAGCAGCCATCCCAGGGGGCATGGGAATCTCGCCCTGGGCCTGGACCTGCACAACCGTAAGGTCCGGCACTGCCCCTGCCACGGGCCACGGAGCGCTGGCGGGCGCTGGGGCGCCAGGGCGCTGCCATACATCCAGCGCCAAAATTGCGCAGCCTGCTAACACCGCAAACAGCAAGCGCAACACAGCAGGGGGAATGGTGGACAACAGCAATGACAAAGCAATGGGGATTGAAAATGGGAGACAGCGTATCTTAGTAGCGGATGGGGTGAAAATAGCCCCATGCCTACATCCACCATTCTCTCGGTCCAGCGCCTGGGCTTGCCTTGGCCGACCATCGACCCGTTTTTGTTCTGCGTTCACCACAATGATGCCTACCCCCGCGGCAATGCCCATATGGGGCCGGATGCTTCATTGGCGGGGCGCAACATCGGGCAGGACTTTGCGGGCAAAGACGGATGGAGCATGTACCACGGTCAGACCATCCCCGGCTTTCCTTCACACCCCCACCGCGGCTTCGAGACCGTGACCATCGTGCGGCAAGGGCTGATTGACCATTCCGACTCCCTGGGCGCCACCGCCCGCTTTGGCGGCGGTGATGTGCAGTGGCTGACTGCCGGCAAGGGCATCGTGCATTGCGAGATGTTTCCGCTCCTGCAAACCGGGCAGCCCAATCCGGCGGAGCTGTTTCAGATCTGGCTCAACCTGCCCGCACGCAACAAAATGGTGGAGCCGCACTTCACCATGCTGTGGCGGGAGGACATTGCACAACTCCACTCCCGTGATGCCCAGGGCAAAGCCACGTCAGTGACTTGTGTTGCCGGAGCCCTGAGTGACACCAAAGGCCTGCACCCACCGCCTGATTCATGGGCCTCGCAGCCGGAGTCCGACCTGGCGATCTGGACCATCAGGATGGAGTCCGGTGCACACTGGACCTTGCCGGCTGCCGTGGGCACCGGCACACGGCGCATGCTGTATTTTTTTGCGGGCAATGCCCTCACCATTGACGGGCACGCAGTACCCCCGTCGTCCGCCATCGAACTGCGCACGCAGGCAGACGTTGTACTGGGCAGCGGTGCCGAGCCGACCGAGTTGTTGTTGCTGCAAGGCAAACCCATAGGCGAGCCTGTTGCGCAATACGGCCCTTTTGTCATGAACACCCAGGCCGAAATCCAACAGGCCTTTGCCGATTACCGGGCAACCGGATTTGGTGGCTGGCCATGGGGCACCAGCGACCCGGTGCACCCACGTCCGCAGGGCCGCTTTGCGCGCCACGCCGATGGACACGTAGAGACACGCTGACCCGCCGTGTCGGATATGGGTAACTATCGAAACATTTGGACCGGAGTACTCCTCTGGCTATGCACCGGACTACTGGCATTTGCACACTCCGCAGTTTTGTCCCTGGACCAGGCCCGTGCCGAGCTGACGGTCAACGGTCGGACCACCTCCACCGAAGTGCGCTTGCCCTATGGCTGGGACTACTTGCAGAAGGGCAACTCGGGTGTCGGTAGATTTGAGCTGGACTTTCCCGGCCCGTCTGCAGCAACCGAGCCATGGGGCCTGTACTTCAGTCGCTTCGGCAATGCGTATGTCGTAACGTTTAACGGGGTGGTTCTGGAAAAGAACGGAACCCTGGAAGCGGATGACTTCAGTGACTACGCCAAGGCCCCACGCCTTTTGCTGATACCACCCAATCTGTTGCTGTCCGACAACCATTTGGAGGTGACCATCCGCTCGGACAGCGGGCGCCGTTCAGGCGTTCCCGTGGTGCTGGTGGGGCCAAGGGATGAACTGGAACCCGCATACCGAAAGGAATTTGGCTTGCGGGTTGTCGGAACCGGCGTTCTCAGTGTTTTCAGTCTGGTTGTGGGTACGTTTGCCTTCGTCTTGTGGGTCTCTCAGACCGACCCCAGGCCCGAGCTGCGCGGGGTTCGGGATAGTGTGTACCTGTACGCTGCCTTGGCCGAGTTCGCATGGGCTTTTTTTGTGGCAGATGGGCTCATCGAGCGACCACCCATACACTGGAAGTGGTGGTCCATTGCCATCAACATGGCGCTGGGTATTTGGCTCAGCTCCTTGTTGCTGTTTTGCCACTCGATTGCGGGCTGGGACCAACATCCATTGACCCGCACCGTGCGTCGCTACTTGTTGACCATGGTATTGATAGGCCCCGCAGTGACCTATACCGCCATCGTCGGGCCGTTACCCAAGTTGCTGACGTTGTGGCAGTTGGGGTTTGTATTGGTGTTTGTTCCCTCGGCCCTGGTGTTTGTCTTCAAGGCCACGCGGGGAGCCACGTTCATGCACCGGCTGGTCGCCGTGGTGTTGCTGCTCAACGTGCCGATCGCCCTTCACGACTTCTATGCCATGCGCTTGGGGGATTCATTTTCGAACCAAGCCTATCTGCGCTATTCTGCGACGCTCTTTGGGCTGGCCTTGGGTGCCATTGCCATTGAACGCTTTCGCAGTGCCAACCTGCGGGTCCGCGACATGCTCGACACGCTCGCCTCACGGGTTCAGGACAAGGAACAGGAACTATCCCAAAGCTACCAGAGCATGGAGTTGATCGCCCGCGAGCAGGAGCGCATCCTGGAGCGCTCGCGCATTTTGCGGGACATGCATGATGGCGTGGGTTCGCATATCAGCTCCGCGATACGCCAGTTGCAGTCCGGCCATGCGAACAACGCCGAGGTTCTGCTGACACTCAGGGATTCTCTGGACCAGCTGAAACTGTCCATTGACGCCTTGAATTTGCCACGCGGCGATGTCGCAGGCTTGCTCGCCACCCTGCGCTACCGACTGGAGCCACGGTTCCGCGCCATGGGCCTGTCGCTGGAGTGGGCCGTTGTAGCGCTACCGGTTCTGCCAAGGCTGGACGCCAGCGCCATGCGTCAACTGCAATACATCATCTTTGAAGCGCTTTCAAACGTCATGCAGCACGCCCAGGCGAGCGTACTGCGTATCGAAGCCACGCCCACCCTGGAGTGCCATGGCAGTACCGGCCACAGCGTACGCATCCGGATACAGGACAACGGCTGCGGTTTTGACACGACCCAGGTGCGACGCAAGGGACTGGCCTCGATGGAGGAGCGGGCAGCGGCGATCGGCGCGCAAGTCAGTATCAGTAGCCAGCCAGGGGCGAGCATCCTGGAAATCCTGCTGGCCTGACATCCCCGATTCAGCGATCAATCACCCGCACCCGGATCACGTGCTGCGTCGCTTCGATCGCCGCGACCACCGCCGCGCTGGGCTGGTGCTCGACATCAACAATATTGAATGCCAGCTCGGAGCGGCTCTTGTTCATCATGTCGATGACGTTGACCTGGTGCTCTGCCAGCACAGACAACACATGCCCCAGCACGCCGGACACGTTGTCGTTGGAAAAGGTGATGCGCCAGGTACCTGGTGTGCGCGGCATGCTGACCGCCGGGAAATTGACCGAGTTGACGATATTGCCGCTCTCCAGATACTCCATGAGCTGATTGGCCGCCATCACGGCACAGTTCTCTTCGGACTCTTCGGTGCTAGCGCCAATGTGCGGCATGGCAATCACGTCACTGCGCCCCAGCATCGCCGGCTCGGGAAAGTCGCACACATAGCGGCCTAACTTGCTCTGGTCGAGGGCTCGCAGCACCGCATCCGGGTCGACAATGGTTTCCCGGGCAAAGTTCAGCAGCACTGCGCCTTTTTTGACCGATGCCAGCGCATCCTCGTTGATCATGTGGCGCGTGGCGTCCATGGCCGGGACATGCAGGGAAATGTAGTCGGAGCGCGCCATCAGTGATGGCAGATTCTCCATGCGCGTCACCGCATTGGACAGACGCCACGCTGCATCGATCGACAAGGCCGGATCGAACCCCACCACCTTCATGCCCATGGCCAGCGCCATGTCGGCCACCATCGAGCCTATGGCCCCCAGCCCGATAACCCCCAGGGTCTTTCCCTTGAGTTCGCCGCCGACAAAGCGGGATTTTTCCTTCTCCAGCAATTGGGCCATCTCGGCCGCATCGGTCATGTGGGTCAGCGTCTGCACATAACCCAGTCCGCTCAGGATGCCGCGGGTTGCCAGCAGCATGCCCGCCATGACCAGTTCCTTGACCGCATTGGCGTTGGCACCGGGCGTATTGAACGCCACAATGCCCAGTTTGCTGTATTCGCCCACCGGCACATTGTTCACCCCAGCCCCGGCACGCGCCACGGCCAGCAGCGTCTTGGGAACCTCCAGACCCTGCAGCTTCTGGCTGCGCAGCAGATAGGCGTCGGGGCTGCCAATATCACTGCCCACCTCGTAGTGCAGGCGGGGGAAGCGTTCCAGTCCCTTGACGGAAATCTGGTTATAGGTGCGGACCTTGTACATACAAGCGGACTCCTGAGTTACGCCGTCACCTGGGCATGGGCCCAGGTCAACCAGGGCAGCAGGGCCTGCAGATCGGCCGCCTCGACCGTGGCACCGCACCAGATGCGAATGCCGGCCGGCGCATCCTTGTAGGCACCAATGTCATAGGCCACGCCCTGGGCTTCCAGCAGCTTGACCATCTTCTTGACCTGTTCTTCGCTGACGGCCAGCGTCAGGCAGACACTGGTGTTGGAGCGGGTCGCCGGGTCTTTGGCCAGGAAGGAAATCCATTCGTTGGCAGCCACAAAGTCGGCCAGCACCTTGAGGTTGGCTTCGCTGCGCGCCATGGTGGCCTGCACGCCGCCCAGGCTGTCCACCCAGGCCAGCGCGTCCAGGTAGTCGGAGACACACAGCATGGATGGTGTGTTGATGGTCTCGCCTTTGAACAGCCCCTCGGTGAGCTTGCCACCCGACGTCATGCGGAAGATCTTGGGCATGGGCCAAGGTGGGGAGTAGCTCTCCAACCGGGCCACCGCACGTGGGCTCAGGATCAACATGCCGTGGCCGCCTTCGCCGCCCAGCACCTTTTGCCAGGAGTAGGTCACCACGTCCAGCTTGTCCCAGGGAAGCTCCATGGCGAACACGGCCGAGGTGGCATCGCAGATGGTCAGGCCAGCGCGATCGGCCGCGATCCAGTCGCCACTCGGAACCTTGACGCCGGAGGTCGTGCCATTCCAGGTGAACACCACGTCGTTGTCAAAATTCACCCGGGAAACATCGGCAATCTCGCCGTAGCCGGCCTCAATCTTGTTGACGTTGGGCAGCTTGAGCTGCTTGACGATATCGGTGACCCAGCCGGACCCAAACGACTCCCAGGCCAGCACATCCACGCCGCGCGGCCCCAGCAAGGACCACATGGCCATCTCGACCGCGCCCGTGTCCGACGCGGGGACCACGGCCACCCGGTAGCCCTCGGGCAAGCCCAGAATGCGGGCCGTCTCGCTGCAGGCCAGGCCCAGCGCTTTTTTACCCAGTGCGGAGCGGTGTGAGCGGCCCAGCGTATCGAGCTGGAGTGCTGCCACGTTGTAGCCCGGGCGCTTGGCGCAGGGGCCCGAAGAAAAATTGGGGTTTTGGGGTTTTACCGTGGGTTGCATGGTGGTCTCGCGTTGAATAAAAAACCTTGAAAAGACGAGTATCGCATCCGGGCTCTAACGGCCTGCCTACTTCTCGGCAACCGCTTTGAGCTGGGCCAGGCCCCGCTCAAAATCCTTGCCAATCATGCTGTCCATGCTGACAAACAGGCCCATGACTTTCGAAACATATGGGCTGGGGCCAAACATGGCCCAGGTCACCGTAGTGGCATCGCCGTTGGTGGAGAGGGTGTATTCAGACGTGTTGTGTCCTTCGAACGGTTGGAGAAAATCCAGTTTCACGGTCACTTGGGAGTTGGGCACCGTCTTCAATATTTCCATGCGCCCGGCACCGACCGCGTCGTTGCCAGACCATTCGTAGACCGCGCCCGGCCCGCTGGCTGCACCACTGTGGCTGACCTTCATGGCCGGGTCCAGCGCATCCCAGGGTGACCACTTTCCAAAGTAGTGAAAGTCATTGAGCAGGGCAAACACCTTGGCCGGATCGGCCTTGATGGCGATGCTTCGCTCCACGCGGAAGGCATCCGGACGGGTCAGCGCAAATACCAGGATCAGCGCGACTGCGACCAGCAAACCCAGCAGAATTTTCTTTACCATGACGACTCACTCCTTCAGTGGAAACTAAACAACTCTGAACGCAACCCTCAAGCCACTGCCGGCGGGTCCAGCGGTGCGCGCGTGCTGTCGCCGGAATCCATTTGCAGAAACCGTTCTTCAATGAAATTTTTCTCGGTCAGATTGCGCTCAAAGGCACCTTCCAACTGCGCTATGCGTGCCAACAGTTCCTTTTCCCGGACAGCCAGAATATCTATTTGTCCCTGCTGCTGCTGCACCAACTCCGTCTGGTCAACGCCGTCTGAAAAATTGCGCTCATTGATTTGCGCTCTGATGGCATCCAATTGCACAGCATTCGTCTCAGCATGCAACTCGGCTGCCTTTGCACGATCCCGGGCCTTTTGCAACTGTTCTTCCAGGTCGGTCGTGCGCTGCATCAAACTATCCACGACACTCTGTTTAATCCCCTTGACGTCATTGATCTCTTCCCGCAATTCATTGTTGGCGTGGGAAGCGTCCTTCAAACGGTATTTGGTTTGATCTATTTCGTCTTGCAACTGGTTATTCTTCTCCAACGCCGCATTCAAGTCAGCATGCAACTTTGCGCGAAACTCCTCTGCGCTGGGGTAGTACCTTGAATCATCGCCGCTGCCGGTGTCGGCATCACGATCCGTGGCGTTCTTCGCCATGACCGTCTTCATGCGCTCGACCAGCGTCTTGATCTGCGAGGAGAGCTCGTGGACCGCACGGCCACTCGAACTTTCTCTTGCAGACAAGGCATCGTTGTTGCGCTCCATCTCGTTGAAGGCACGTCGCACCACTACCTTGATGTGCGTTCCCACTTCAATGACGCTACTCGCTGCCTTCTGCAGGTTGATTTGGCTGGATTCCGTGGTGTCCAGAATACGCATCAATACGTACCCAGCCCCAATCATGAAGACCAGGTTGCAGAAAAAAACGAAGGCCAGTGCGGCGTTAAGCAGGGTCATGGTGTCATCACAAAAAAAGCCATCCTGCCCTCACCATAACCAGGAATGGCGATGCGAAAGTCGGAACGTCGCTCCGTCTGAGCCAGCACCTCCGACAGCTTCGCAAACGTATTCTTCACAATACTGGCCTTTGCAAGGGAAACCGTCACCGGACCCGGGTCTGCAGACTCGGACATGCAGGCGGCCACGGCGCGCATGAATTCATTCGCTTTGGCCAGCATCGTGTCGTCCGGCTGGCCAGATTCCATCGCGGCCCGCACTTCAGGTGGCAGTTTTCGGGAGGCTCCACCACCCACCATGCACACAGCATTCCCATCCATCACGCCAATCGCATACACGCCTTTGTGACCGGTACCAACATACAAACCCAACAGGTTATTGGGGGGCAGTTTGTCCACAGTCATCCGGTCGTTGGCGACGAGGCGAAACGGGATTTTTCCCAGAGTGGCCTGCAGTTGCTTGTGCAGCGCAGGCTCCGCAATCGGCACTACAACTTTCTTGGGCGCAATAGCGGGCTCGACCACCACAAGCTTGGCAAGATCCTTGACAGAGGACACGACCGCCGCCGCCAACTCAGCATCGTTGAACGGCTTGTGCAAAATGAACATAGCACCATTGCTGATCGCCTGATCCAGCATTGCAGGCGTTTTCTCTGTGGTGACGAACCCAACCCGAATAGTCTTGTGACCCATTTGGCGCAGTGCCTGAATCATCTCGAGGCCTGACACCTTTGGCATGTGCCAGTCCGTAATGATGAGATCTGGAACGAAGGACTCGATGATGTCGAGCGCCTGCTCTCCGTCAAGGGCTGTCTTGATTTCGACAGGGTCATACCCGCACTTGACGATCGCGCGCCGAATGATGGCCTGAATGGCTCGGCTGTCATCAACCACCAGGAACTTCAAGGGCTTGGCAAGTAGTATCGGCGCTGCTTTCATGGACTTACTTCACGACGACGGGCTCAAACTATCGTACAGCACCACAAACAAAGTGTTGCCACCTTTGCAACCGCGGTAAACCACCCGAATGATGGTATCTTCGGCAAGCTTGGCATAGGTCAAAGGATTGCCAGGTCTAGGCAACCCAACGCTGACCGGCGGATCGGTTTTGAAATGGGGGGCGACACAATCAGCAAACACGTTGCAGACCTCCGCGCAGGCGTCTCGCAGATCTGCTTGCTGCACTTGCTGTCGTGGCACGCCAAACATATTTGCGGCCACAGTCATCGCGTCTGAAGGCTCAATCAACACCCCAACACCGCCCCGCGCGTCAGGCCGGCTGCCAGCCATTGGCATATGAAAGCTGAACTCGGTAAAGCGCAACAAGTTCGCCCACTGGGTCAAGTGGTCAAAATCGCGACTCTCGCCGCTCAAGAACTCCCAAGCCTTGGACAGGCTGGTCTCGATGGCTGGAATCTCGTGTTCAGCGTTCAACGTATCCATACCGGTATTACCCGCTATTCACGCAACCAGTGCCGCAATGGCCGACTGCGCGGACGGGCCACGCGGCCCAAATTCAAACCCGACTTTGAAACCCTTGCCGCTGGCCAACACTGCGTACACCGAAACCGCCTGGGCGCTAAACGCGTAACGTTTACCGCCGTGGAAAATGTCGAACTCCAGGGCACAGACCCTCTTGCTGGGCAACCCATCCTCCATCAATATGCAGGCGCCGGTCAAGGAAATGTCAATCATCTTGCCCGTGACCGCAGCGCTGCCCGGCAAAATCACACGTGCGCGCCCAGAGACTTTCTTCCGCTCGGCGGCCCGTGCTTCAACACTTTGGCCAGCGGGTCCCGCGGTGGCTTGAGGCGCTGTAGGCGCTTGCGCGTTCGCCTCACCGAGCGAAAGCCCTTGCCGAGCCAACTCCTCGCGATAGGCGCGCCCGGCTGAACTGCCCCCAACCAGTTGCACTGGATTCGGGCTGCCGGTCAACGGCAGGCCAGTCATATTGCCCCTCTCTGCCCTGAGTCCACAGGCAGCGGGACACCAGAAGCTGCGACGGTACAGGCAAACGGGTTTTGTGATTCAACCATCTCAACCTCAGATTTGTTCGAGCCACTATACGCCAAGTAATTCCGTCCATACGATACTCGCGAGTCAATGAACAACGCCCCAAACACCCCGAACCTGAACGCTCACCAACACTATTTCGCGTCCCTGCGCGACAGCTTCAATCGCATCCTGCCCATGGCCTGGCCGGTTCTGATCGGACAGCTGGCGGTGCTGGGGTTCAGCACGGTCGACACCATCCTGGTGGCCCGTTTCGCCGCCAACGACCTGGCGGCCCTGTCCATCGGCATGGCGGTCTACATCACGGTATTTATCGGCTTTATGGGCATGGTACTGGCCATCAGCCCGGTGGCAGGCCAGTTGTTTGGCGCAGGCAAACTGCATGCGGCCGGCCTTCAGGTGCACCAGGCCATCTGGCTGGCACTCGCTCTGGCGCTGGTGGGCAGCACCCTGCTGCTGTTTCCCGGCCCCTTTCTGGCACTGGCCCGGACCAGTCCCGACGTCACGGAAAAGGTACGTGGCTACCTGATCGCATTGGCGTTCTCCTTGCCCGCATCGCTGCTGTTCACCGTGTACCGGGGTTTTAACACCGCGGTTTCACGATCCAAGGCCGTTATGGCCATCCAGGTCATTGGGCTGACGCTAAAAATTCCGCTGAGCGCCCTCTTCATCTACGGCTGGACTCTGCCGCTGCCGCTAGGGCTGGAGCCGTGGCGGGTGGAGCCCATGGGCGTGGTGGGTTGCGGTATTGCCACCGCGCTGGTGATGTGGTCGCAGACCCTGATTGCCTGGGCAGTGCTGCACCGCGACCCGTTCTATGCCAAATTCGGTTTGCACGACAAGGGCTTTCGCTCCCCCAATCGCACCGCCATCCTGGCCCAGCTGCGCCTGGGTGTGCCCATGGGGGCGGCCATCATGATTGAAGTCACGGGCTTCAGCTCCATGGCCTTCCTGATCTCGCGCCAGAGCGGCGAGGCCGTCGCCGGGCACCAACTGGCGGCCAACCTGGTGTCGATGATGTTCATGGTGCCACTGGCCCTGGCCAACGGCACCGCCACCCTGGTGGCCCAGCGCGTGGGCGCCAACGACCTGGCCGAGGCCCGCCGGCTGGGCTGGCACGGCGTCGAGATTGGGGTCGGCACG
>CAINUX010000146.1 GCA_903853895.1 uncultured beta proteobacterium | reverse complement strand
GCCGTACAGCACCATCACTTCATCGCACAGCCCTGCCACCACACCCAGGTCGTGGGTGATCATCACAATGGCGGTCCCAAAGTCCCGCTGCAACTCGCGCATCAGGATCAGAATTTGCGCCTGCACCGTCACATCCAGTGCAGTGGTGGGTTCATCGGCGATCAGCACGTCGGGCTCGCACAGCAGCGACATGGCAATCATCACCCGCTGGCGCATGCCACCGGAGAACTCGTGCGGATACATCATGATGCGTCGCGCGGCCTCCGGCATTTTCACGGCGTCCAGTGCCTGGATCGCCTTGGCTCGGGCTTCCTTGCGACTCATGCCCTTGTGGAACTCCAACACCTCGGTCATCTGCCGCTCCACCGTCAGATACGGGTTAAGCGATGTCATCGGGTCCTGAAAAATCATCGCCACGCGGTTGCCGCGGATGCGGTTCAAGTCTGCCGTCGGCATGCTGAGCAGATCCTGCCCCTGGTACAGCACCTGACCGGTGGCGCGGCCATTCGTCGCGAGCAGGCCCATGATGGCTAGGACCGATTGGCTCTTGCCAGAGCCGCTCTCGCCCACAATGCCCAGTGTCTGGCCACGGTCCAGCGTGAAGCCGATGCCGTTGACCGCGCTAACCACGCCGTCGGGCGTTTCAAACTGCACGCCCAGTTGTTTTACTTCCATCAAATGCATGATCGTGTCACCGTTCCTTGGGGTCCAGCGCATCACGCAAACCATCACCAATAAAGTTGAAGCAGTACAGAGTGGTTGACAGCAAGGCAGCCGGAAACAACAGGATCCAGGGTGTGGCTTCCATGGTCTTCGCGCCATCCTGAATCAACACGCCCCAACTGGTCATGGGCTCCTGAATGCCCAGCCCCAGAAACGACAACACGGACTCCGTCAGGATGACACCCGGCACCGTCACGGTGGTGTAAATCACCACCACACCCAGCAGATTGGGCACGATGTGACGGAAGATGATGCGCGGCGTGGACACACCAATCGCCCGGGCGGCCTCCACGTACTCCATGGAGCGCAAGGAGAGCGTTTGCCCGCGCACCACGCGGGCCATGTCCATCCACGAAAAGACAGTGATGGTGAGCACCACCAAGTAGAACTCGCGTCCCAAAATGGTCACCAGCAAAATGGCGATCAACAGGTAGGGAATGGCGTACATCATGTCGACGATGCGCATCATGAACGCATCGACCTTGCCACCGACAAAGCCCGCCGTTGCGCCCCACACGATGCCCAACGTCACCGACGACAGGGTTGCCAGCAGACCCACCGTGAGCGAGATGCGCCCGCCAATCAGGCAGCGCACCAACAGATCGCGCCCTGCGTCGTCCGTACCCCAGAAATGGGAATTTGCAAAGCTGGGGGGTGCGCTCATGGACTCCCAGTCGGCACTGTCAAATGCATGTGGCAGAACCCATGGCCCGACTACACAGGCCAGGCAGATCAGCGCCAGAACACCCAGGCTGACGATGGCGGCCCGGTTGCGCAGAAAGCGCCGGCGCGCGTCCGACCACAGGCTGCGGCCGCCATCCAGCGACGGGCTGGCCAGATCGGGTAATTGATTCAGAATGCTATTCATTTTGTAGCTACTCAAGCAGGTTTTACGAGGGCTAGAGCACTATTTTGCTAATATCGAATCTTGGGGTCCAACCAGGCATAGGCCAGGTCCACCAGCAGATTCAGGGTGACGGTCAGTACCGTGATCAGCACCACCAGGCCCAACACCAGGGTGTAGTCGCGGTTGCCGGCACCGTTGACAATCAACTTGCCCAGGCCCGGCAGCGAAAAAACCGTCTCGGTAACCAGCGCTGATGTAATGGATGAAATGGCCAAGGGTCCCAACAGGGACACCACGGGCAGCAAGGCCGGCTTGAGCGCGTGGCGCAACACCACCACACGCGTGGGCAGACCCTTGGCGCGTGCGGTGCGGATGAAGTTGCTGTGCATCACCTCGATCAGGCTACCGCGCATGACGCGGCCTATGGTGGACACGTTGATGATGGTCAGCAGCGCAATCGGCAAGACCATGAAGCGCAGTTCAAAATCGTGCCAACCGCCGGCCGGCAGCCACTTCAGCAGAATGGCAAACACGATGATCATGACCGGTCCCAACACGAAGCTGGGAACGGCACTACCCACATTGCCCAATAGCATGACAAAGTAGTCCACCAGGCTGTTTTGCCGCAGTGCCGCCACAATGCCCAGTGTCACACCAATCACCGCCGAGAGCAGCATGGCACTGCCGCCAATGGCCAAAGACACCGGCAGGGCGCTGGCTACCAGGTCATTGACAGACCAGTCGGCATACCGGAAGGAAGCACCCAGATCGCCCTGCAAAAGGCCCTTGAGGTAGAGCAGGTACTGCTGCCACAGCGGCAGGTCCAGGTGGTACTTGGCCTGCAGGTTCGCCAGGACCGCTGCAGAGACTTTGCGGTCGCTGTCAAATGGACCGCCGGGCGTTGCGTGCAGCAACAAATAGCAGACCGTGATAACGACCAGCACAGTCGGAATCGCCGCCAGAACGCGGCGCAGGGTGTAAGACCACATCGCCCAGCCCTCAGTGCTTGATGATGTAGAAGTCTTTGCTGCGGTAGTGGTCCTGCGGATTCAGCTCGGAATAGCCGCCCACGTAGGACTTGATCAAACGTGGCAGTGAGTACTGCACCAGCGGGATGATGGGGTAGTCATCCAGGATCATCTTGGAGGCCTGGGTCAACAGCGTCTTGCGTTTGGCAGCATCCGTCAACTGGTTGCCTTTTTGAATCAGTGCTTCAGCTTCGCGGTTGCAATGGAAATTGGTGTTTTGGTCCGAGTCACAGCGGACCAAGGCCAAGAAGGTGGTGGCGTCGTTGTAGTCGGCCAGCCAGCCATTGCGGGCAATCTGGAAGGCACCATCGTGGCGCTTCTTGGCCAGCACCTTGAACTCCATGGTCTCGGTTTCCATGATGATGCCCAGCTTGGTCTTCCACTCCGATGCCACGAACACCGCCATCTTCTTGTGGTATTCGCTGGTGTTGTACGAGAAGCTGTATTTGGTGCCCTGCTTCACACCGGCTTGCTCCAGCAGTTTCTTGGCCTCGGCCACTCGCTTGTCCATGGGCCACGTAGACCATTCATACGGTGTGGGGTCAGCGCCTACCACGCCCGCCACAATCAGGCTGTAGGCAGGCGGCTGGCCGTCCGCCGTGACGCGTTTGGACAGGATCTCGCGGTCAATCACCATGGACAGCGCCTTGCGCACGCGCACGTCCTTGAAGGCCGGGTCCTTGGTCTGGTAATCGTAGTAGCGCACGCCAATGATGGCCTGGTTTTTCAGCTCTTTGGGGTACTGCGCCTTGTACTTGTCAAACACGCCCGGGGGCATCTGGTAGACGTAATCGGTCTCGCCCGACTCCCACAGTTTGATGTCGGCAAACTGGTCTTCAATCGGCAAATACGTCACCTGGGTCAAACGCGCGTTGGCGGCATCCCAGTACTGCGGGTTTTTCTCGACCACGATGCGGTTGTTGACCTTCCACTCCTTGAGCACATAGGCGCCATTGCCCACCATGTTGCCGGGCTTGACCCAATCCTTGCCCCATTTTTCAACCGTGGCCTTGTGTACCGGGCCGAGTTGCGTGTTGGCCACCAGCTCGGCCATAAAGGGTGTCGGGTCCTGGGTCTTGACTTCCAGCGTGTGCTTGTCGAGTGCCTTGACGCCCACTTCGCTGGGAGGCTTCTTGCCCTGCGCAACTTCCAGCCCGTTCAGCAAAAAGACTCCAAATGTGGCGGCATACGGTGACGCTGTCTTGGGATCGACAAACCGGCGAATGCCATAGACAAAATCTTCGGCGGTAACGGGGTCCCCATTGGAGAACTTGGCATTGGTGCGCAGCTTGAAAACCCAGGTCGTCGGGTTGGTCTGCTTCCAGCTTTCGGCGACACCCGGCACGGTTTTGCCGGTGGTGTCGGTGGCGGTCAGCCCCTCAAACAGGTCACGCAGAATCTGGTTGGCCGGCACCGTTTCCGCAACTGCCGGGTCCATGCTCTCGGGCTCGGAGCCGTTCGAGCGGACAAAAGTTTGTGTGGGGTGCAGTTGGGTGCCTGCTGGGAGGTCCGCTGCCAGAGCGGCGCCTGTCAAGGCAAAAGTGAGGGCCGCGATGGCTGTCAGTTGGATGCGCAATTGCATGGTGTTCCTAATCTTTTGAGGTCAGACTGGGTTCGTTGTGCGAACAACCGTCTGGCATCCCGGGTTGCAGATAAGCAGGGGCGGAAGGTGCGGCATTGTAGGGGCTACAGACTCCGGGTAAACCCTTCATTGCTTGGGTAACTTGCTCAGATCGATGTCGACGTAACGCCAAAACGCCCGGGATGTGGGGTGGCGGCGGTAGCCAACCAGCCAAGGCTGAATCACGTCGGTGCGGATGCGGTGGGTGTTGAACTTGTAAGGCATGTTGGCCACCAGAATCTTGACCATTTGGCGCATGATGGCCAGACGCTCCGGGCCGTCGGGCATGACCACCTGCTGGCGGTAGAGTTTGTCATATGCGTCGTTTTGGAAACCCGCCAGATTGCCTTCGTATTTTTGCGGTCCATAGCCAAAGTCCAGAAAGCTGCCACCGTCAGGCGTGGAAGCCGAGTTGCCCAGCCCCCACATCATGACCTTACCGGCACGGGCAGACTTGAGGTTTTCAGGCCACTTGGCGGTTTTGAACAGAATCTGAATGCCCGCCGCCGTCATGCTCTTTTTCCACACTTCGTTGAGTTCGCGGTCGGCCGCTGACGGCTGGGTCGAATACTCCAGCACCAGCGGCTTGCCGTCTGGCATGTCGCGCCAGCCGTCGCCATCTTTGTCCACGTAACCATACAGGTCCAGCAGCGCACTGGCGCGGGCCGGGTTGTAATCGCTCATCTCGGACTTGAACGTGGGATCGTAGCCCCAGGTATTGGGCGGAACAACGCCTTGGGCCGCTATGGCCTGGTTGCGCCGGGGCAGGCGAATTTCTTCTTCCGTGTTGTAGGCCAGCGCAATGGCGCGGCGCAGCGCCACCTTGTCGGCCGAATTACCCCCCACGGTCGGGTTTTCCATGTTGAAGTAGGAGAAGGTCAACTCGGGCGGCGAATAGCGCTCGATGCGTATGCCCTTCTTGGCCAGATGGGGCGCCAGCTTGTTGTTGGGAATCGCCTGGTTGGCAAATTGCTGCGGCAAATACATCAAAAAGTCGTGCTCGTTGCCAAGGAACGAGAGCCAGCGCGGTTGCACTTCGTCAATGATGGAAATTTCCACCTTGTCCACAATCGGAATGCGTTTGCCCTTCATCTGCCGGTAAATTTCCTGCGACAGTGCGTCGTTGGCCGGTGGCTCTGCTTCGTAATACTCTTCGCGGAAGTTGGGGTTCTTCACAAACGTGATTTTGGACGAGCGGGTCCACTGATCGAGCTTGAAAGGTCCGGTACCCACCGGATGCTCCATGATCTTGTCGCCATACTTCTCCACCACTTCGCGTGCTACGGCGCCCAAGGTGGCGGGTAGTGTCAGCCGGTAAATGAAACGCGGTTGGGGATCGTGCAGCTTGAACTGGATGGTGTAACGGTCCAGTGCACGCAGGCCCTCTACTTCGGTGTCGTAGTTGAAGCTGGCGCCTGGTTTCTCGGCATCCCGGCGCAGGGCATCCATGCCCAGCAGCTTGAGCTCTTCGACATCGGAATAGCTCTGGCTCTTGGTCTTGGGGTCAAAAATGCGCTTGAACGTATAGACAAAATCGTGCGCGGTCAGCTCGCGCTTCTTGCCACCAAAGGCGGGGTCGTCTGAGAAGTAGATGCCCGGCTTGACCTTGACCGTGAAGGTCCTGAAGTCGTCGGATATGACCGGCATGCCTTCCGCCACATTGGGAACCACCTTGGCCGGCCGCGCCAGATAGTCGTAGCGGTACAGCGCGTCAAACATGTTTTCGGTGGCGGTGCTCGAGTAGTAGTCGGAAATCTGCGCCGGGTCAAACCCGGTCTCGGCGATTTCAAACGCATAGCGCAAAACCTTCTCGGCTTGAGTCTTGCTAGCAGTCTGCCCATTGGCACCAAGACCCCAGCACAACAGCGCCAAGACCACCCCTGTTTTTCCTAAACCCATAGTCACCCTCATACAAACACCAATGCCTAAAGCAAAACGTACAAGCATAATCCGCGCCTTGTCCTGCTGCATCAGCATTTAACCCTAGTTTCCCCAAAATATGCTTTCCTACATCCTGCGACGCATTTGGCAAATGCTTCCCACCCTGCTCGGGGTGATTCTGCTGATCTTCTTCCTGTTCAAGCTGTTTGGCGGCGATCCGGTTGAGATCATGGCCGGAATGAAGGCCTCGCCCGAGCGGCTGGCCTCGCTGCGGGCGCAACTGGGGCTGGATAAGTCAATTCTGGAGCAGCTCTGGGTCTTTGTGCAGCAGGTCTTCACCTTCAACTGGGGCAAGAGCTGGACCACCAACGAGGCCATCTCGGACATCTTTGCCACGCGCCTGCCTGCCACGCTCACCATCATGGTGCCCATCCTCCTGCTGGAAGTGGTCCTGGCGATCGTGGCCGGCCTGGCAGTTGCCTATGTGCGCGGCAGCCTGACCGACCGGGCCATCATGGTGCTGACTACGGTTGCGCTGTCCATCAGTTTTCTGGTTTACATCGTGGTGGGACAGTATGTGTTTGGCTTTCTGTTGGGCTGGTTCCCGGTGCAGGGCTGGAGCAACAGCCTCTGGAAGAACCTGGTCACCTACGCGCCGCTGCCCGTGTTCCTGGCGGTGTTGGTGAGCCTGGCGCCGCAAACGCGCCTGTACCGCAGCTTCTTTCTGGATGAAATCGGACAGGACTATGTGCGTACCGCGCGCGCCAAGGGCGTGACCGAGAACGCTATCCTGTTCAAGCATGTGCTGCGCAACGCCATGATCCCGATTCTGACCAATGTGGCCACCGGTTTACCCGGCGTGTTTATTGGCTCATTCCTGATCGAAGTGTTCTTTTCCATCCCCGGGCTTGGGCGTGAAATTTTGGTGGCGGTGAATCGAAGCGATTACCCCGTCATCCAGGCAGCCACGGTGTATCTGGCGGCGCTGACTATGGTGATCAACCTGATCACCGATGTGCTTTACAAGTTTGTTGATCCACGGGTGACGCTGAAATGAGTACCGATATCTTGCAATCCCTGCCCCAGTCACCCGGCGTGTGGAAGCAGGCGTGGCTGCGCCTGAAGACCGACCGGGTGGGTATGGTGTCGCTTTACGTGACGATGCTCTTCATTGTTCTGGTGCTGTTGGCCCAGTTGGGCCTGGTGGCGAAAGACTGGCAGAAGGAAGTGGGCGTGCCATTCGCCGCGCCGACCCTGGTGGGAAAAATTGCCGACGGTACGCAGAATGCCATCGTAGAAACCGTGGCCGGGCCCAATGTAGACATCAGCGATGTGGACCCTTTGGCACCTCGCTACAAGGAATGGAACGAGCGCGCCGCCCAGTTCAAGACCACGGTGACGGTGAAGGCCGACACGCTGCCCTTTGGCGCCGACCAGCAGGGCCGCGATGTCTTTTCCAAGGTGATCAAGGGCGCGCAGGTATCCATCACGGTGGGCCTCATCGCAGCCCTGTTTGCCACGCTGATCGGCACCGTCCTGGGTGCCATTGGCGGCTATTTCGGCGGGCGCACGGGTGATTTTCTGGAGTGGGTCTACAACGTATTCACCGCCATTCCGTACATCCTGCTGGTGTTTGCACTGGCGGCGGTGCTCAAGTCCGGCCCGCTGGCCAATACCCTGGGCAGTGGCGTGTGGACCGTGGTCATCATTTTGAGTCTGGTGGGCTGGACCGGCATTTACCGCCTGGTGCGCGCCGAGTACATGAAGCACCGCTCGCGCGAGTACGTGATGGCCGCCGAGGCCATTGGCGCCTCACACGCCTCTCGTATGTTCACCCACATCCTTCCCAATATCAGCCACGTGGTGCTGGTGCAACTCAGCTTGCACGTGGTGGGCTTCATCAAGGCCGAAGTCATCCTCTCGTACCTGGGCTTGGGCGTGCCGTTGGATATGGTCAGTTGGGGCACCATGCTGGCCGAAGCCCAAACTGAACTGGTGCAGGGCAAGTGGTGGCAGCTAGCCACCGCAACCCTGTTCATGGCGACATTTGTCACGGCATTTGCCTTGCTGACCGATGCGCTGCGCGATGCACTTGACCCGAAACTGCGGTAACAAACATGAACAATTTGATTAGCGTGCAGGACCTGAAGGTTTCCTTCAAACTGAGTAAAACCGCGGTGGGCCAGGCCGTCAAGGGCGTGAGCTTTGACATCCCCATCAACAGCACGGTGGCACTGGTTGGCGAGTCGGGCAGCGGCAAAAGCGTCAGTGCCATGAGCATTGTTCGCCTGTTGCCGGAAAACGCCATCGTCGACGCGAACAGCAAGATTCTGTACAACGGCAAAGACCTGTTGCAGGCGCCGATTGAAGACCTTCGGGCCTTGCGCGGCAAGGACATTTCGGTCGTCTTTCAGGAGCCCATGAGCTCGCTCAACCCGGTGTTCACCGTGGGCGACCAGATTGCCGAAGTGCTACGCATCCACTTGAAGCTCAACCGCAAGCAGTCGCTGGACCGCGCGCTGGAGCTGATGACAGAGGTGGGTATTCCCAACCCCAAGGAACGACTCAACTCCTTCCCACACCAACTCTCGGGCGGCCAGCAGCAGCGCGTGATGATTGCCATTGCCATTGCCTGCGAGCCCAAGCTGCTGATTGCTGACGAGCCCACCACCGCGCTGGATGTGACCGTGCAGCGCCAGATTGTGGAGCTGCTGGCCAAGCTCCAACAACGCCAGAAGATGAGCATGCTGTTCATCAGCCACGACCTGGGCCTGGTGGGTGAAATATCAGACCGCGTGGTCGTGATGCGCAACGGGGTGGTGCGTGAAGCGGGCGATGCATCGACCATCTTCACTTCGCCGCAAGACAGCTACACGCAGGCCCTGCTGGCCTGCCGCCCGCGCCTGGACGCGCGTCCGCGCCGCCTGGCCGTGATTGACGATTTCATGAACAAACGCACTGCCATCACGGAGGAGCGTGTCAGTACTCCGGCTGTCGGCCCGGCGCTGATTGAAGTCAAGGGGCTGCAAAAGGACTACCCGCTGAAGACTGGTTTGTTCAAGCGCAGCGTGTTCAGCGCCGTCAAGAGCGCGAACTTTTCCCTGCACAAGGGGCGTACGCTGGGTGTGGTGGGTGAGTCGGGCTCGGGCAAGACCACCGTGGGAATGATGCTCACACGCCTGACCGACGCCACAGCCGGCAGCATCATGTTTGAAGGCATTGATCTGGCTACGCTGAATGCGGCACAGATGCGGGTCTACCGCAGCCGCATCCAGATCATTTTTCAAAACCCGTACGCCAGTTTGAACCCTCGCTTCACCATCGGCCAGATCCTGATGGAGCCCATGCGCATCCACAGCATTGGCGCAGACGATACCGAGCGCGCCCAGCGCGCGGTGGCCCTGATCGAAAAAGTGGGCCTTCCACGCGACGCTTTTGGCAAGTACCCGCACGAGTTCTCCGGCGGCCAACGTCAGCGCATTGCGATCGCGCGCTGCCTGACCATGAAGCCCGAGATCATCGTCTGCGACGAGAGCGTCAGCGCGCTGGACGTGAGCGTGCAAGCCACCGTGCTCAACCTGCTGCTGGACCTGCAGGAAGAGTTTGGCCTGACCTATGTCTTCATCAGCCACGACCTTGCAGTGGTCAAGTACATGGCCGACGACATCCTGGTGATGAACCAGGGCGAGATTGTGGAGCGTGGCAGCTCGGACGACATCTACAACCGTCCCCAGCATGCCTATACGCGGCAGTTGCTGGGTGCGATACCCAAAGGGTTGGAAGGGCATGTTGCACGGGCAACCGCTAAGTGAAATGTGGCTTTAGCCCTCATGGAATATGCATGTGTTGCTATCAATATAGGATCGCCAGTTGCAAGATATAGGTTTCAAAACCATTTGACCTCGTAGGGTATTTTTCATAACCGATTCAGGTGTTGACCCGATTGGGAGAGAGCACGGCGATAGTTAAAGTTGATCCTGGATGAGTCCTTAAATGGAGCCAAAGTTCTGTAATTTCGGTTGACTCACAGTGAAATACGCTTTTGGCGCCGTCCACATTCGTGAAAGGAATGGCGATGCGAATCGAATGGAAAGATAGCTACAAAATTGGCAATGCCGATATTGACGAGCAGCATACAAATTGGTTTGAAGTCATCAACAAGTTTCTCGATGCAACTGGCAAGGAAAGCCTAAACCTGTGCGAAATGCACATGTTCAATTACACGCGGTTTCACTTCGGCCATGAAGAGAAACTCATGAAGAGCATTGGCTACCCAGACACACAGGCGCACCTCCTTCAGCACTATGCGTTGCTAACCAGGCTCAACGAAGTTTCCTTACAAATTGCAGATGACACGTTGGACCTGCAGGAATGGAGAGACTTTTTGTCAGACTGGTTGATCAAACACATAGCGACATCAGACACGAAACTCGCAGCATTCGTCAAAGTGAACTAAATGCCCCACTATTACCAACAACCGCATGCCAACCCACTTCCCAGTGGCGTCAGCCGTGGATCAGGCGGACGGGTTTGAAAGCTCACTTTGGAGTGACAAGTTCAACAAGCCGAAAGATCAGCAGTGAATCTTCTGGAGCCAGCCACTTCTCTAGCTGTAGCGAGCATTGAAAATTGGAAGAGAGGTCTGCAGCAAACTTTGGCCCTGCGTCGGGGCGCCAGGAGTTTCACTCGAATTCCGTGTATCCGTAAGCCCAGTTGCACGATCTTTGACGGCGATCGGATCAATTTTCGAGTCTTGGCATCGTGCGCCAACCTGACATCATGTAGGCAACAGATAGACCACAAGTTATTGCAGTCAGTCGTATGCTGAAATTCAGATAGTTCTT
Organism: uncultured beta proteobacterium; assembly: GCA_903853895.1. Lineage (GTDB taxonomy): Bacteria > Pseudomonadota > Gammaproteobacteria > Burkholderiales > Burkholderiaceae_C > Allorhodoferax. Next base: position 63,586 of record CAINUX010000146.1, on the reverse strand, counting down.
GGGGAGACTCCATTGTCCAGTTTTCACATCAATTTGCACGAGGCGATTTACTCCTTGTCTGATGCGTTGGATCTTGTGGGTGTTACGCATATTCACCACGGGAAGAGGGTTGCTTACATTGCGGCCGAAATTGCAAAACAATGCGGATGGCTCCAGGGCCAGATGGACGAATTGTTTCAGGCGGCCATCCTGCACGACAGTGGTGTCTCAAAGACATCGGTTCACGCCAGGCTGGCACAGTTTGAATGGGAAAACGAACAAGAGCATTGCAATCTGGGTGCAGCCCTCATGGAGTCTTGCGATTTGTTGAGACCACTATCAAACTTGATTCGGTACCACCATACACACTGGGATCAACTTCAAGGATTGGCAATCGACTACAACGAAAAGATTGCGGCAAATTGCATATATCTGGCTGATCGCATTGATATCTCCTGTTTGATTGCTCGCGGCTCTTCAGGCAATCTTCTGCTCACAAAAGATGAGGTGTCCGCCAGAATCTTTGAAAGGCGTGGCTCGTGGTTCGAGCCGCGCCTTGTCGACGGCTTTGCAAAAGCCGCTTCTTCAGAGGGGTTTTGGTTTGCCCTGGAAGGTGAGCACGTCAGCGGCTACGTCTCTCGTTGGATCTTTGATGCAGAGACCGTTGAATTGGATTTCCAGCAACTACGGAATCTGGTGCGTGTTTTCTCTCGCATCGTCGATGCGAAGAGTGCATTCACACGAGAACATTCAGAAGGTGTTGCCGCACTTGCCAGATACCTGGGGGAAATGTTCGAGTTGCCTGAAAGAACATGCGAAATGCTGGAATTGGCAGGACTGCTACACGACCTTGGAAAGCTGCGTGTGCCAGATGAACTCTTGGAGAAGAATGGCAAGCTGACACAACTTGAATATGCAGATGTACAAAGGCATAGTTTCGACACCTACAACATTCTGAAAGACATTCATGGCCTTGAAGAAGTCGCGTTGTGGGCTGGGCAACACCATGAGAGGATTGATGGAAGTGGGTATCCCTATCACAGGAAAAAGGAAGAGATTTCGTTTGAAAGCAGAATCATTGCGGTCGCAGACGTTTTTCAAGCATTGGCTCAGACGCGACCGTACAGAGGTCCCTTGCCACCTCTAGAAATATTGCGCATCCTTAAAGACCATGCAAAGAGTGGGAAGTTGGATGCAGAGATCGTGAACAGAATCGAGTCACAACTCGAACAGTGTCATAAGGTGGCACTTACAACGGAATTGAAGCTCTAAGACACGTTGCCTTTCTTCTACACCCACTGTCAAATTTGAAGACCAGCTCTGGACTGGAGTGCTGTCCCATATACAAACCCATGGCAACTTGAGGCGTTCATTCCTCACCCGCAGGTTGCTTGTATCGCGCGTAGGACCACAGATACTGCCCCGGCGCACGCCGAATCAGACGCTCCATGCCAGCGTTAACCGCCGTTGCAGCGGCTTCTGGTGTGGCGCTGGCATCTTGCAGCTCCGGCGCATCCAGCGGCTCGAAATGCATCACATAGCCTTGACCCACTGGTAGCCGCTCACACCAGCACAAGAGCACCCGCGCACCGCTTTGCTGCGCCAGGCGTGACAGCAATGTCATGGTGTAGGCTGGACGCCCAAAAAACGGCGCCCATACGCCCTGCCCCATTGGCGGAACCTGGTCCGGCAGGATAGCGGTGTAGCCGCCACCGCGTAACACACGCAGCAAGCTGCGCACGCCCGAAACACTGGTGGGCACGGCCTTCAGGCCCGGGCGGTCGCGCGAGCTGGCAACCAGCGGCGCCAGCCAGGCTTTGCGCGCGGGCCGGTACAAGGCCACCAGCGGGCCGCGCGTCGGGCCAAAGCGCTCGGCCAGCGACTGGCCAATCATTTCCCAGCAACCCAGGTGCGGCAGCGCCAGGATCACGCCTTTTCCCGCATCCAATGCCGATTCGAAGTGTTCGACCCCATCCCACTGCACCAGGTGCAGGACACCTTTGTCGGCGGGGCGCAGCCACAGCCAAGGCAGCTCCGCCACCATGGTGCCAATGGCGGCACGCGCCGGCCGGTACTGCTCGGGGCTAAAGCCTGCGGCTGCGGCCTGGTCTTCAAACCGCTGGCGGTAGCGCCCCGACAGTGCCCAGACCACCCAGCCCAGCCACGCGCCCACGCGCTGCAGCAGCGCCAACGGCAAGCGACCCAACAGCCGAAACAGTCGAACCATGAACACGGCTACATGGCCTTGAACAAGCCCGCATAGCTGCGGCTGACTTCGAGTTTTTCGGTGAGGCCACGCACGCTCACCAGCTGGCGCCCGCGCTCGTCACGGCTGACGCCCGCAATCGCCTTGATGTTGACCAGCGTCGAACGGTGGATTTGCCAGAACAAATTCATGTCAATCTCTTCCACCAGCTCCTTGATGGGCTTGCGGATCAGCGCCTCCACGGTGGCGGTCTGCACGCGGGTGTATTTCTCGTCCGAGATGAAGAACAGCACGTCTTCCACCGGAATCATCTGGATCGCCTGGCGCACGGTGGCTTGTATCCATTGCAGCTTGGCCGGTCCTTGGGGGTTGAGTTGCCCCGCCAAACGTTGCAGCAACTGCTGCATGTCGGGCGTGTGGGCGGCCAATGGAGCATTGTCACTGTCGGCCCCTTCGGCACTGTGTTTGGCACGCTCCGCCATGCGCTGGCGGATGCGCTGCACCGTGACCATCAGGCGCTCGCGTTCAGCGGGTTTGAGCACATAGTCCACGACGCCCTGTTCAAAGGCCTGCACCGCGTACTGGTCATAGGCGGTGATGAAAACAATCTCACAACCCGGCCAGCCCTGGGCGTCATCGTAAGTGGGCAGTTGGGCAATCTGCCGCGCGGCGTCGACTCCGGTCAATCCGGGCATCCGGATGTCGAGAAAAACAATGTCGGGATGGTGCTGCTCGGTCAGCGCCACGGCCTCCAGGCCGTTCTTGGCCTCGGCCACGATTTCCAACTCGGGCCAGACCTCCAGGAGGCGGGCACGCAGTTGCTCACGCATCAGGCGTTCGTCATCGGCGATCAGTGCGCGGGTCATACAGTGTTAACTCCATCTTTGGAATGCATCGTCTCAAATCGTCTCGCTCTGCTCGGGCGCCGTGCGGGCAACATAGGGGATCGTAATCGTGACCGATGTTCCGCCGCCCTTGGTCTCCGCCACTGTCAGGCTGGCCTTGCCACCATACAGCAATGCCAGGCGTTCCCGAATGTTACTCAAGCCGATTCCGGTTCCCGCGGTGTCCGCCTTGCCAAAGCCCAGCCCGGTGTCGGCCACCGTGACGGCCAGCTTGCCATGTACGATCTCTGCGCTGACGGTCAGCGTGCCACCTTCGGCCTTGGGCTCCAGACCGTGTTTGATAGCATTTTCCACCAAACTTTGCAGCATCATCGGGGGAAACTCCGCTGACAACAGACCATCACTGACCTGCACATCCGTCTGTAGCCGCTCTTCCATGCGCACCTTCAAGATTTCCAGGTAGGGGCGGATCATGGCCAGCTCTTTGCCCAGGTCCCGCGTCGCTTGCGCGTTGGCCTCGCGCATGGTGGGCATGCTGGCGCGCAGCAGCGCAATCAGGTTCTTCTGCATGATGCTGGCGCGGGGTGGATCGGTCTCAATGAGGTGGTCAATACTGGCCAAGGTGTTGAACAGGAAGTGGGGTTCCACCTGCGCTTGCATGGCTGCCATACGAGCCTCGACTACCTGGCGCTTCAGTGATTCGGACTCTGCCACTTCAGTGGCCTGAGCGGCCTTGGCTTCGGCCTGGACTTTGCCTTTGTAGGTCACCTTGACGATGGCGGACAAAAAGATGAACCACATCGTCAGGGGCATCAATGGCTCCCCGAACTTGTGGGTCACGATGCGGGGGCGAAAGGCATCGGCCGCCTCTTCTGCTGCGTCCCGTGCTTCTTGGCGGACGTCTTCAATGACGGACTGAATCTCCCTCTTCGCTTCTTCTACAGCCTCACGCACTGTCTGGGCATCCGCCCCAGGTGGCAACTTGATGGTCACAGCGGGAAGGGCCGGCAGATCGGGCAACGGGGCTGATTCGGCAGGGTTTGCTGCCGATGCTGGCAGTGCTGGTGCAGCAGGTGGCGCAATTGGGCGCGTCTTGATGCTTACACCGCGTTCATCAATGGAGATATCAACCCCGTCTTTCCCGTCGAATTTGAGATTCTTTTGATTGCCTGACTCTGACTGCTTGCTGGGCGGTTGATCGGGCTTGTGGGTCTGCTTGGGTGGAAGAACCTCGGTGTAAGTCCAGCTCAGCGGCGGCAGGTCATGGATGATGCCCATGGCGATGATCAACACCAGTGACAGCACAAAGAACCGCCCCCACGTGATGCTGACCAGCCAGGCGGCATACCGATGGAAGGTCGCCACACTGGTTTCGGAAAAGCGTGACCACGCGCTGGGAATCTTGGCTGGGTTGGAAGAAGTGTTCATGGCGGTTGCACTCGCTGGGCTACTGTGAATGCCTTGACTGTACCCACGCAGACGGTATACCCGCCAGCGCCAGGCGACACACTGCGCGAATAGCGGACAGACTGCAAAGTCCCGTGGCAAAACGGCACCGGGTTCTTCCACCGCCCCAAACCCCGCGAACCTCCGAGAAATGGCGGTTGCGCAAGGCAGGTTTATCATTGGCACTATGTCCAGTCCCCTCGATCTGGCACAAATTCGCTTTGACAACGCCTTGGCCCTGTTTGACGAGTTTGTGCGCAACACCATCAAACACCCCGACGCCGCTACCCTGCGAGGACTGGAAGGCCGGTTCGCCGAGCGGGTGAATATCCAGCCCAGTTACTGGAGCCAGATCAAGGGCCGATCACGCCAGATCGGCGAGCGGCTGGCCCGCCAGTTCGAGTTGCTGTGCCACAAGCCCAATGGCTGGATGGACCAGGTGCACACACCCGGTGCCAGCCCGGAAAAACCGGCCACCGTGGCCGATTCTCCCAGCGACAGCCAGGCGCCGCGGGACGACGACGAGCGCTTCATCGTCGGCCTGGTACTGACCTACTACCGGCGCCATCCGCAGCGCGCCCGCACCCGTCTGCTCGACCTGCTGGGCGAGGTGCTGACACCCCCCGCCGCCGACCCGAAACCCGCGGACAAGAGCGCGCGCACTGCACCCGTGCCTGCCAAGGCAGCCCCCAGCCCCGCGCAGGCCCACGACTTGTGGCTGCGCTCCCAAGTCGGTGTTGCACCCCTGCGACAAAAGAAGTAATCACGCGTCAATTGGGATAAATACCATTTGCTCAAGATAATGTTTCGTTTATCATTTGAGCAAGTTTGTAGTCGCGCACATGCCCAAGGGGCCTCGCCACCACAGTTCCGATCAACCCTCCAACCGATAGACATGGTCCTGTTTCTTTCTCTAGGTATTTGCCGCAGCCAGCGCCGCCAGGCGCAGCCGTTGGGCAATCCATGGGGCCATGACCTGTCCGCTGGAATCAACCGTCGCACCCATCCGGGGGCGCCCGTGGGCTGAGCGCATTTCAAAAGCGCAAAGCATTCTCCACAGGCCCGGGTGCGTAAGCAGTCCCGGGCTTTTTTTCGCCAGTTTTTTTGCCGCCCCACTTCCAAAGAAGGAATGACCATGACCCATATGACCCTGATCCCACCCAATATGTGCCCGCCCCTGTTCACTGCCGATGGCAGCCAGAACAAACGCCCGCTGCTGACCGGCCGCTCGCGACGCTGCGTGCCCGGCCTTTCGAAACCCCCCTGTTGTTAGTTCAATCCGGCGCCCGCCCTTGGTGCGGCCGCCCAGCCAGGAGACACCATCATGATGACCAGTTTGCCCACACGGACCCTGCCCTACCTCACCCCAGGCGGTTCGTCTGTCCGCCACTTGTTGGCAACCCTTTTGCGCGTTGCCAGCCGCAGCCTGACTCGCCTTGCGCGCAGCCTCAGCGCCGCCGAACGTGCGCGTGAACGCAGTCGCGGCGCGCAGGTGTTCGAGTTCTACGCCGAGGCAGGCGCCCCGGAAGGCGCGCTGTACGTAGACGGCCATTTGGTCGGCTATTTGCCGGGGGTCACACGGCTATAAGAGCAGTCCTACAATCGCGGGTTTGCGCCCCACCCCGGCGCCAACACCCTTCCCACAAGGAACCGCGATGACTGCCACGCCCTCTGTTTTTGCCCAACGCATTGCCACCGCCCAAGCAGCCTTGAAGGAGCTGGGGCTGGCGGCCTGCCTGGTGCCGTCCAGCGACCCGCACCTGTCTGAATACCTCCCCGCGCGCTGGCAAGGGCGGGAGTGGCTGTCGGGCTTTACCGGCTCCATGGCGACGTTGGTAGTCACGACCACACGGGCCGCATTGTTTGCCGACAGCCGCTACTGGACGCAAGCCAAAACCGAGCTGGCCGGCAGCGGCATTGAACTGGTCAAGATCGAAAGCGGTGCCGCCACCCACCATGTGCAGTGGCTGGCGAACAATGTCGGTGCGGGCCAAGCGGTGGGGGTGGACGGTGCGGTATTGGGTTTGGCGGCCGCTCAGCAGTTGCGCGAGGCCCTGACCAAGGTTGGCGCCACGCTGCAGACCGGAATTGACCTGTTTGCCCACATCTGGACCGACCGCGCGGCCTTGCCACAGGCGCCGGTGTACGAACACGACGCCGCCTTTGCCAGCGCGCCCCGCACTGCCAAGCTGGCACAGGTGCGCGCCGCCATGGTCGGGCATGGCGCCAGCCACCATTTCATCTCGACTGTGGACGACATTGCCTGGCTGTTCAACCTACGCGGCTCGGACGTGTCCTACAACCCAGTGTTTCTGGCCCATGCCCTGGTCGACATTCACGCGGCCATGCTGTTTGTGGCGAACGGAAAAGTCCCTGAGGACGTAGTGGCCCGACTGCAGAGCGACGGTGTTGCCGTGCACGATTACGCCCAGGCCGGCGCCGCGCTGGCGGCGTTGCCTGCCAGCGCCGTGCTGCTGCTGGACCCGCGCCGCGTGACGCTTGGCCTGCGCGAGAGTGCACCGGCAACCGTGAAGGTGGTCGAGGCCATCAACCCCAGCGTGCTGCTCAAGAGCCGCAAGGGCGCGGCTGAAGCAGCCCATGTGCGCACCGCCATGGAGCAAGACGGTGCAGCGATGTGCGAGTTTTATGCCTGGTTCGAAGCTGCGCAAGGCAAGGAACGCATCACTGAAATCACGATTGACGAGCGCCTCACCGCCGAGCGCGCCAAGCGCCCGGGGTTTGTGGGCCTGTCGTTCAGCACCATTGCGGGCTTTAACGCCAACGGCGCCATGCCCCACTACCGGGCCACACCCGAGAGCCACGCCGTGATCGAAGGTAACGGCCTGCTGCTGATCGACTCCGGCGGCCAATACCCCGGTGGCACCACCGACATCACCCGCGTCTGGCCCATCGGCACCCCCAGCGCCGCGCAGAAACGTGACTACACACTGGTGCTCAAAGGCACCATCGCCTTGTCACGCGCCCGCTTTCCGCTGGGCACGCTGTCGCCCATGCTGGACGCGCTGGCCCGCGCACCGCTATGGGCCCACGGCATGGACTACGGCCACGGCACCGGCCACGGCGTGGGCTATTTCCTGGCAGTACATGAGGGCCCGCAAAGCATCTCCAAGGCCATTCCCGATGCCAACATGGCCATGCAGAGCGGCATGATCACCTCCATCGAGCCCGGTCTGTACCGCGCCGGCCAGTGGGGCGTGCGCATCGAGAACCTGGTGCTCAATGTGGCGGCCTCCACCGATGAACCGTTTGGCGACTTCCTGGAGTTTGAGACGCTGACGCTGTGCCCCATCGACACCCGCTGCATAGACCGGGACCTGATGCGCGCCGATGAGATCGAATGGCTCAACGCTTACCACGCGACGGTCCGTGCACGCCTGAGCCCGCTGGTCAGCCCGGATGCCCTGGCGTGGCTGAGTGTGCGCACAAACGCTATTTAATAGATAGCGAACAATTCTTACTCGACGAGGGCTAGAGGCATATTTGGCCAAGCATTTCTTGGCAAATGCACAAATCAGCCTCCAACCCTAATATCCACACAAGATTGGCGGTATAACCTAACCTATAGGCAGGTAAGCAAACGTAACAAAAGGTGGGCGCATGCAGCTGGTCAGCAAAAAGCCCAAGATACTGGTTGTTGAGGACGAAGCCATCGTGGCCCGCGACATCGTGTCGCTCATCAAGAATCTGGGTTACGAGCCTGCGGGAATTGCGTCCACGGCCGAGAAAGCTCTGGCGCTGGTCGCCAAAACCCGTCCCGATCTGGTGTTGATGGATATTCAGCTGGACGGGCCCGAGGACGGTATCGTTGCGGCAGGGTGGATTCGGGAGCAGTTCAACTTGCCGGTGGTCTTCATCACGGCATTTTCGGCTGACGATGTTCTGGAGCGCGCCAAGCTCACCGAGCCTTTCGGTTACATGCACAAGCCGTTTACAGAGCGCGAACTGGACACCACCGTGTCCATGGCTCTGTACAAACACCAGGCCGAGACCCGACTGCGCGACACCACGCGCCAATTGAAGGCACTGTCGCGTCGGGTTCTGGAAGCGCAAGAAATCGAACGCCGACGTGTCGCGCTGGAACTGCACGACGAACTGGGCCAATCTTTGACTGCCATCAAAATCAACCTGCAGCTGAGTGAACGCCTTAAGGACCAGGCCCTGCGGGATTTGAACCAGGAAAACATCCGCGTGGTCGAAGATGCCTTGCAACAGGTTCGACGTCTGGCGACCAACTTGCGCCCTTCCATGCTCGACGATCTGGGTCTGCCCTCTGCATTGCAGTGGATCACCGAGCAAAGTGCCAACCGCAACGGTTTTGTTGTCAATTTTCACCATGTGCGCGCACAACCCCGACTGGCGCCAGACATCGAGACCGCCTGCTTTCGCATCGTCCAGGAGGCACTGACCAACATCGCACGCCATGCCCAGGCCAAACGAGTGGAGATACGTCTGGACCGCGACGGAGACCAATTGGTACTGCAGGTAACCGATGATGGCTGTGGCTTCGATCAGAACGAGGCGCGCGCGCGCGCGATTGCCGGCGAGAGCATTGGTGTGCTGGGCATGCAGGAGCGTGCCACGCTGATCGGCGGGCAACTGCACATAGAGTCCACCCCGGGTCGTGGCAGTAGTGTTCAACTCCGCTGCCCCTGGCGCAACCACGAGGAATCCTCTTGAACACCACACGCGTCCTGCTGGCTGATGACCACACTCTGGTGCGCGCGGGCCTGCGCAAACTGCTCGAATCCATTCCCGGCATGGAGGTGGTGGGCGAGGCCGGGGACGGTCTGGCACTGCTTGAACTGGCTGAAAAATTGCAGCCCAAGGTGGTATTGATGGACATTGCCATGCCCGGACTCAACGGCCTGGAGGCGACCGCTCGTATCACCAAGTCGTGGCCAGACATCCGCGTGCTGATCCTGTCCATGCACCAGAGTGCCGAATACGTGCGCCAGGCCTTGCGCCATGGCGCGGTGGCCTACCTCCTGAAAGACGCGGCTCCGCTGGAGCTCGAATGGGCGCTTGCTGCCGTCCTGCGGGGCGAGACGTATCTCAGTCCGGCAGTGTCCAAGGGCGTAGTTAGTGACTATGTTCACCGCTTGCGCAGTGATGAGCCAGCGCAGGCAGCCTTGACCCCACGCCAGCGTGAGGTGCTGCAACTGATCGCCGAAGGCCAGAGTACCAAGGAAATTGCGCGCCGCCTGGACCTGTCCGTCAAAACCGTGGAGACGCACCGCACCCAGCTCATGAAGCAGCTCGATATTCACGAAGTAGCCGGCCTCGTGCGCTATGCGATCCGCGAGGGCCTGATTTCCGCCACCGAATGAGCAGTTCCTTGGTGCACTAGGGTATTTTCCGAGTTGTGGTCAGGTATTTGCCCGATTCCGTCGACCCCGCCAACCGGCTATCGTCTGTTCAATGTCCGCACTGCACGCACCCCAACAGAAAGCCCGCATCCTGGTGGTGGAAGACGAGGCCATTGTGGCCCGCGACATTCAGATGCAGTTGCGTGAACTGGGTTATGCGGTGGCAGGTCACACCACCCGGGGTGAAGATGCGGTCGCCATGGTCGCCCAGTCACCGCCCGACCTAGTGGTGATGGACATTCAGCTCGCCGGTGCAATGGATGGCATTGCGGCGGCCCACAGCATTCGGACCAACAGCCAGCACACAGTGCCCGTCGTCTTTTTGACCGCTTTTGATGCCGACGAGACCCTGGCGCGCGCCAAGTTGACGGAGCCGTTTGGCTACATCCTGAAACCGTTCACCGAGCGTGACCTGCGCACCGTCATCGAGATGGCCCTGTACAAGTGTCAGGCGGAGTCGCGGCTGCGCGACGAAGGTCTGTATAGCCAGGCCATTCTGGACAATATGCTAGACGGCGTCATCACCATTGGCGAAGGCGGGCTCATCGAAAGCTGCAACCTGTCCGCGCGGCGTATCTTTGGCTTTGCGGCTGCCCATGAAGTCTTGGGCACACCCGTTACCAGGCTGACGCCCCAGCACCAGAGTCAACACCTGCTGGACTTTATCCGGTTCGTGCGAGACGGGGACGAACGCACCGCAGACGGTCAAACCCGCGAACTCACCGGACAGCGCCAGGACGGCAGCGTGTTTCCCTTGAGCCTGACACTGTCCGAAATCACCCACGCCGGTCGAGCCGAGTGCATTGCGCTCGCACGCGACCTGAGCCAGCAGCGCCAGGCGGCCGAGGAGATCTACAACCTGGCTTTCTATGACCGCCTGACCCATCTGCCCAATCGGCGGCTGTTACTCGACAACCTGAAGCATGTGCTGATGTCCTCGGCCCGTAGCGGTGAGCATGGCGCTCTGATCCTGCTGGATCTGGACCATTTCAAGCGGCTCAATGACACGCTGGGCCACAAAATGGGCGATGAACTGCTCAAGCAGGTAGCAGGGCGGCTCAAAGCCTGCGTGCGCGAGAGCGACCAGATTGCCCGCCTGGGCGGTGACGAATTTGTGGTTTTGCTCAGCGCCTTAAGTCGTGATGCCAAAGAGGCAGCCCAACAGGCCGAGGTCATGGTTACCAAATTGCTCCATGAGATGGGCAAGCCCTATTCACTGGCAGGCCACGCGCACTGCAATACACCCAGTCTGGGCATTGTGGTTTTTTTGGCGCACGAGTACAGCCTGGAGGCTTTGCTGCAAAACGCCGAGATTGCGATGTACCGCGCCAAGGAAGCCGGGAGGACCACTTTCCGCTTCTTCGACGCAGCCATGCAGGCCGCCGTGATGGCGCACGCCGCGCGCGCGACCGACTTGCAGCGCGCCCTGGACGAACAGGAATTCGTCTTGTACTACCAGGTCCAGGTCAATCGCAACGGCGAGCCCATTGGCGCCGAAGCTCTGGTGCGATGGCAGCATGCCGTGCGCGGCATGGTGTCGCCGGCGGACTTCATCGCGTTGGCCGAAGAAACCCGCATGATCCTGCCGCTAGGGCAATGGGTGCTGGAGCAGGCTTGCGCAGAACTGGCGCGCTGGGCACACGACCCTGAAAAGTCACACTGGACCATGTCGATCAACGTCAGCGCGTTGCAGTTCGCACAGCCTGACTTTGTGGCCAGTGTCCTGGGTGCCCTGCAGAAAACCGGTGCCAATCCGGTGCACCTCAAGCTGGAATTGACCGAGAGCATGCTGGTTCACGACGTGCTGGGCGTCATCAACAAGATGAATGCCCTGAAAGACCACGCCGTGAAGTTCTCGCTGGATGACTTTGGCACCGGCTACTCGTCACTGTCATACCTCAAGCGCTTGCCGCTCGACCAATTGAAGATTGACCAGTCATTTGTGCGCGATCTGTTGAGTGACCCCAATGACGCGGTCATCGCCCAAGCCATCATTGCCCTGGGGCACAGCCTGGGCCTGCAGGTGATTGCCGAAGGTGTGGAGACCGTGGAGCAGCGCGACGTGCTGGCCGGCATCCACTGTGATGCTTTTCAGGGCTACTACTTTGCGCGCCCCGTATCAGCTGCCGATCTGGCCAATGCTACGGAAGAAATTGGCCTCTAGCCCCCGTATATTATACGTATTAAGCTATTGTTTTGATAGCTAATTCGTTTCAGCCAACACGCTATGACTATTGCATATTCCCGCTGGCGCTCGATCAGAACACGCGTAACCGTGCTGGCATTGGCCCTTTTTATGGTGAGTATAGGGGCGACGATTTTCATTACCGGGCGCCTATTACGTGCTGACTTGCAAGTACTGGTGGGTCAACAGCAAGTTTCGACGGTCACCATTGTTGCTGCCGAGATCAACCAGGAGGTTGTGGCGCGCCTGCGAGGGCTCGAACTGGTGTCGGGGCTGATTACCTCCGCGCATCTGTCAGATCCGGCGACCCTGGACGGTTTCTTGTCCGAAAGTCCTCTGCTGCAAGAGTTATTCGATGCTGGAGTCTTCGTCACCGATACGCAGGGAACGGCCATTGCATCCGTGCCTGCGGCATTGGGCCGGGTCGGGGTCAACTTCATGGATCGGGACCACGTGATTGCGGCGTTGAAACAGGGCAGAGCGGCGGTCAGTGAGCCCGTCATCGGCAGGCAGCTCAAAGCCCCGGTGGTATCGATGGCCGTGCCGATTCGGAGCGACGATGGCGCCGTGGTAGGTGCGCTGGTGGGGGTGGTCAATTTGGCGCAAGCCAATTTTCTGGACCAAATCCTGGGAAACCGCTACGGCAAAGGCGGTGGCTATGTGCTGGTCGACCCCAAGCACCGGCGTATCGTTACGGCCACGGACAAGAGCCAGAGCCTGGCAGCATTGCCCGCCTTGGGGCAAAACCCCATGATGGACCGGTTTGCACAGGGGTATGAAGGCTATGGTCCGTATGTAGACGCGCAGGGTGTGAAATACGTGTCGGCTGCCCACACCGTTGCCGCACCAGGCTGGTACATCATGGCGCTTCTGCCCGAGCAGGAAGCGTTTGCGCCGATCCAGGCCATTCACCGCAAGATGTTGCTGATGGCGGCCGTGTTGGCGCTGGTGGCGGGCGCTGTGGCGGCATGGATGCTCGGACGTGAGCTTGAACCGATGCTCAGCACGGCCAAAACCCTCTCCAGCCTAAAGGAAGGCGACAGTCTTCCCCATGCATTGAGCATCACGCGCCCGGACGAAGTGGGGCAACTGATCGGCAGCTTCAACTACTTGCTGGAGGTTTTGCACCTGCGGGAAAGCGCACTGGCCGAAAGTGAAGCCCGTTTTCGCAACCTGGTGGGGTTAACGGCAGAGGGGATTGTGGTGCACGCCCAGGGGCGCATCGCCTTTGCCAACCCGGCCGCTGTGCGGATGATGCAGGCGCAATCCGAGCAAGAACTGTTAGGCAAACCGCTGCAAGAGTTCATCCATCCTGACTTCCATGCACTGGCGCTGGCGCGTGCCAGGCAGGCTGTAGTCGAAGGCATTGTCATGCCGTCGGTGGAATACACGTTTGTGACCTGCACGGGAGACCTGATCGATGTCGAGGTGGCCGGAGCGGCGATTACTTTCAACGGACAGCCTGCCAGCCAGATATCTATTCATGACATCACCGAACGCAAAGCGATCGAAAAAAGACTGCGTCAGCTTTCCCGTATTACCGAGCAGGCCCCCATTGCCATTGTGATTTCAGACCTTGTGGGGGTGATTGAATATGTCAACCCCTGGTTCTCCGAAATCACTGGTTATTCGCCAGAAGAGTCCATCGGCCGCAATCCACGTTTTCTGCAATCGGGGCAGACCCCGCCCTCGGTGTATGTGGACCTGTGGACCACGCTTCGGGCGGGCGGTGTCTGGCATGGTGAATTCCACAACAAAAAACGAAACGGCGAGCTGTTCGTTGAACGTGCAGTGATTGCCCCGATCCAGGATTCGTACGGCGTGGTGTCCCAGTATGTGGCACTCAAGGAAGACATCACCGTGCAACGACGCCACGAGGACGCGCTACAAGCATCCCTGCAGGAGAAAACCGCTCTTTTGAACGAAGTGCACCACCGGGTCAAGAACAACCTGCAGGTCGTTACCAGCTTGTTGCGCCTGGAGGGAAGCCGTGCCGGCGACGGCGTCACCCGGGCGGTGCTGAACGAGATGCAGGGGCGCATCCACTCCATGGCGCTGGTTCACGAAACGCTATACCGGTCAGGGTCCTTTGCCTCGGTGGACCTGCAATCCTATGTGCGCCAAGTGGCCAGCGCGGCATTTCGGGCGCAGGCCCATACCAGCGGCGCGGTTCGTCTGGTGCTGGATCTTGCCCCGGTGCAGGTCAGTCTGGACCAGGCAACGCCATGCGGGCTGCTGGTCAACGAACTCATCTCCAACTGCATCAAGCACGGCTTTGCGCATGGCGAACGGGGCGAAGTCAAGGTGGAATTGCAGCCGGTCGCGGGTAATGATGGCGGCCCAACCCTGTGGTGCCTGCGCGTGCGCGATACGGGTGCCGGTCTGCCGCCAGATTTTGAAGAGCGGCGCACCAACTCCCTTGGCCTGCAACTGGTAGGCGACTTGGCAGGGCAGCTAGGTGGCAAGCTGACGGTTGAAGCGGGCCCCGGCGCTTCGTTTGCCATCACCTTTCCCGTCACCTCCGCCTAAGCGCATCGCACTGGCCGTACGGCCAGCGGCTCTCAGGTATTTCACCGGCTGCACTAGGGTATCGGCCTGATTTCGAAAAACAGGGTGGCGGCCTACAGTCAAGGCCATGACCATTCGCACCATCTTGGTAGACGACAACAAGACCTTTCTGGCAGCGGTCAGAAACTTTCTGCTGATGGTGCCGGACATTGCCATCGTTGGTGAAGCCCACGACGGACAAGGGGGCCTGGACCTGGCCTACCGGACCCTGCCGGATCTGGTGCTGCTGGACATTGCGATGCCGGGCATGAATGGTCTGGAGGTGGCGCAATTACTCAACGAATTTCTGCAGCCACCGCACGTTGTCTTTCTGTCCATGCATGACAGCGAGGTTTACCGCGCAGCCGCCCGGGAACTGGGTGCCCTGGGCTATGTTGGCAAGGGTGACTTTGTGCAAGAGCTGCTTCCGATCATTGACCGGCTTGCCGGGTCCTGTGACGGTCACCCTATGCACCGTGCAGACACATCAGGGAGGTTGCAATGAAGTATCTCCATGCTTCGAAGGCTTCAAGGATGTATCCGATCGCCATGGCCGCCGTGGGCGCCGTAGTCATGCTGGTCGTGGGTGACGGACACGTCGAGGCGATTGCAGGGGCACTGGCTCTGGTTGCTGGCGGTGTATGGACCGGACTGGAGCTGGCCCGCAGGGATGCCGCTGTCAAAGCCGCCATTCAACAACTGGTGACCGAGCAGCAGCGCTTCGGTGCCGAAGTGGCGCCGGTGTGGGGTGGTCACATCGAGTCATCGCGCGAACAGATGGAAACCGCCATTGCCGACCTGTCGCTGCGCTTTGCCGGCATCGTTGACAAACTGAGCGAAACGATTCAAACCGCCAATGCGGAAACCACCACTGTGGGTGCGCCTGGCGCAGAGATGAGCTTGATAGCCGTATTTGCCCGTGCCGAGCAGGAACTCACCGGCATCATCGCCGGGCAGCGTGCCGCCATGAGCAGCATGTCGCTGATGCTTGAAAAGGTGCAGAGCCTGGACCGCTTTACCAAGGAACTGCAGGACATGGCCCATGAGGTGGCCAAGATTGCCCAGCAGTCGAACCTGCTGTCACTCAATGCGGCCATTGAAGCAGCCCGCGCGGGTGACCTGGGACGGGGCTTTGCAGTGGTAGCCAAGGAATTCAGAATGCTGGCCAACCAGTCTGGCGACACGGGCCGCAATATTGCCGCCAAGGTCGCCATCATCAGCGCCGCAATTGCCGATGCCTGCAGTGTCGTGCGCGACTCAGTCGAACAGCGCGAGGCCCGGGTAACCGCCACGGAAGGCACGATCGGCCAGGTGCTGGGCGAGATACGCGACGTTGCCGGCGGACTGGAGCGCTCGGGCGAACTGCTGAAGGACGAAAGCATCGCCATCCAATCCGAAATTGGCCAGGCCCTCGTGCATTTGCAATTTCAGGACCGGGTGGGCCAGATTCTGGGCCTCTTGAAAGCCAACATTGAACACTGGCCAAATTTTCTCGAAAAACGTTTACAGGCCTTCGGGCTGGACGGCGACGTTGCCCCCCTGGATGCGCACGAATTTTTGGACGAGTTGAAGAAGACCTACGTGATGAAAGACCAGCATGCGGTGCACTCCGGTGGTGCCGCGCAAGCCGCTGCCGACGACGAGATTACGTTTTTTTAGCCCACAGACGACTGAGCAGGACCCACCATGAAGATCGAATGGAAAGACAGCTACCGCATCGGCGATGAAGCCATTGACCGCCAGCACCAGGAGTTGTTTACGCTGGCCAATGCCATGTTCGCGGCGACCGAAAAGGCGGAGCTGCTGCTGTGCGCCATCCAGCTCTTCAAGCATGTGCGCGAGCATTTCGCCGATGAAGAAGCGCTCATGAAAATGGTCGGGTTTCCGGGCTACCAGGCCCATGTGGAATCGCACAACCTGATCTTGAAGAAGCTGGGTGAGGTGAGTCATTCCATTGGCAATGGATGCGATGGACACGGCGGTTATTACCGAATTCCTGACCGATTGGGGCTTGAACCACATCCCCAATGCCGACGCACAGGTTGCTGCCTTCATCACCGCTCAAAACCTCTCCTGAACTGAATCGAGAAAAACCATGGCCAAAACCATCATGATCGTCGACGACTCTGCCTCGATACGCACCGTAGTCGGCATCGCCCTGCGGGGTGAAGGCTACGCCGTTATCGAAGCCAAGGACGGGCAGGATGCCATCAACAGGCTGACCGGCCAAAAGGTCAACCTGATCATCAGCGACGTCAACATGCCCATCATGGACGGCATCACCTTTGTGAAGCACGTCAAGCAGATGGCCGCCTACCGCTTCACGCCCATCATCATGCTGACCACCGAGTCCGATGAGTCCAAAAAGCGTGAAGGCCAGGCTGCCGGTGCCCGTGCCTGGGTAGTCAAGCCTTTCAAGCCCGAGCAGATGCTTGCAGCCGTGCAAAGACTTTGCCTGCCGTAATCACACCAGACGCCACGGGAGCACACCATGACAGATGAAACCACCATGCGCCAAGTCGACCTGAGCATCGCGGGCGAACTGAGTATTTACCGGGCCGACGAGCTCAAGCGCGCCCTCATTGAGCCACTGGCGCAGGGCGTGCAACTGGTTGTCAATCTGGCTGCGGTAACCGAATTTGATACCTGCGGACTGCAGCTGCTGATGCTGGCCAAACGCACCGCGCAAGCGCTGGGAAGTGAGCTGCAGTTGGTGGGCCACAGCCCTGCAGTTCTGGAAGTGTTTGAACTTCTTAACGTGGCGGCATTTTTTGGCGACCACCTGGTCATTGCACCCGGCCGCCATTGACCCAAAGCATTCAGACGCGAAGAAGCCCATCATGAACCTCGACCAAGCCCTGCAGATTTTTATTGCCGAATGCCGTGAACTGCTGGAAGACATGGAAAGCTCCCTGCTGGCACTAGAGCAGACGGAAGACAAGACCGAGCTTATCAATTCCATCTTTCGCGCCGCCCACACCATCAAGGGCTCCAGCGGCCTGTTCAGCCTGGACCATGTGGTGGCCTTTACCCATGTGGTGGAAAACGTGCTGGACAAGGTTCGTGCCGGCACCTTGATCATTGGCGACGACATGGTGGCAACCTTGCTGCTGTGCTGCGACCACATCAAGTCGCTCATAGACGGCGTAGCCGCGGGTCAGACCGAGGCTGATGAAGCGTCTACCGAGGCCGGTGCCCCACTGCTGGTTCAGCTGCATGCCGTGCTGGGCACTCCAGGTGGTGGTGCGGCCCTGGTTGCCAAGGAAGATGTCGATGCTACCCAGCGCATTGCCGGCAACGACGGTGGCTCCGACCACTGGCACATCTCCATGCAGTTTGGCCCCGAAGTGCTGCGCATGGGCATGGACCCGTTGTCATTCATTCGCTATCTGGCCACCCTGGGTCGCATCGTCGACATCTTGACGATTCCCGACAAACTGCCGGTGGCGCACGATATGGAACCCGAACTGTGCTACCTGGCCTATGAGCTTTCACTCGATACCCAGGCCGACAAAGCCGCCATTGAGCGTGCCTTCGAGTTTGTGCAAGGCGATGTGCGCCTGCGCATCTTGCCGCCCAACAGCCGGATTGAAGACTACATCCGTTTGATCAAGGAGTCACCCGAGATCACCGAGCGCGTGGGTGAAATGATGGTGCGCTGTGGTGCGCTCACCCGCCAGGAGCTGGATACTGCGCTCGATACCCAGGCTGACACTATTCCAACCCGCCAGCTCGGCTCCATTCTGGTGGAGCAGCGCTCCGTACCCGCGGCGGTCGTGGATGCTGCGCTGACCAAGCAGAAGCAAGTCAAGGAAGTACAGGCGCAGGAAAGCCGGTCGGTGCGGGTGGATGCCGACAAGCTGGACCAGCTCATCAACCTGGTGGGTGAGCTCATCATTGCTGGTGCCAGTGTCAACATGATTGCGCACCGTGCCAAAGTGGCAGAACTGCAAGAAGCCACATCCAAGTTGTCGATGCTGGTCGAAGACGTGCGAGACAGTGCCTTGCAATTGCGCATGGTCAAGATAGGCGCAACCTTCAGTCGCTTCCAACGCGTGGTGCACGACGTGTCGCGCGACCTGGGCAAAGACGTTGCCCTGATCGTCGATGGAGAAGAGACAGAGCTGGACAAGACGGTGGTCGAGAAAATCGGCGACCCGCTGATGCACCTGGTGCGCAACTCCATGGACCACGGCATCGAGAGCGCTGAGTTGCGCATCGCCCGTGGCAAGCCGGCCCGTGGCACACTCAAGCTGAACGCTTTCCACGACTCCGGCGCCATTGTTATCACCGTGCAGGACGACGGCGGTGGCCTGAAGCGCGAACGCATACTGGCCAAAGCCATCGAGCGCGGCCTGGTTGATGCCAGTCACCACCTGAGCGACTCCGAGGTCTATGCGCTGATCTTTGAACCAGGCTTTTCGACCGCCGAGAAGGTCACCAACCTGTCAGGCCGTGGCGTGGGTCTGGATGTGGTCAAACGCAATATCACAGCCTTGCGTGGCACGGTTAGCCTGGCCAGCGAAGAGGGCGTGGGCACCACTGTGACTGTTCGCCTGCCCCTCACCCTGGCCATCATCGACGGATTTTTGGTCGAGGTGGGCAAACAGGTATTTGCCATCCCCCTGGACATGATCGAAGAGTGTGTGGCCTACACGGCCGAGCCAGACCACGACTACACCAACCTGCGCGGCCAGGTGCTGCCCTTCATCCGCCTGCGCGAGCTGTTTTCGGTCAAGGCACCACCGCCGCTCAAGGGTGAAAACATTGTGGTGTTGAAGTACGCCGGCCAAAAGGCGGGCTTGGTCGTCGACACGCTGCTGGGCGAGTTCCAGACCGTCATCAAGCCGCTGGGGCAGATGTTCAACCAGGTGACTTGCATCAGCGGCTCCACGATTCTCGGCAGCGGCGACGTCGCGCTGATTCTGGATGTTCCGCAGCTGGTGCGGCGCTCGGTCAACAGCCAAGCGAAATCCGCAAGCAGCGGCAGTCGAGCGCCGGAGGGGCAAACACCATGAACACGTTAGTCAGTTTTATTAATTTCATTCGTCAGGAGTAATGCAATGTTGAACAATCTCAAACTCGGAGTCAGGCTGGGAATCGGCTTTGCCATTACCCTGATTCTGCTGATCGTTATCGCGGTAACCAGCTATTCGCGGCTCGGTTCGTTGAATACTGAAATCGAAAATATGGTGAACGACAAGTTCCCCAAGACCGTGTTGTCGAACGACGTGATCGATGCCATCAATATGGTTGCGCGTGGCTTGCGAAACGCCTACATCATGACCGGCAACGAGCGGGCGAAAGCACTCGACGGCATTCCTGAGCAGCGCAAGATCATTACCGATCGGCTGGAGAAGCTCGACAAGATCGTCACGTCTGACAAAGGCCGTGAACTCATGAAGCAGATTCAGTCTACGCGTGTAGTCTATGTGGCGCAGCAGGACAGAGCCATTGAAATGATCAAGACTGACGCCAAGCAGGCAGACTTTGCCGCCCTGCTGTCTGGCGACCTGCGCAAGGCGCAGGGCGACTACATGAAGGCAGTCGTCGCGATGGTGGAACTGCAAACCGAGCTGATGAACAAGGCAGGCAAAGACGCCGATGAATTGGTTGGCTCGACCGAAAAGCTCATCATGATTCTGGGTATCGCCGCTTCCATCCTGTCCATTTTGGCTGGTTGGATCATCACCCGCAGTGTGCTCAAGCAAATTGGCGGTGAACCCGATTACGCCCGTGACATGGTGGTACGCCTCTCCGAAGGCGATCTGACCATGAAGCTGGAAACCCACGCCAAGGACGATTCGAGCCTGCTGTACGCCATGAAGCAAATGATAGGCAAGCTCTCCGAAGTGGTAGCCGATGTCAACGGCGGTGCCCAGGCTTTGGCCAGTGCCTCCGAAGAGGTCAGCGCCACCGCACAGGCCCTGTCACAGGCCGCCAGCGAACAGGCAGCTGGTGTGGAAGAAACCTCGGCCTCCATCGAGCAGATGACATCGTCGATTGCCCAGAACACCGAAAACGCCAAAGTGACGGAAGGCATGGCCAGCAAGGCCGCGCAAGACGCAGCCGATGGTGGCGAGTCGGTCAACGCCACGGTAGCTGCCATGAAGCAGATCGCCAAGAAGATCAGCATCATTGACGACATCGCCGCACAGACCAACCTGCTGGCCCTGAACGCTGCCATTGAAGCGGCCCGCGCCGGTGAACATGGCAAAGGCTTTGCCGTGGTGGCAGCCGAAGTGCGCAAGCTGGCTGAGCGCAGCCAGGTGGCAGCGCAAGAGATTGGCGAAGTGGCTACCAGCAGCGTGGAGCTCGCAGAGAAGGCCGGCAAGCTGTTAGAGCAAATGGTGCCCGCCATCCGCAAGACAGCGGACCTGGTGCAGGAAATCTCGGCAGCATCGAGCGAACAGTCCTCTGGAGTAGGCCAGATCAACTCGGCTGTGGGTCAACTCAACCAGACCACCCAGCAGAATGCCTCCAGCTCTGAAGAACTGGCCGCCACCAGCGAAGAAATGAGCAGCCAGGCCGAGCAACTGCAGCAGACCATGACGTTCTTCAAGATCGCAGGTTCCAGTCACGCCGCTGCACCGCGCAAGAGTGCAGCAGGTGCCAAGCCTGCAATAGCCAAGCGGCCAGCGTTCAAGACCGGTGGCGCCAAGGCCGTGGCCAGCAGCGACCAAGTTGATGAGTCGGTGTTCACCAAGTTCTGAGGAGAACCCTCATGAACACATTGGTTAAACCCGAAAGCACTCCGCAAGCGCCTGTGGGCGCGGCAGTGGCTGTCGTTGCATCCGCAGCGCCGCTGGAGCAAAAGCAGTACCTGACCTTCATGCTCGGCGGCGAGATGTTCTCCATCGGCATTCTGTGCATACGCGAGATCATCTGGTACTCCAACCTGACCGAAGTGCCCATGATGCCGGCGTGCATACGCGGCGTCATCAACCTGCGCGGCGCCGTGGTGCCGGTGATGGACCTGTCCAACCGCTTTGGCAAGGCTGCCACACCGGTGACCAAGAGCACCTGCATCATCATCGTCGAAGTTGCCACCCAGAACGAAGGCGAGCGCCAGAGCATGGGTGTGGTGGTGGACTCGGTGCAGGCCGTGCTCGAAATCGCAGCCAGCGACATTGAAGCTCCACCGAGCTTTGGCGCAAAGATCCGCAGCGACTTTATCGAAGGCATTGGCAAGGTCAACGGCAAGTTTGTGATTCTGCTGAATGTCAACAACGTGTTGTCGATGCAGGAGATCGGGGAGATGGGGCAGGCCGCCGCAACAGCAGAAGTCAGCCCCAGGTGACGCACCACTCAGCAAACCCAAGGAAAAAACCATGAAGATCTTCAGCTCCATTGTGAGCAAACTGATAGTTCTGGTCATGGTGCCCTTGGTGGTGCTGATGATCACCGCTGGCCTTGGCTCGCGCGCCGAGTGGCAGAAGTACCGGGTGGCCCACCACACCGAGCAGTTGATGCCGCTGGCTGTGGCGCTGAGCGCGGTGATCCACAACCTGCAAGTTGAACGCGGCAGCAGCACGGGATTCAGCACCTCGGGCGGCAAGAAGTTTGGAGACGTGGTGGCGAAGCGCCGCGACATAACGGACAGCAGCGTGCAGGTGCTTAAGCAGATGGCGGCGGTGGCGCCTGACCTGGCATCTTCCGCCCTGAAGCAGTTGGGCGAGTTGCCCGGTGTCCGCGCGGACATCAGCGCCCTGAAGAAGAGTGGCCCACAGACGGCCGCCTTTTACACCCAGACCATCAGCGTGCTGCTGAAGTCGCTTGGCACGCTGAGCGTTCAGGACGTTGATCCCTCTGTGGCACGCAAGATGACGGCCTTTTTGGCCCTGATCAAGGGCAAGGAGTGGGCTGGACAGGAGCGTGCTTTTTTGACCGGTGTTTTGGTGGCCGACACCATCAGTATTGGGCAGTACCAGGGATGGATGGAGCGTGTCTTCAAGCAGGACACCCAATTTGATGCCTTTCTGACCTATGCCAGCGAGTCTGAACGAAGCAGCTTTGAGGCCATTGCCAACCAGGCATCTTCCAAGGCCATGCAGGGCATCCGCCAAGTAGTGAATGATAAAAACCTGGCTGGCCAATTTGGCGTGGCCAGCGAGCTGTGGTTTGGTGAGTCGACAGGGCGCATTGATGCCGTGTACGAGATTGAGAAGAAGCTCTCGACCGACATCGTTCGCGTGGCAGGCGATACCACGGCCGTGGCGCACCAGAAATTTGTGGCTTACCTGATCACTACGCTGCTATGCGTTCTGTTGACGGTGGCCCTGTCGTTCTGGATCATTCGCAACCTGCTGCGCCAACTCGGCGGTGAGCCTGCCTATGCAACGGCGATTGCCAAGCAGGTGGCGACCGGCAACCTGGGTTTGACAATCAACCTGAAAGTCAACGACAACTCCAGCCTGCTGTATTCCATGAAGATGATGGTTGGCAAACTTTCTGAAGTGGTGGCCGACGTGAACGGCGGTGCCCAGGCTTTGGCCAACGCATCGGAGCAGGTCAGCATTACCGCGCAAGCCCTGTCGCAGGCCGCCAGCGAACAGGCGGCCGGCGTGGAAGAGACGAGTGCATCGATTGAGCAGATGACGTCGAGCATTGCCCACAACTCCGAAAACGCCAAAGTGACCGAAGGCATGGCGGCCAAGGCTGCGCAGGACGCAGCCGACGGTGGCCAGTCCGTCAACGCCACGGTAACCGCCATGAAGCAGATCGCCAAGAAGATCAGCATCATTGACGACATTGCCGCACAAACGAATCTGCTGGCCCTGAACGCAGCCATTGAAGCGGCCCGCGCCGGTGAACATGGCAAGGGCTTTGCCGTGGTGGCGGCCGAAGTGCGCAAACTTGCCGAGCGCAGCCAGGTGGCGGCACAAGAGATTGGCGAAGTGGCTATCAGCAGCGTAGAGCTGGCAGAAAAAGCCGGCACGTTGCTGGAGCAGATGGTGCCTGCCATCCGAAAAACGGCAGACTTGGTGCAGGAGATATCGGCCGCATCCAGCGAACAATCAGCCGGGCTGGGCCAGATCAACGCGGCAGTGGGTCAGTTGAGCCAGACCACCCAGCAAAACGCTGCCAGCTCCGAAGAATTGGCCGCCACGTCCGAAGAGATGAGCAGCCAGGCCGAACAGCTGCTGCAAACCATGACGTTCTTCAAAGCTTAGTTTTCGGGGGTATACCCTTCACACGACACGGAACCCATTGCGCCTTGTGTGATCCATGTCAATAGAAGGCACGGCAAATGTCACTGCGTGGGGTGTACATTGGCTGCGTAGATTCTTAATCTGGTTTAGGTTTTCACAATAATTGGAGACACCCATGGCGCGCAATCAAAACCGTTTCTTCCATGTACTGCTGGGCATTGGTGTTGCCGCAGCCGCAATGACCGTGCAGGCCCAGGCCGTGGATATAGCTGCCGCCGAGCAACTGCTGGAGGCCAGCAAGTGCGGCAAATGTCACTCGGTGGACAAGCAAAAGGACGGTCCTGCCTACAAAAAGACGGCCGCCAAGTACAAGGGCAAGGCCGATGGTGAAGCCAAACTGGTGACCCACCTGACGACAGCACCCATGGTGGAGATTGATGGCGTGAAGGAAGAGCACACCAAGGTCAAGTCCAAGGATGAGGCTGCCATCAAGAACCTGGCTCGCTACATTCTTTCGCGTTGAGTTCCGCCTCGCACGGACCGAACGCAATGAAATCGCTGTTCTCAAAGCTGCTTCGCCACTGGAAACTGACGATCGGGCTGGTGTTGCTGCTGGGCGTCTTTTCGGTGTCCGTTGGCATCTCGGGCGCCTATGTTCTGGCCCACACCAGTACCGAAGAATTTTGCATCGGCTGCCATGAAATGTCCTACAACTTTGCAGAGTACAAGGGCACCATTCACGACACCAATCGCACCGGGGTGCGCGCCATCTGTACCGATTGCCATGTTCACCACGAGCCAGCCGAGTTGATACTGGACAAAATCAAGGCCACCAAAGACCTGTACTACACCTACATCTCGCCCTCCATTGACACCAAAGAGAAGTTCGAGGCCAAGCGTGCCGTGATGGCGCAAAAGGTTTGGCGCGAGATGAAAGCAAACGACTCGCACCATTGCCGAAGCTGCCACCGCGAGGACAAAATGAATCTGGAACTGCAAACGGCCAAAGCCAAATCGCGCCACGCCAAAGCCAAGGCCGAGGGCAAGACCTGTATTGAATGCCACTTTGCAATTTCCCACAAAGAGCCTGAAGGCCCCGGACCCGTCGAGTTGTTTGGTGATGTGGCTGCAAAAGCCCCATAGTGTTTTGATTGTTAACCTGAGGAGATGACATGAAACTGAGTCTGATTGCTTCTGTAGTTTGCGCCGTTGTGGCCTTGCCCGCTGTGGCTGCCGATGTGACCTATCGCGTGGAAGTGGCGCCCATGATCAAGAAGTATTGCGCCGAGTGCCACTCGGCCAAGGCGGGCGCGCCTTCCATGGCCGATTTCAATTTGGACCCGGAAAAGTACAAGAAAGAGAAAGTAGGCCCGCTGTCTGATACCTATGAGCATCTCTTGCAATTGGTGAACGGCAAATCCACCGGAGCATTCATGCGCCGTCTGGACGATGGCACCAGCCCCTATGCGGGTGGCAAGCCCGGCAACATGTACAAGTACCTTTGCGAGCAGGACAACAAGGACAACAATGCTGAATGCGCAGCCAATCTGCTGGTGCTCAAAGCCTGGGTGGGTGAAGGCGGCTGGAACCTGAACCGCATGTCTGCCCGGGGTGATGTACCTGCACTGACCAAAGAGCAAATGGACAAGGTCAAGGTCAAGTACTGAAAATGAAACGCGTGTTGCTTGCCACCCTGATGGCCTTGCTGGCTGCTTTTACGCAGTCAGCCAGTTCCAACGATCCTGCATCGGTGGTACGCGGTGGTCGTCTATACGACAACTGGATTGCTGAAACCAAAGCACGCGCGCCCAACCAATTTAACCCTGTTTTCAAAACCAAACAGGTTCGTATAGCTGTACAGGACACCTGGCGCTGCGTCGAATGCCATGGATGGGACTACAAGGGCAACCATGGTGTGCCAGGCATTCAAGGCCGCCTAAAAGCAGACACGCCAGGCATTGCTGCGCTGCTCAAAGATGCCAACCACGGCTATGACGAATGGCTTGACGAGCATGACCGCGTTGACCTTGCCAACTTTGTTTCCGCTGGTCAGACTGATATGAGCCGACTGGTGGGCCAAGCCCAACGCGTCAAGGTGGGTCAGACGTCGGCGCACAAGGTTTTTGTCACGGTCTGCGCAGTCTGCCACGGCCTTGAAGGTGACCGCCTGCGCGAAATCGCACCTCTGGGCGACTCGGCCCGGCAGCGACCGGCAGAAGTCATGCACGTTGCCCTCAACGGCCACCCCGGTGGCAATATGCCCGCCTTGCGCACCCTGGGTGAAGAAACTGCCGTCAATATGTTGGCCTATCTGCAAACCCTGCGCAGTCTTGACCTGGTGGCATCGGTGGCCAACGGGGGACGGTTGTATGACGATTGGCAGGTCCATACCGGCGGGCAACGCCAGGCCCTGCCACACCCTGCCTACCCACCCAAAGCCTACTACGCAAACTCGGCCAACGAAACCTGGCGCTGCAAGGAGTGCCATGGCTGGGATTACAAGGGTGATCAGGGGCAGTATGGCAAAGGCATCCATGCCACCGGCATAAAGGGTATTCGCACAATGGCAGGCACCGACCCGGTCAAAACCATTGCGGTATTGCGTGGTACGTCCCATTACTACGGGGCGGTACTGAAGCACCGGGACTTGCAGGATCTGGCCAATTTTGTGAGTTATGGGCAGACCGACATGGACACCGTGATCGACCCCAAGACCGGACTATCCCGCGGTGATGCGGCCAGGGGCCAGGCTCACTACCGCACTATGTGTGCCGGTTGCCATGGACTTGACGGCTATTTTGTTGCCAAACGTCATGTGGGCAAGGTGTCGCGTGGAGACCCCTGGCACAGCCTGCACAACATGCTCAACGGCCATCCGGATGACACCATGCCGGCCCTGCGGGAGTTGGACCCCAGCGTGGTCAAGGACATCCTGGCACACGTCCAGACTTTGCAGGAACGCCGCTAGACAGACTCTCTCTTTGATGGAGAGGATAGTGCTCAGGTGTTTTACCCGGAACTCTCAGGTAATCGCCTGATACTTTTCTGCGTGGTACAGCCCTACAGTCAAGGCTATGACACCAATCACTGATAAAGAGTTGGCTCAGTTTCGGCGCTTTATTTTTGAGGCGGCCGGCATCACCATGTCTGAGCAAAAGAAGGCACTGGTGGAGGGGCGTCTGGGCAAGCGCCTGACATTGCACGGGCTAGAGAGTTTTGGTCAGTACTTCAACTTGCTCTCGTCGGGCGAGCATCCGGATGAAGTACAGGTGGCGGTGGATTTGCTGACCACAAACGAGACCTACTTCTTCCGCGAGATCAAGCACTTCGAGTTCTTGCGGGCTCAGGCGCTGGCGGCGCGCACTCGCGCGCAGCCGTTTCGGGTGTGGAGCGCTGCCAGCTCCAGCGGCGAAGAGGCCTACAGCATAGCCATGGTATTGGCCGACTGCATGGAGTCCACGCCTTGGGAGGTGCTGGGTACCGACATCAGTACGCAAGTGCTGAAAGGAGCAGCGCGTGCCCTGTACACCATGGAACGTGCGCGTCACATACCGCCGGACTACTTGCGTCGCTTTTGCCTCAAGGGTTCTGGCGAACACCAGGGCAAGTTGTTGATAGAGCGCAACCTGCGGAATCGCGTGCTGTTTCGCTACGTCAACCTCAACGTGCCCCTACCCAATATGGGGCAGTTTGACGTGATCTTCTTGCGCAACGTGATGATCTATTTCAGTGACGACACCAAACGGGAGGTGGTAGCACGTGTGATCTCGTCAATGAAGCCCGGCGGCTTCTTCTGCGTAGGCCACTCCGAAAGTCTGAACAACATCAGCAACGCTGTGGAGTCGGTGGCACCATCGATCTATCGGAAGGCGGGTTGATATGCATCGAATCGAAGGCCTGATAGACATTTTTTTGCAGCCGGGTGAGTTTTTTGTAGGCGACGCAGAGTACCAAATGCGCACAATGCTGGGCTCGTGTGTGTCGATCACTTTGTGGCATCCCTTCAAACGTATCGGAGCCATGTCGCATTTTCTGTTGCCTAAACGGGGGGCTTCCGATCGCAGCGAGGGGCTTGATGCGCGATATGGTGACGAGGCGCTGCAACTTATGCTGGATGAACTCAAGCTTTTAGGGGTTCCCGCCTCACAGTGCCAGGGCAAGGTTTTTGGGGGTGGGAATATGTTTCCGGAACACATGCACGCCGACGCTATGAACGTAGGGCAACGCAATGGCGAAGCGGCTCTGGACCTGTTGCGCCGCCACGGTGTGCCTATCGTGTCCGAGAGTCTGTTTGGCATTGGGCATCGGCAAATCATTTTTGACGTCAGCATGGGCGACGTTTGGTGTCACCAAGTTCCTCCGAGTAGCCCAGGTTTCGAGTCAGAGGGAGATTTGATATGACACGAATCAAAGTACTAGTGGTGGATGACTCAGCCGTCGTGCGCCAGGTGGTGACGGAATTACTGGGCCAGGACCCCGAAATTGAGGTGATTGCAGCCTGCGCAGACCCAATACTTGCCATTGCCCGCATGAATGTTCAGTGGCCTGACGTCATCGTTCTGGACGTGGAAATGCCACGCATGGATGGCATTACTTTCCTGAAGAAGATCATGGCCGAACGCCCTACGCCGGTAGTGATCTGTTCCACATTGGCGTTATCCGGGGCCAAGACGTCGATTGAGGCACTGGCGGCCGGCGCAGTGGCCATCATCACCAAACCCACGCTGGGCTTGAAACAGTTCTTGGTGGATGCCAGCGACGATATGGTCACCGCCGTCAAAGCGGCCGCCAAGGCCAAGGTGAAAAAGTACCAACCGGTCGCGGTGCGTGAGAAGAACACGGCCGATGTCATCATGCCGGCCGCTGACAAACACACCGCCATGATCCAGACTACCGAGCGGGTAGTCGCGTTGGGCACATCGACGGGTGGCACGCAGGCACTGGAATTGGTGCTGACCAGCCTGCCCCGGGTGACACCGGGTATTGTGATTGTGCAGCACATGCCTGAGAAATTTACCGCCGAGTTTGCTAACCGCCTCAACGGCCTTTGCAAGATTGAGGTGAAGGAAGCCCAAAACAATGACCGTGTGATTCCGGGGCGCGCGCTGATTGCGCCCGGCGGCAAACACATGCTGCTGCGCCGCACCGGTGCGCAGTACTATGTCGAGGTGATGGATGGCCCGTTGGTGAACAGGCATCGCCCTTCAGTTGATGTTTTGTTTCGATCTGTCGCCAAATGCGCCGGCGCCAATGCACTGGGCGTGATCATGACCGGTATGGGTGACGATGGGGCTGTTGGCTTGCTGGAAATGCGCAAGGCTGGCGCCATGACGGTTGGTCAAGATGAGGAAAGCTGCGTGGTCTACGGCATGCCCAAGGAAGCCGTGAAGCATGGTGCGGTAGCCAAGACGGTGCCGCTAACCTCTATTGCCCGGGAAATTCAGGCCCAGCTGTTGCTGTAGCTTTGGCCGACGACACCCGGGTAATTCCCGGGGAGGGTAAATGCGGATAGGGCGTCCAATGGCGGTACGAAACTTGCAAGCCGCCATACAATAACTTGACCAATTGGTTAGCTTTTGCCCATGACCCCAGATTCCATACCCGCCGTCGAGGTTTGCAATGCCAGCCTGGTCTACCAGACCGCCGACACGCCGGTCAAAGCCCTGAGCAATATTGACCTGCGCATATTAGAGGGCGAGTTTGTCTCGCTGATTGGCCCCTCGGGCTGCGGCAAGACCACGCTCTTACGGGTAATAGCCGACCTGGAGCAAATCAGCGAGGGCACGGTCCTTGTCAACGGTGTCAGCCCGCACGATGCCCGCCTGGCCCGCGCGTACGGATACGTCTTCCAGGCACCAGCCCTGTTCCCCTGGCGCACCGTTTTGGGTAATGTGATGCTGCCGCTCCAGATCCAGGGCGGAGAGAGCGCCCAAAACCGCAGCATCGCGCTGGAGCATCTGGAGCGCGTGGGCCTCAAGGGTTTTGAGGGCAAATACCCCTGGCAGCTCTCCGGCGGCATGCAGCAACGCGTGTCCATCGCCCGCGCCCTGGCCTTTGAGCCGAAGATTTTGATGATGGACGAGCCCTTTGGCGCGCTGGACGAAATCACCCGCGACCGGCTGAACGAACAACTACAGCAACTGTGGCAGCGCGAGCGCCGCACCGTGGTGTTTGTTACCCACTCGATTGCCGAGGCAGTCTACCTGTCCACCCGCATCGTCGTCATGTCGCCACGGCCCGGGCGCATCGTGCGGGTGATCGAATCCCCCCTTCCCGATGAACGCCATCTGGGGTTGCGCGACACGCAGGCCTTCATGGATGTGGCGCACCAGGTGCGCGAGGCGCTGGCCGATGGCCACTTCGAATAATGCGCCCACCCCGCCACTGGCCCGCCGGATGTGGGACAACGGCCTGCCCGTGGCCGTGCTGCTGGTTATCTTCCTGTTCATCTGGTACGGCGCTGCCTGGGGCATGAACAGCAGCGCCGCCGTCGAGCGCGTGCTGGCGCCCGCCGGCAACCCCTGGACCTGGCAAGACCTGCTGGCCACCACCTGGAACATGGAGCGCCCGGTGCTGCCGGCGCCTCATCAGATTGCGCTGGACTTCTGGTCCGGCATCAATGACTGGCCGCTCGATTCCCCACGCAACCTGCTGTTCCATGTGGCGGTGACGGGCGAGACCACGCTGGTGGGTTTTGTGCTGGGCACGCTACTGGGTCTGGTGCTGGCTGTGCTGATCGTGCATTCGCGCACGCTGGACCGCGCTTTGCTGCCGTGGATTGTCGCGTCACAGACCGTGCCGGTGCTGGCGATTGCGCCCATCGTGCTGGTGATTCTGGGCAGCCTGGGGCTGGAGGGCCTGGCGCCCAAGGCGGTGATTGCGATGTACCTGAGCTTCTTCCCGGTCACCGTGGCCATGGTGCAGGGCTTGCGCTCGCCGCAGGTGATCGAGACCGAAATGATGCACACCTATGCGGCAAGCAACTGGCAAGCGCTGTGGATGCTGCGCCTGCCCGCCGCCCTGCCCTTTTTGTTCCCCGCGCTGCGCGTGGGCATTGCCGCCAGCCTGGTGGGCGCCATGGTGGCAGAGTTGCCCACCGGCGCCACGGCTGGCCTGGGTGCACGTCTGCTGACGGGCTCGTACTACGGCAACACGCTGGCCATCTGGTCGGCACTGGTGATGTCGGCGCTGCTGGGCTTGCTGCTGACCACGCTGGTGGCCGCCACCGAACACTTCGCCCTGCGGCACCGGAGGCAGCCTTGACAAAGCCTTCCAACCGCACCACGGCCGCCGCGGTAGGGGCATCGCTGGTCGCCGCCAGCCTGTTGTTCCTGCACCCCGCTGCACAAGGCAGCAGCCCACCAAACGCGCTGTTCTGGTTGATGCTGATCGTGCTGGGTGGCGCCGCGCTATGGACCATCCGCCGTGTTGCTGCCATTCAGGGCACACGTTTTGACGGCGTTTTGACCGCCGCATTGTTTGGCCTGTGGGTGTTGTACTTTTGGCAAATGCTGGTGGTAGCCTTTGAGGTACCGCGTGTGCTGCTGCCCGCGCCCTCGCTGATCGTCCAGTCGATGATCGACAACCCCGGCAAGCTGTGGGGAGACTTCACGCAGACGGTGCTGAAGGCCGTTTGCGTGGGCTGGGTTGTCGGTAGCGGCCTGGGCTTTGCCGTAGCCGTGGCCATCGACCGTATGCCCTTCCTCCAACGCGGCCTGCTGCCACTGGCGTCTCTAACCAGCACCGTGCCGCTGGTGGCCGTGGCACCGATTGCGGTGATGTGGTTTGGCTTTGAGTGGCCATCCAAGGCCGCGGTCGTGGTGTTGATGACCTTCTTCCCGATGCTGGTGTCCACACTGGCCGGCCTGAAAGCCTCGGGCAAGCTGGAGCGCGAACTGATGTACAGCTACGCCGCCAGTTACACCCGCACGCTGTGGTCGCTGCGGCTGCCCTCGGCCACGCCCTTCATTTTTGGCGCTCTCAAGGTCAACGCCACGCTTGCCCTGATTGGTGCCATCGTGGCCGAATTTTTTGGTTCCCCCACGGTGGGCCTGGGCTTTCGGATCTCGACCGAAGCGGCCCGCATGAACATGTCTCTGGTGTGGGGTGCGATTGTGGTGGCTGCGGTCACTGGCTCGCTGGCCTACGCCTTGCTTGTACAGCTGGAGCGGCGTGCCGCGTTCTGGCATCCGTCGATCCGGGGGCAATAATGCGCTCTGTGCGTAGGTCCCGTTGTTTTGTTTCCATCCACAACCCAAGGAGTGTTCCATGAATCGTTCTTCTCTGGTGAGCAAAGGCCTGATGGCCGCGGTATTGGCGGTGTGCGGCATGACCGCGCATGCCGCCGACAAGGTGACCATCCAGCTCAAGTGGCTGCCGCAGGCCCAGTTTGCCGGCTACTACGTGGCGCAGGCCAAGGGTTACTACAAGGCCGAGGGTCTGGATGTAACCATCAAACCCGGTGGTCCTGACATTGGCCCCGCGCAGGTGATTGCCGGTAACGGCGCCGACGTCATCGTGGACTGGATGCCTTCGGCCCTGGCCTCGCGTGAAGCCGGTGTACCCCTGGTCAACATTGCACAGGTGTTCAACCAGTCCGGCCTGATGCTGACCTGCAAGAAATCCAGTGGCGTGACCACCCCCAAAGACCTCAAGGGCAAGACCCTGGGCGTCTGGTACGGCGGCAATGAATACCCCTTCCTGAACTGGATGGCCAAGCTGGGCAATAAGCCCGACACCGACATCAAGATCCTCAAGCAGGGTTTCAATGTCGACCCGCTGTTGCAGAACCAGGCCGCCTGTATCTCCACCATGATCTACAACGAGTACTGGCAGGTGGTGGATGCGGGCGTCAAAGAAAGCGATCTGGTCACCTTCTTCTATGAAAAAGAAGGCGTGGCCACGCTGGAAGACGGCCTGTATGTGATGGAAGCCAAGCTGAAGGACCCGGCCTTCGTGGCCCGCATGGCCAAGTTCCTGAAGGCCAGCTTCAAGGGCTGGAATGACGCAGTCAAGGATCCTGAGGCTGCTGCCAAGGTGGTGGTCGCCGCCGACGCTTCCGGCAGCGCAACTTTGAAGGTGCAAAAGCGCCAGATGGAAAACGTGGCCAAGCTGATCACCAATGCCGGCACGCCCAAGATCGGTTACCTGGACAAGGCTGCCTACGAGCGCACCGTCAAGGTACTGCTGGCCGGTGGCAGCTCGCCGGTGATCAAGAAAGACCCGGGCGCTGCGGCTATGTCGCATGTGGTTTGGGAAGCCGCAGCCAAGTAAACTGCCCCGTCTGATTGCATTCACCATGACTGCAAGGGGTCGTGTCCACAGTGATGCGACCCCTTTTTTGCCCACATGAAGAAACCCATCAAGACCCCACGCCCCAGCGCCCCGGCGCCCGCACCAGAAGACGACGCGGTCAAAGGCCAGATTCGCCAGGCCAATGAAATCCGCATTCTGGCCGCGGCCGAAAAGGTCTTTGCCCGGGCCGGTTTTGGCGGCGCCACCATGGCGGCCATCGCAACGGCCAGTGGCCTGCCCAAGGCCAACCTGCACTACTACTTTGGCAGCAAAGAGGTGCTGTACCGCGCGGTGCTGGCACGCATCCTGAGCGACTGGTTGGCACCCGCACAGGGCATTACAGCCGATGCCGATCCACGCGCCGCGCTGGAGCAGTACATCCGTGTCAAGATGGCGTTGTCGGCGCAACGACCGGACGGCTCCAAGGTCTTCGCTAATGAGATGCTGCACGGCGCGCCCATCGTCAAAACCATTCTGACGACGGAGCTGCGCCCACTGGTGGTGGAGAAGGCCGCCGTCATCCATGGCTGGATAGATGCCGGGCGCATGGCGCCGGTGGACGCCACGCACCTGTTTTTTACGATCTGGGCCGCCACGCAAACCTATGCTGACTTTGATGTGCAGGTGTCCGCAGTGTTAGGGCGTCCATCACTCACCGCCAAAGAGCATTCCCGCGCGACCGAGCATGTGGTGTCGCTATTGCTACGGGGTTGTGGGCTCTAACGCGCTTCGCGTTCACCCAAACAGCTGCCCACGGGCTGCGCTGGTAATCGCCACCACACAGGGGTGGGTGATGCGCCGCTCCACCGACACCGCGTAAAACTCGTCCACCAGTTCGTCAGTTTGGCCAATCACCTCCACGCCAAACTGCGCCACGGTGTCGTGCTCCATCACGCTGGGTGCCATGAAGGCACCACGCCCCTCGCGGCCAAAGGCGCTCATCAAGGCGGCGTCGTCAAACTCGCCAATGATGCGGGGGTGGATCTGGTGGCGCGTCAGCCAGCCTTCCAACTGCTGGCGTACCGAGGCCTGGGCGCCCGGGATCAGCAACGGGAAGTCGTTCAGGCATTGGGGAAAGCCGCCTTTGAGTTGGCGCTTGAGTTCGGGTGCGCAAAAGAAGCTCATGGCGGTGCGCCCCAGCGGATGGTTGAAGGCCTTAACGTTCAGGCGCTTGGACATGGGCTCATCGGCAATCACCAGGTCCAACCGGTTCAGCGCCAGCTGGGCCAGCAGATCGGGGAACTTGCCCTCGTGGCACACCAGGCGCACCGGTTCCGCCACCGTCAGTGCGGGTTCCAGCAGACGGTAGGCAATGGACTTGGTCACAGAGTCGGCTACACCCACCTTGAAGTCCAGCAGGCGTTGGCCACCATGGGCCTGGCGCAGTGCGGTTTCCATTTCAGTACCCAAGGTGAAAATCTGGTCCGCGTAGCCCATGGCGAGGTGGCCGTCTTCGGTGAGTTCGAGCCGCCGACCGCTCTTGCGAAACAGTTTGCGACCCAACCACTCTTCCAGCAGCTTGATCTGGCCAGACAGGGTTTGCGGTGTGGTGTGTAACTGCTCACCTGCGCGCATAACACCGCCAGCTTTGGCTGTGACCCAGAAGTAGTGCAGGTGTTTGAAATTCATGGTCATCCTTTACTTCGCATTAATCGAAGTTAAATTGTTGCAAATTCGAATTTACACGAAGCATTGTCGGGCATACATTTACGATTCACCAGCCACCTTCGTGCTGGAAGGAGTGATCCCATGCGATTGAGTACCCGCGGACGTTTTGCCATCACCGCCATGATTGACCTGGCCCTGCGCCAGACCTCCACCCCCGTGCCCTTGGCCGATCTGGCCCAGCGCCACCGCATTTCCATGTCTTACCTGGAGCAGATGTTTGCCCGCCTGCGCCAGCACGGCCTGGTGGAAAGCACCCGCGGCCCCGGTGGCGGCTACACACTAGCACGCGCGGCCGAAACCATTTCAGTCGCCGACATCGTTGGGGCGATTGAAGACGGGGCCTATGAGCGCACGACTAGCGACACCGGTTCAGCGCGTGAGACCTCCGTCAGCGCCCAGGAAATGACGCAGGATTTGTGGAATGCGCTGCAATCCACCGTGCTGACGTACCTGAAGACCGTCACCCTGAAAAGCCTTGCCGTCGAACAAAAGGCCAAGGGCTTCGAGGTGCAGGAACGCAGGCCCGTGCAGAAGGGTGTGTTTCAGAAGCCCAAGCAAGACAAGCCAAGCCACGGCGCCTCGAACTCCGTGTTTGCTTTGGGGCAAGCGTGGGCGACGCGCAGCTAGCTTTCAGGGGTATTAAACCCGCGGTCAGGGTGGCCAGGGATTAGGAGATTTGACGGTTTCTTGGCTTTTGGTGTTGTGGTCAGACGATAGGCGACTTAGTATGTTTCGCCAATAAACCTGGTTTTGTCGAAAACACCCATGCGCCATTTACCTGAGGAAGCCACCAGCACCGCCATCGTGCTGCGCACGGCCGAACACGGCCGCACGGGTCGGATGGGCAAGCTATTCGTGCTGTTTGTGGCGTTGATCATGGTGGTGCCACTGACAGGCTGGATGGTCGTCCAGCTGTACGCCCCCGAAGTTGAACGTGACACCTATGCCAACCTTGAGGCCATCGCCAAGCTAAAGGCCGATCAGATCGAGAATTGGCTGGCCGAGCGCCAAGGCGACGGACGGTTGTTGATGGCCAGCTCCCCGCTGATTGCGCAGGCCAACGATCTGGCGAATGACAAACTCTCCGAGGAGATACGCACTGATCTCCAGCACTACCTGAGCATCTTCCGAGAAAGTTACGGCAGTACGGGGGTGGCCATCTTTCGGCACGATGGCCGACTGCTGATGCACTCCGGAAACATTGCAGACGTGAGCAAGGATATTGCCGAGCAGCTTCTGACCATTCAGCCGGGCGTCGTGCAGCGCAGCGAACTGTATCGCGATGCCGAGGGCCATCCCCATATTCGCTGGCTGGTACCGTTAGGAGAGGGAAGCGCGGTCAATGGGCGCCCCGCGACAGTGGTTGCGATTCAGGTCGACGTCAACCACTTTATCTACCCGCTGATTCAGACCTGGCCCACGGCCAGCCCCACCGGTGAAACACTGCTGGTACGCCAGGAGGCGAATACCGCATTGTTTCTGAACGACCTGCGCCACCGCAAGGGCACTGCCTTGGCGATGGCACTGCCAATGGACACGCCTGGTTTGCCTGCGGTCATGGCGATTCGGGCCAACACACCCGGAACGACCACGGGCACGGACTACCGTCAGAAAGCAGTTCTTGCGGCATACCGCCCCGTCGCGGGTACCTCATGGCACATTGTGGCCAAACTTGATCAGGATGAGGTTTTTGGTCCCCTCAACACCCTGGCCTTTTGGATTATGGTGGTGGCGTTGGCAGCCGTCCTCGCCCATAGCGTTGGCGTATTCCTGCTCTGGCGCCAGCAGCAGCGTGCGCAGCAGCTGGCACAGCAGGCCCATGAGGCCCAAGACGCGCTGGAGCGCAGCCAGCTGGATGCAACCGTCAAAGAAAGCCAGGAGCGCGCACAAATGCTGATGGACGCAGCCTTAGACGCCATCGTCAGCATGGACCAGGACGGCAAAATCATCAGCTGGAATGCGCAGGCGGAGCCCGTCTTCGGGCACGCTGCTGAAGACGCCATCGGGCATGATCTAGCAGATCTCATAGTTCCGCCAGCTCTGCGCGAGGGACATCGCCTTGGCATTGCCCGTTACCTACAAAGCGGCAATGCCACGATTCTGGGCAAACGCATCGAAGTGCCTGGCCTGCGTGCTGACGGTACAGAGTTTCCGATGGAACTGACCATCTCCAAGTTGCTGCAAAACGGGCGCCATTACTTCACAGCCTATATCAGAGACATTAGCGTACGCAAACGCGCAGAACAGGAATTGCAGCGATCGGGGCAGTTGATGACCATGGTTTTCGACTCCAGTCCCATCGCCGCATCTATTGCGACGCTTGATGAGGGCCGATTCATTCGGGCCAACCCCATTTGGGAAAGAGACTTTGGCTGGACACCGTCCGACCTGGTTGGCAAAACCACATTGGAAGTGGAACTTTGGGCAGACCAAAGCCGACGCCGAGAGTGTGCCCTGGCTTTGCGTGCTGCTGGTCGCCTTGTGGACTATGAGGCAGCCTTTCGACACAAAGACGGCTCGATCCACTACGTCAGCATTTCGGCCGAGTGCATTGATTTTGATGGCAAGCCGTGCATTTTGGCGTACGCCCTGGACATTTCGGAGCGAAAGGCGTCACAGATACAACTAACGCAGTTGTCAGCGGCTGTCGAACAGAGCCCCGTGGTGGTAGCAATCACCAACATGGAGGGTAACCTTGAATACGTCAACGACGCCTTTGTGCGCGCCACTGGTTACAGCCGCGAGGAGGCCATGGGCAAGAACCCGCGCATCCTGCAGTCGGGAGATACACCACCCGAGGTATACACGTCGATGTGGAAAGCCCTGACTGCAGGCGAAGCCTGGAGTGGCGTGTTTTACAACCGGCGCAAGGATGGCAGTCACTACACCGAATCGGTGCAGGTCACGCCTGTCCGTCAGGCAGACGGACGGATCACGCACTATATGGCCATGAAGGAAGACATCACCGAGACCGTCCGCCTGAATCAGGAATTGGAACAGCACCGCGACCACCTGGAAGACCTGGTCGTCCAGCGCACGGTAGAGTTGACGCAGGCTCAACGCGTGGCAGAAACTGCCAACCGCGCCAAGAGTGCGTTCCTGGCCAATATGAGCCACGAAATCCGCACACCCATGAATGCCATCGTGGGTTTTTCGCACTTGCTACGACGCGATGCGCCCACCCCGGCGCAGGTTCAGCGCCTCAACAAGATTGAGGCGGCGTCCGGCCATCTGCTGTCCATCATTAACGATATTCTGGATATTTCCAAGATCGAAGCGGGCCACCTGGAGCTTGAGGAAACCGATTTTCATTTGGGCAGCCTGCTGGACAACGTGTACTCACTCATAGCAGACCAGGCGCGCAACAAGGGACTGGTGGTGGATGTCAGCCCAGATAGCGTTCCGGTCTGGCTGCGGGGCGATCCGACACGCCTGCGCCAGTCCCTGCTGAACTATGCCAGCAACGCAGTCAAATTTACCAACAGCGGATTTGTGGCGTTGCGTGCGCGCCTGCTGGAGGAAACGTCTGCCGGCGTGTTCGTTCGGTTCGAAGTGGAAGACACCGGTGTTGGCATCTCATCTGAAAAGCAGGCCAACCTGTTTCAGGCTTTTGAACAGGCCGATGCCTCTACCACCCGCAAGTATGGGGGAACCGGTTTGGGGCTGGCTATCACACGGCGCTTGGCCCAATTGATGGGGGGCGAAGCCGGGGTGGACAGCGTGCCGGGGCAGGGCGCAACCTTCTGGTTCACCGCCCGCCTGCGGCGCGGTCAGGGCATCATGGCTAGTCAAGTGATGTTGTTCTCACAAAGTACCGAGATGGAGTTGCGCCAGCACGCAGGGTCGCGCATCCTGATCGTGGATGACGTGGAAATCAATCGTGAAATTGCACAGCAGATCCTGGACGGCACCGGACTGCTCATCGACACGGCCGCTGATGGACAGCAAGCGGTGGAAATGGTGGCATCAACCACCTACGCGCTGATCCTGATGGATCTGCAAATGCCCGTCTTGGACGGCTTGCAGGCCACGCGCCTCATACATGCGTTGCCCGGCTGTGCCAGCATTCCGGTTGTCGCAATGACCGCAAACGCGTTTGATGAAGATCGCAGGGCGTGCGGGCAAGCCGGCATGTGCGACTTTGTGGCCAAGCCGGTTGCCCCCGACCACCTTTTTGCCACCTTGTTGAAATGGCTGCGCGAACCGACTGCTGGCGTCGCCGCCGCTGGTGTGCCGCCCGGCGCCCTAGTGGGTGCGCCCGTGCACGGCGGCGAGAAGCTGCCGGGGCTTGATGCTGCCGCTGGCTTGCGCATTTGGCGCGACCATAGTGTTTACACCAAATTTTTGCGCAAATTCGCGGTGGATTATCAGGACAGTATTCAACATCTGCAGAGCTTGCTGGCACGCGACGACAAGTCGGCAGCCATGGCCTATGCGCACAAGCTCAAGGGTGCAGCTGGCAATCTAGCCTTGACAGACGTCGCGCGCTGCGCCGGTGAAGTGGATCTCAAACTGAAGGCGGATGGTGACGCAGCACGCATTCTGGAACGTTTGCAGTACGCCATGGACTCAGCCTTGGCCTCAATTGCAATCTACGCACCGCACACAGCGGTGACCGAAACCAGCGTGGTCGAACTGACTGCCGAGCAGCACGCGCGCATGGCCGCGCTGATGACCGACTTGCTCACCACTTTGAATGCCGACGATCTGGATGGTGCCGATCGGGCACTGGTGGGCCTGGAAAGGCTGATGGAGCCGCACCGGTTGCAACTGGTGCATGCGACGTTAAACGATTTTGATTTCAGGGGCGCGCAAGCGGCTGCAAGGCAGCTTTGCGAAAGTCTGGACCTTGCTGTGGAGGGATGATGCCGTGACAGGACCCATCTTGATCGTTGACGACGAGCCCGCCAATCTGGCCCTGCTGCGGCAGATTTTGTCGCCCCACTATGCCTTGGTGTTTGCACGCAATGGGTTTGAAGCGCTGACGGCCGCAGCCAAACACCAACCATCCCTGGTGTTGCTGGACATCCAGATGCCGGAAATGGATGGCTACACCACTTGCCGCGAACTCAAGGCAAACCCACAGACGGAGAGCATTCCCGTAATCTTTGTGACAAGTCTGGCCGATGCCGGCAACGAAACTGCCGGATTCGAAGTTGGCGCCGTGGACTACCTGATCAAACCCGTCTCACCTGCGGTGGTGCTGGCTAGGGTGCGCACGCACCTCTCCCTGGTCAGCACCAAACAGCTCGCCCAGAGCTATAGCGATGCCATCTACATGCTAGGTGAAGCCAGCGAGTTCAAGGATACCGATACCGGCACCCACATTTGGCGCATGGCAGCCTACAGTCGCGCACTGGCCGCTGCATCTGGCTGGGGGCAGGACGAATGCTTTCAGCTAGAACTGGCTGCACCCATGCACGACATAGGCAAGCTGGCCATACCCGACGCG
The DNA here is from genome assembly GCA_903853895.1 of uncultured beta proteobacterium. Lineage (GTDB taxonomy): Bacteria > Pseudomonadota > Gammaproteobacteria > Burkholderiales > Burkholderiaceae_C > Allorhodoferax. The sequence goes on along the minus strand of CAINUX010000146.1, from coordinate 23,425 downwards.
ATTCTGCACAAACCTGCCAAGCTGGATGCCGAGGAGTGGGCCGTGATGCAAACCCATGCCAGTGTGGGCTATAAGATTTTGTCCAAGAGCGCGGCACCCCTGTTGCGGATGGCTGCGACCATCGCACACTGTCACCATGAAAAGTGGGATGGCAGTGGCTATCCGCTGGGTCTGAGCGGAGAAGATATTCCGGACATGGCGCGCATCGTCGCCATTGCGGATGTGTTTGACGCGCTAACGACTCAGCGGCCCTACAAAGTGGCCTGGCCGATGGCCCGCGTTATGGAAACAATGCTGGCGGGTTCAGGGTCTCACTTTGAACCACGCCTGCTTGATCACTTCGTGCGCATCCTGCCTGAGGTTTTGTCGATCAAGCAAGAGTGGGGTGAGCGCGAGGCGGACTAGAACGGCCGCCGCTGCGTCTGTAACAAAGGGAGAAACTACTATGACGAGATGGATGGATCTGAAGATTGGTACCCGTTTGACCGCAGGTTTCGGGCTGCTCATTGTGATGATGCTGGGCATGGCAGCCCTGGGTGTGACGCGCTTCACGCAGGTTGGGGACGTCAATACGCGCATCATTGAATAAGACTGGGTCAAGTCCGAGGCAGCCAGCACCATCAACGCCACCACACGGGCAAATGGCAGACGCACCATGGAATTGGTGCTGGCGACCGACGCAACGCGGAAGTACAGCGCAACATTGATTCGGCACGCATGCTGATGGTGAGTCTGGCAGTGTTGGGCTTGCTGCTTGGCATGGGCCTCGCGTACGGAATTACACGATCCATTGCTGAACCCATGAGTGAAGCAGTTCAGATTGCCCGCACGGTAGCGGGAGGTGACCTGAGCAGTCGCATTGCGGTCAACCGAAAGGACGAAACCGGCATGTTGTTGCAAGCACTCGGCGACATGAACGACAGTCTGGTGCGCATCGTTACGGAAGTGCGCGGTGGAGCGGCCACCATGCACACAAACTGGCGGAGTCCGCGTGCAGGTGGCCGCCAAGGGTGGCGCAATAGTCTCCGAGGTGGTCCACACCATGGAGGCCATCAACACCTCGTCAGCAAAGATCGCCGACATCCTTGGGGTGATTGATGGCATTGCATTCCAGACCAATATCTTGGCACTCAACGCAGCGGTCGAGGCTGCGCGCGCTGGGGAGCAGGGCCGTGGCTTTGCCGTTGTGGCCAGTGAGGTGCGCAGTTTGGCCGGTCGGTCCGCTGAGGCAGCCAAGGAGATCAAAGCGCTGATTGGCGCGTCCGTGACAAGTGTGGGCGCAGGTTGCAAATTGGTCGCGCAAGCCGCAGCCGCAGCGCAATCACTGGAGCACCAGGCCAAGGGGCTGCTGGAGGTGGTCAGCTTCTTCAAATTGGGTGGCCAAGCCCCGGCCTCTGGCCTGCGTGCTTTGTCCGTGCGCTAACCAAAACGGAGCGTACGACCATGGCATATTTTGAATGGGCAGACGGTCTGGTAATTGATGGTGGTCCCTTTGACGCTGACCACCGCCAACTGATCGCACTTGTCAACGCGCTGAACACGGCGACTTCCGAGGGACGAGGCGTAGAGGTCATTGACGACGTCTTGAAAAAGGTCGTCGCCTACACGCTGGGCCACCTTCAGCGCGAAGAGGCCTTGATGTCTTCCGTGCTGCGCGGCTGGCTGTCGCTCCACATTCGCCGCTCTGACAAGGAGTTAAAGGTCTACTTGGCTGAGCCACGTTTGAAGTCCGACATCCCGTCGGACGCACGCAAACGAAAAGCACGTTGAGCGTCGTGCAGATTCACTGGGGCATTCCCCACACGTAAGACTCCATGGAAAGCATCCCGTGGCTGACGCCACCACCATCGAGCACCTGCAGCACGTCACCCTCCTGCTGCGCGCCCAGTGCCACCAGCAAGGGCAGAAAATGTTCTTCGGTCGGATGCGCGCGCACGGCATGCGGAGCCTCGACCCGGTAGTTGATCAGTGGCGTGCGCGCGTTGGCCACGACCGCCGTGCGCACCCAAGCCGCAAACTCCTGCGCGTAGGGTTCCGGTCGCGTGGTGCCCTGGCGGAATTCGTACAGGTTGTGCGTCATGCTGCCAGAGCCGACGATCATCACCCCTTGTGCCCGCAACGGCGCCAGCGCCCGACCCAACTCCACGGCTTGCGCCGTGGTCAGTGATGCGGGCATCGAGACTTGGAAGACGGGTACCTGGGCGTCGGGCAGCATGTGGTAAAGCGGCACCCAGGCGCCATGGTCCAGACCGCGGCGCTCATCGAAGTTCGTGGTGAAACCGGCCGCCGTCAGCAGCCGGACCGTTTCGCGGGCAAGTGCTGGCTCGCCCGGTGCCGGGTATTGCAGGTCGTACAGCGCGGAGGGAAAACCGCCAAAGTCGTGCACTGTCTCGGGCTGCTGCGTGGTCATGACCTGCACATCCCGGGTTTGCCAGTGCGGCGATACCACCAGCACCGCCTTGAAGCCCGACAGTTTTTGACCCAGGGCCCGCAATTGCGGCCCCAACACACCGGGTTCAATGGCGAAGGTGGGCGCACCGTGCGAGATGAAGAGGACAGGGGCTTGGGTGGGCGATGTCATGATTGCTGGCGGTTCAAGCCGCTTGCACGGCGCTGGCTTCATTGGCAGCGGTCAGCGCCACCGCACGGATTGCCAGTTCGGCCGATGCCAGCGCCTGTGTCTTGGCAGCGTCTCCCATGGCCAGGCCTTCGGCGCGCACAAAGCGCACGTCGGTGATGCCGAAGAAGCCGAACACGGTCTGCAGATAGCTCTCCTGGTGCTCCATGGCGCGGCCACCTTCGCTGGTGGAATAGACACCACCGCGGGTCGACGCCACGATCACAGTTTTGCCGCCAGCCAGGCCCTGCGGGCCTTTCTCGGTGTACTTGAACGTACGGCCTACTTGCGCCACGCGGTCAATCCAGGCCTTGAGCTGGCTGGGGATAGAAAAGTTGTACAGCGGCGCGCCGACCACGATCACGTCAGCCGCCAGGAACTGCCTGACCAGCGCCTCGGAGATGGCGTTTTCGCTCTTTTGCACCTCGCTCAGTTCGGCCGCGCCGGGTGGCATGCGAAAACCGAGGGAATCGGCCGACAGGTGGCTGGGGGCGCTGGTGGCCAGGTCCAGGTAGTCCACCGTGGTACCGGGGTGGCTGACCTGCCACTTGGCGACGATCTGGGCCGTCAGTTGGCGGGAAACGGAGTTGGCGGCGAGGATGCTGGAATCGATGTGAAGCAGTTTCATGGTGGTGTCCTTGAAGTGAAGCTGCGGATTGCAGCCATGGATGAAGTATGCGGATGAAACGATTCATTGATAAGTTGGCAAAAATGCGTTAGATTGTCCTACTGATAGGACAATGGAGCACTTGAATGCAGGATTTAAACGACCTGGTGTACTTTGCGGAGGTGGTGGATCGGGGTAGTTTTGCCGCCGCCGGGCGGGCGCTGGGTCTGCCCAAATCGCGCCTGTCACGCCGGGTGGCCGAGCTGGAGGCGCGTCTGGGCGTGCGCCTGCTGCAGCGCACCACGCGCAAGCTGTCGCTGACCGCCGTGGGCGAGCAGTACCACCGCCACTGTGTGGCTATGCGAGAGGACGCGCAGGCCGCGCAGGACGCGGTGGCCCAGGCCCAATCCGAGCCGCGCGGCACCATCCGGGTGGCCTGCCCGGTCACGCTGGCGCAAACCACGCTGGGGCCGATCCTGCCGCACTTTCTGGCGCGCTACCCGCAGGTGCGTATCGACATGCGGGTCAGCAACCGCGTCGTGGATCTGGTGGAGGAAGGCTTTGACGTAGCCCTGCGGGTGCGCCCAACACTGGACGACAGCGGCAGCCTGGTCGTCAAGAACTTTGGCATCAGCCGCACCCTGCTGGTGGCAAGCCCGGCCCAGTTGGCACGGCAAGGTCGCCCGGCTACCCTGGCGGATCTGGGCCGGCTCGACACCGTCAGCATGTCCACCATCGGCGACTCGGTGATCTGGCAGCTGGCAGGCCCAGACGGCGCCAGCCACGCCTTCCAGCACCAGCCGCGCTATGTGGCCGATGACATGATGACACTGAAATTGGCCGTGCTGGCGGGCACCGGCATCTGCATCCTGCCCGACTACATGTGCAGCGACGAGTTGCGCGACGGACGGCTGGTGATCGCGCTGCCGGGCTGGGCACCCAAGCCCGGCATCTTCCACGCGGTGTTTCCATCGCGCCGCGGCCTGCTGCCGGCGGTGCGGCGGTTTCTGGATTTTCTGGGTGAGGCGATTGAGCGCGAGGGGCTGGCACATGCGCTCTAACAATACCCATATTGGGTATTGTTATGAAGTTTGCGAATAGAATAGACACTTAGCCCACGTAAACTATGCATAGTTTGCTATTTTTTTAATAGCATATTGACACCAAAAGGACACCCCATGGATTCGCGCAAAGCGCTCGACGGACAAGCCATTGCGCTGATGCTGCTGCTCTGCCTGGTGTGGGGCCTGCAGCAGGTGGTGCTCAAGGCCACGGCAGCCGACATCGCGCCGACTTTCCAGATCGCGCTACGCTCCGGCGTGGCCGCCTTGCTGGTGGTCATGCTCATGGCCGCGCGGGGCGAACGTATGCATCTGGCCGACCGCACCTGGCGGCCCGGTGTGGTGGTGGGGCTTCTTTTCGGCTTCGAGTTTCTGCTGGTCGGTGAAGGGCTGCGCCACACCAGCGCGTCGCACATGGTGGTCTTTCTGTACACCGCGCCGGTTTTTGCCGCTTTAGGTTTGCATTGGAAGCTGCCTGCGGAACGGCTGGGGGTCGTGCAGTGGTTTGGCATCGCTCTGGCCTTTGGCGGCATTGCGCTGACCTTTTTCGGCCGAAACCAAGGCGGTGGGTCGTTAACCGGCAACATGCTCTGGGGTGACTTCTTGGGCCTGCTGGCCGGCATTGCCTGGGGCGCCACCACGGTGGTGGTGCGCTGCACCACACTGGCCCGTGCACCAGCGACCCAGACCCTGCTGTACCAACTCGTGGGTGCCTTTGTGCTGTTGACGATTGCCGCCTGGGGCTCGGGCCAGGCCCACTTCAACCCCACGCCGCAGGTCTGGGCCAGCCTGGTGTTTCATTCGCTGGTGGTGTCGTTTGCCAGTTTTCTGGTGTGGTTCTGGCTGCTGCGCAAATACCTGGCTTCACGCCTGGGCGTGTTTTCGTTCATGACACCGCTCTTTGGCATCGTCTTTGGTGCCTGGCTGTTGAATGAGCCCATTGAGCGAACCTTCTTGCTGGGCGCCATTCCGGTGCTCATGGGGATTGTGCTGGTGAGCGGCGGTGGCTGGGTGACCCAGGTGCTGGCTGGCCTCGTGCGGCGGGGAGCGCAAGACGGACGCTAAAAAGGTTGGAGAATGTGGTGTGACCCGACCACTCTGCACTTTCCCTCGCGCACTGGCAGCCCTGTGGCTGCTGGGCCTTGTTGTCTGCGGCCCAGCCCTGGCGACAACCGCGGGCGACGCAGCGGCCAACACCGATGCCAAGAAGCCCAACGCCAGGATTTACAAGTACCTGCAGGGCGGCACCCCCTCGTTTTCGGATGTGCCACCGAGCAAAGTGGCCTACGTGGTCTACCGCACCTCGTGCTACGCCTGCGCCGTCACCTCCAGCATCGATTGGCTGACGACCCCGCTGCACCGCGACGCATACGGTGACGAGATCGCCCAGGCCGCGCGCCAATATGCGCTGGACCCGGCCCTGGTAAGGGCGGTGATCCATGCAGAATCAAACTTCAACGCGCGTGCGCGCTCGCCAAAGGGGGCCATGGGTCTGATGCAGTTGATGCCGGGCACGGCGCGCATGCTCGGCGTGACCGAGCCCCAGAGTGCTGGCCCCAACATACTGGGCGGCGCGCAGTACCTGGCGGGCTTGCTGGCACGCTTCAAGAATGACGTGGCTCTGGCCACCGCAGGCTACAACGCCGGACCCGAGGCGGTGCAACGCTATGCGGGCGTGCCACCGTATGCTGAAACGCAGGTGTATGTGCAGCGGGTCAAGATTTTGCACCAGCGCTACAGGGAAGTTACGACCGCGCTACGGTGACCGTGCGCCCCTGCTCCACGCGAATCCACTGGTCGCACAGCGCCAGCGAACTGGGGCGGTGGGCGATCAGCAAAATAGTCGTGTTGCGCAAGTGCTCTTGAATGGCAGCGCGGATCAGTTCATCCGTCTCCACATCCACGCTGGCGGTGGCCTCGTCCATCAGGATGATGCGCGAGCGCGACAACAGGGCGCGGGCCAGGCAAATCAGCTGGCGTTGGCCGGCGCTGATGTTGCGTCCACCTTCCTCCAGCGGGGTTGCCAGCCCCTGCGGCAGCCCGGCAACGAAACCACCCAAACCGATCTGCGCCATGGCGATCTGGATGTCGTGGTCGCTGTACGCACCGGTGACGTCAATGGACTCGCGCAGCGGCCCCAGGAACAGCACCGGGTCCTGGGGAACATAGGCAATCGCCTGGCGCAGCCGCGCATGGGGTATGTCCAGAATATTGACGCCGTCGATCAGGATGTCTCCGCGCTCAATGCTGAGCGTGCGCAGCAAGGATAGCAACACCGTCGATTTGCCGGCTCCAGTGCGCCCCAGCAGTGCAACATGGGAGTGGGCCGGAACCACGAAGGTCGCATCCTCGACGATGGCCGGCAGCTCCGGGGCATAACGCAAGCAGGCCTGGCGAAACTCGATGCAGCCTTCGGTAGGCCAATCCACCGGCACCACTGCATTGGCCTTGCCACCTTCCTCCGGCGGCAACTCTGCCCACTGCTGGCAGCGCTCCCAGGGTACGAGCACGGCGGACAGCGCGAAGAAGTCCCGGCAGAGGCGCTCAATTTGCCCCAGCAGACCAAACGACAGCGCCAAGAGTAAACCTACCGAGCCGGCGCTGAGCGCAGGCATCCAGTCGTTAGTGCCCGCCATTACCACGGGCACCAGGAGGCACGCGATCAGGACACTGGAGACCACCGTCAGCCGCATTGACAGCCACAGGGCCAGGTCCCAGCGCCTCAGCTCCATGTTGAGGCTCAGCGCAGCTGCCGCGTCAAATGCGTGGGTGAGGTCGCGCTCGCGGCCAAAGGCGCGCAGCGTCGAATGCCCGCGCACACAGTCGTTGAACAACGAGAACACCGGCGAGCGGGTAATTGCGGCCAAGCGCGCGTTCTCGCGCACCGCCACACCATACAGGCGCGAGATCCGGACCGACACATAGGTCGTCGCCAGAAAGGGCAACACCACCATCGGCGCGACCCCCACCAGGCCAAACACGCAGGCCAGCACATGGGTGGCACCTGAAGAAAACCGGAAACCACGGCTGGCCAACTCGACATCAAGCTGCTGAATGTCGGCAGAAAAACGATTCATCAGGCGGCCGGAGGGCGTGGTCTCAAAAAACCGCAAGGGTGACGCCATGACGCCGCCCAGCATCTTGTCATGGGCATCCTGCGCCGTGCGGGCACAGCTGCGCCGAAACGTTGCCTGGGCGATGTAGCTCACCACCAGGATGAACAGCGTGAGAGCGGAGAAAGCCACGAAGAACGCGACCGGTGTCATGGGGCTGGCGCCCCCCATGCGCGACATCAGAAACTGTTGCAGCAGTGGCAATGCGCTGGCCAGCAGCACCAGCCCCAGAACCCAGCTGGCGCCCCAAACGGGCCGCCCTTTCCAGCTGCTTTCTCCCAGGGTCATCAGGATATTGCGCCAGACGGAGCCTGGAATATTTCCCGCGGCCTGACCTTCGGTGGCGGTGAGCAGTTCCTCCTTCTCCGAGACTGCGCTGGTATCGGCTTGGAGATGCCCCATGACAGTGCTCTGGTCCGCGTGGCCTTCTCCCTCAATGCGCAAGAAATTCGAAAACTGGGGGTTGGTGGCGCGCAATTGTTCGAGGGTGCCAAACTCACTGCGACCATCCGAATCAATGAACAGAATGCGATCAAACCGGGCGATGTGCGCCAAACGGTGGGTCACACAGATGCGCAGGTGTTGGCTCCACGCACCAAACAACAGGTCGTCGGCGATGCGGGCTTCGGTGGCCACATCCAGTGCCGAGAAGGGGTCATCCAGCACCACTGTGTTGGCCGGGTGCAGGGCAGCACGCGCCAGCGACACCCGCTGCTTCTGCCCCCCCGACAGATTGAGGCCGCGCTCACCGATTTCGGTATTGAGTCCGCCGGGCCATTGGTCCACATCCTGGGACAGGCTGGCCAGCCGCAGGGCGCGCTGGATAGCGTCGTCGTGGTTGGTGCCACCCTGCGCAAACAGCGTCAAGTTGTCACGCAGCGTGCCGCTGGCAACAAAGGTCTCTTGCGGACAATAGGCAAACTGCGGCTGGCCCAGCCACTGCACTTCGCCAGCGCTGGGCGCATATTCCCGCAGCAGTGCCCGCAAAAGCACCGACTTGCCCGCACCCACCGGCCCCACGATGGCCAGACTCTGCCCCGGCTCCAGTGAAAAGGAAATCGAGTCCAGAATGGTCTTGCCGTTGTCGGCCTTGAAGACCAGATCACGCACCTGCAAACCGGGCGCGGGCGCAAGGGCCGCAGCCGCCGGGGTTGACGCCTCCTCCTGGAGATTGAAGAAATCCAGCAGACGCGAGGCCGATACCTTGGTTTGCGCCAGAGTGCTGGCCACATCGCTCAGGACCACAAACGGAAACTCCAGGCCCTGGAAAATCAGCAGTGTGGGCAACAGCATGGCCGCATGCAGCTCGCCACCCCGCAGGATGTGAATGCCATAAGTAAAGGTCGCCACCAACAATCCGGCACTGGAAAATACCAACGACGAACGGGTCTGCAACAGCATCACCGAGATAAGACGACCCACTTCGGTGTCGCGGATCTTGCGGGTGCGCTGCAGGAACACGTCGGACCAGCCGGAGAGCTTGATGACCTTGATGGCCGACAGAATCTGCGAGAACAGGTCCAGCCGGCTGTCTCGCGCTGCCAGCAGCCCGTGCTGGCGCCGGGCGGTTTCACGCACGATGTACTTCAAGACCGGCACACTCAGCGCCATGAGAGAGAGGCCAATAGCGGCCGTCGTGCCCAGATAGCGCCATAGAAGCGCAGCCGCCACTGCAATGTGCACCACCACCATCACCCCATCGACGAAGCGCTCGACGCAGTGGCTGACCGCCGGCACGTCAATGTGCATCAGGTTCTGCACGTTGCCTTGTGGCAGTTCGTGGCGCACGCGCGGGGCCAGCCGAAACCATTTGCGGGAAAACGCCTGCATCAGCGCCCGGCGCTGCAGCATGTGCGCCTGTGAAAATGCCTTGATGTAGCGCCAGAACGTGACATTGGTGATGTAAATCACCAGGGGGAATGCGAGCAACAGCAGCGCATTGGGCAGTGTCCAGGGTGACACCTGAATACTTTCAAAGTGCGTCATCACCAGCTCGATCAGCAGCGCCGGCGCCAGCCCGACCACCGTGGAGACCAGCATGTAGAGCAAGGCACTCCAGAACAGCGGCCGGCTGGACAGCATGATGCTCTGGATGAAGCGCCACAAGCCGCGCTGCGTCTGCATCGGCGACTGTGCTGTGTCGTACCGCGTCTCCAGTCGCTGGATGATCGGGTCGATGTCCTGCACACCCCAGGCCGCTTTGTCCCGGTACAACCGCCGAATTCCGGGCGTGAGATGCCCCAGGAAGTCGTCAGACAGCGATTTGAAAAAAGCGGAGGGGAGCTTCAACCACATCGGGCAAAGTAGGTGATTGTGCCTTGTCGAAATCAACAGCGCGCGTATGATGGTCTTGGTCCACTTCGAGGGAGCGTTCCATGAAAGAGCCCGCCGCATTGCCCGAACTCGAGCACCCGACGCTAGATGCCGAGTCGATTCGTCGTTCACTCTACCAGCACCTGGTTTTTTCGGTCGGCAAGGACCCCATCACCGCCACAGATCGCGACTGGTTCTACGCCGCGGCCGCTGTGGTGCGCGAACGCATGATCGAGCGCTGGATGGCCACCATGCGCAGCTATTACGTGGACAACCGCAAGCGCGTCTACTACCTGTCGCTGGAATTCCTCATGGGGCGCACCATGACCAACAGCATGCTCAACATCTGCGCCGAGAAAGAGTTCCACGACGCGCTGTCGGCCTTGGCCGAGATGGGACTCAAACCCGAAAACCTGCGCGAGGTAGAGCCCGATGCCGCCTTGGGCAACGGCGGTCTGGGGCGGCTGGCCGCGTGCTTTCTGGACTCGATGGCCACCATGGGGGTGCCAGGCTACGGCTACGGCATACGCTACGAATACGGCATGTTCCACCAGAGTATCGAAAACGGCCAGCAGGTCGAGCACCCCGACAACTGGCTGCGCTACGGCAACCCCTGGGAGTTTCCCCGCCCCGAGGTGCTCTACCAGGTCAAGTTCTATGGCCGAACGGTCGACTTCACCGACGAGAAAGGTATCCAGCGCCACCAATGGATAGACACCGATGACGTGATGGCCATGGCCTACGATTACCCGATTCCGGGTTTTGATACAGGCACGGTCAACAACATGCGGCTGTGGTCTGCCAAGTCCAGCCGCGACTTTAACCTGACGTATTTCAACGAAGGTGACTACATCCGGGCGGTCGAAAGCAAGAACGCCTCCGAGAACCTGTCCAAGGTGCTCTACCCCAATGACACCACCGAGATGGGCCGCGAACTGCGGCTCAAGCAGCAGTATTTCTTTGTCAGCGCCTCGCTGCAGGACATGCTGTACCGCTTCGCCAAGTCCGGCCTGCCGCTGGACGCCCTGTCCGACAAGGTGGCGGTGCAACTCAACGACACCCATCCGTCGATTGCGGTGGCCGAGTTGATGCGCATCCTCACCGACCAGCACCAACTGGACTGGGACCGCGCCTGGGCCATCACCACCCGCACTTTCAGCTATACCAACCACACCCTGATGCCCGAGGCGCTGGAGACCTGGTCTGTGCCGCTGTTCGCGCGCGTGCTGCCACGCCACTTGCAAATCATTTATGAAATCAACCTCCACTTCCTGCGCGATGTCATGCACCACCACCCCGGTGATCCGGGGCTGTGGGCTCGCATGTCACTGATTGACGAGGCCCATGGCAAACGCATCCGCATGGCGCACCTGGCCATCGTCGGCAGCCACAAGGTCAATGGCGTCGCTGCCATCCACACCCGGTTGATGAAGGAAACCATTTTTTCCGACTTTCATCGGTTCTGGCCGGACAAGATCGTCAACATGACCAACGGCGTTACGCCCCGGCGCTGGCTGAACCAGGCCAACCCGGCGCTGGCCAGGCTGATTACCAGCCGCATTGGCCATGGCTGGCTGAAGGACCTGGACCAGTTGCGCCAGCTCACTCCGCTGGCTACGGACCCGGCGTTCTGTGCGGCGTTTGTGCAGGTCAAGCGAGACAACAAAGTGCGCCTGGCGCAGTTGATTGCGCAGCGGCTGGCCATACAGGTCGATCCGGATTCGCTGTTCGACGTGCAGATCAAACGCATCCACGAATACAAGCGCCAGCTGCTCAACGTGTTGCACGTGATCACGCTCTACAACCGTCTGCGTGCCGGTGGCACGGCGCCACCCCGCACGGTGATCTTCGGCGGCAAGGCGGCCCCTGGCTACCGCATGGCCAAGCTGATCATCCGCCTCATCAACGATGTGGCCGACGTGGTGAACAACGACGCCCAGGTAGGGGACCGCCTGAAGGTGGTGTTCATCCCCAACTACAACGTCTCCACCGCCGAAATCATCATTCCGGCGGCGGACCTGTCCGAGCAGATTTCCACCGCGGGCACCGAAGCGTCTGGCACCGGCAACATGAAGCTGGCGCTCAACGGTGCGCTGACCATCGGAACCCTGGATGGCGCCAACGTCGAGATTCGCGACGAAGTGGGCGCAGACAACATCTTCATCTTTGGCATGACGACCGACGAAGTCGCCCAGACCTACGCCGGTGGCTACAACCCGTGGGTTTACTACGACAACAACACTGAGCTGCGCCAGACGCTGGACATGCTGCGCGATGGCTACTTTTCGCCCGAAGACAACGACCGCTTCAAGCCCGTTTTCGAAGCCCTGACCTACCACGGCGACCACTACCGGCTGCTGGCTGACTACGCGTCCTACATTGCCTGCCAGGACCAGGTGGGGCAGCTCTACCGCGATCCGGTGGCGTGGACCCACAAGGCGATTTTGAATGTGGCCGGCATGGGGCAGTTTTCATCCGACCGCACCATCGGTCAGTACGCCAAGACCATCTGGAACGTGCTGCCCGTAGCGCGGCCTTGAGACCGCGACCCCATGCGGCGCATGCCCGCTACTGCGGCCTGAAGGCCAACTGCTGCGCCACAAATCCGTCGAAGGCGTCCAGCAGCGGCTGAAACCGCTCGGGCTGGCCCTCCAGCTGGGCCAGCGCCGTGCAGGTCGCCTCCAGCGTGGACAGCTGCCCGGGCCGGTGCGCCTTGCGAATCAAATAGCTGGAAGTTGGAACATCGTCCAGCGACAACCGCGGCAGGCTTTGCAACAGCGCACTCAGGTGCAGCATCTTGCGGCTCTTGCGCCAGGTGCCGTCGAGCACCACCAGGCGCAGGTTTGAAGGGTGCCGCAACAGCGTGGCGTCTGGGACCGGTGATGCATTCTGCGGAGTCTGGGGGTACAGCAGCACGGTGTATTTGGGTTCGCGCAACGCTTCCAGCAACGTGGCGTGGTCGAAGGTCTCGCCGATTAGCACCCGGCTGTGCGCCAGGCTCAGTTGCAGCAGGCGGGCACTGTTCTTGGCGTGGTCAACCTCCAGCGGATGCTGCAGGATGAGCACCTCCGTGGTGTGCGCAACCGGGGTCACCCACTGACAGATGCAAGCGCGTTGGGGGCGCTGGCAGGCAGGGCAGACCGGGCGCTTGGGGTGCTCTGCACTAGTCACGTGCGGCGGCCATCATGGCCGCAAACCCGATGAACACACCGCCAGTCAGACGGTTGAACGTCCGCATGACCGTCGCGCGCTGCAGGTAGATGGCAAGCCGCTTGCCACTAACGGCATAGACAAAATACCAGCCGACTTCGATGACAGTAAACGTGGTGAGCAAAATCACGAACTGGGGCAGCTTGGCGGCGTCCGGATTGATGAACTGCGGCAAGAACGCGGCCGCAAAAAGGATCGCTTTGGGGTTGCTGGCGGCCACTAAAAAGCCTTGCCGGTAAATGGCGCCAGATGGCACCAATGGACCTGCGCGAGTGGGGGAACCGCCGATGCCTTCACCCATCATGTCCTGCACCGGTGAGCGCCAGCACTTCACCCCCAAATACGCCAGATAGACCGCCCCGGCCAGGCGCAGCGCATCAAATACAGTGGGATAGGTCTGTAGCAAGGCACCCAGGCCCGCTGCAGAGACGCTCATCATGGCCAGCAGTGCGGTCATGCAACCCAGCATGGCCACCACCGCTGCGCCCACACCGTGGCGGGCGCTGGTGCTCATGACAAACAGCATATTGGGGCCGGGCGTGGCTGAGACGACAAACGTCATCACGATGAACAGCCACCAGGTGCTGAGGGTCATGGGAAAACTCCAATTGAGAACGGGAACCGATGATCATGGCATAGTCAGATCCGAGACCGCAAAAACCCACCCTCTGGAAGGCAAGTCCGTGTCAAATCTGCGCACCGTTGAAATCAAGGCCTTTGTACCCGCCAGGGACTTTGAGCTGTCCAAGCGCTTCTACCAGGACCTTGGCTTCGTCATGGCCTCGGACTCGGATGGCATTGCTTACTTCCACCATGGCCAGACCAGCTTTCTGCTGCAAGACTTCTACAACGAGGCGCTGGCCAGCAATTTCATGATGCACCTGCTGGTTGAAGACGTCGATGCCTGGTCAGCCCAAGTCGCTGCGTCTGGCATTGCCACGAAGTACGACGTGAAAGTCACGCCCACAGAGCAGCAACCTTGGCGCATGCGGGACTTTGTGGTGATGGACCCATCCGGCGTGCTTTGGCGCATCGCCCAGAACACCGACTGAGCCGCGAAGCATTCAAGAATGCCGACCTACTTCAGCCCGGTGCTCAAGAGGGAAGGCAGGCCCGTCGCCAAAACCGGTATCCAGGCAATGGCCAGCGTGCCCAGAAAAATGGCAAACAGGGCCGGCAATACGGCCACTGCCACGTAGCGCACCGGCTTGCCAAACATCGCTGATGCAAAGTAGATGTTCATGCCCGCGGGCGGGCACAGGAAGCCCATCTCCATGGCCGCCAAGAAGATGATTCCGAAGTGCACCGGGTCAATGCCATAGCTCAAGGCAACTGGTAGCAACAGCGGCACCAGCACCACGATGGCCGCAAAGATTTCCATCAAGGCTCCGGCCAGCAGCAAGAACACGCACAGCACCAGCAGAAAGACAAACTTGTTGGGGATGACGTCTTGCGCCCAGGTGATGGCCGCATCGGGAATGCCCGCATCGACCAGATAATTGGTCAGGCCCAGCGCCATGCCCAATATGAGCATGACACCGCCAATGATTTGGGCACAGTCGCTCAAGGCCTTGCCCAATGTGGACCAACTCAATTCGCGGTGCGCTACAGACTGGGTCAGCAGGGCGTAGGCGGCCGTCAGCGCCGCGCTCTCGGTCGGCGTGGCCAGACCACTGACCAGCGAGCCAATGGCTACGACAGGCGCCAGAATCTCCCACTTTGCAGTCCACGCCGCGGCCACGATCCGGCTGAACTGCGCGCGCTCAATCGGAGCATCCGTCCCCACCGCCACTTCTGAGGCGGTGGAAGTAGAGAGGCCCGAGCGCTTGAGGTACCCGCCAAAGACCAACAAGAAGAACACCATCACCACCGCAGGCACCAGCCCGGCCAGAAACATCGTGTTGATGGGGACCCGCGCGATGATGGCCACCATGATGAGTGGAACCGATGGGGCCAGCAATACGCCCAACGCGCTGGCACTGGTCACCAGGCTGATGCCACGCCTTTCCGGAAAGCCCGCATTGCGCAGTAGCGGCAGCAGCAAGCCGCCCAACGCCAGAATCGTCACACCGCTGCCACCCGTGAAGGCGGTGAAAAACGAGCACAGCACTGCAGAGGCGCACACCGTTCCGGTAACCCCGCCACCAAACAAGGCCACAAACACCGCTCCCAGCCGTTGCGCCGCCCCGGTGCGTGCAAAGATCAGTCCCGCCAGTGTGAACAATGGCAAGGCAGGTAAGGAAGGGTTCACCGTGATTTGGTAATGCGACAGCGCGACGGAGGCCAGCGGTAGAGCGTCTTGCCAGAACAGCGCAAGCGCCAGTCCACCCAACACTGCAAAAATGGGTGCCCCGGCCATTAGGATCGCCACCAACCACACTAGGAGCGGCCACAGAGGTAGTGCGGTGCCGTCGAATTGGGCGGCCAACAGGAAGCCTGCCAATGGGAGGTACATACCAGTTGCTACCTTGAGCCAGGTGTCTTTGAAGCAACGCGCGCCCAACTTGATGGCCACCAACGCAAAGCCCAGTGGCAAGACGGCCTGCACCCACCAGACGGGTATGCCATACGCCAGTACGTGTGCGCCCTGCATTTCGCTGCGGACAAAGCGCCAACTCGCCCAGGTCAAAAGACCACAGACTATCGCTGCGCTGCCGTTGGCAAACACATGCGTGGCGTTTTGGAATCTCGCATCGCCCAAGGAGCCCACGCCGCTGCCCAGCGTGGTCAGGTGCCCGTAGCGCTCTGCGGCCACGGCGCCAAACATGGCCAGCACCAGACCCAGGTGCTGCGTCAGAACGGCAGAGTTTTCGATGCCCTGCCCCATGAGTGGGCGGGCCAATATTTCAATCACAGGAATAAGCGTCATCAGCGCCAAGGCAGCCGATGCAAACACCTCGTCAAAACGCCACAACCGCCCCAGGCGCCATGGAACCCGTGCTGTCGCTGCTACCGCGACCACAGCTATTTGGTCCTGCCGGATCGAAAGGCTTTCAGGTGCGCAAAGACTTCGTCAAAGGTCTCGGCCGGCACCATCACGCCGCGTATGCGGGGGTACAGCTTCTCTGCCAGGTCATTCCATTCCTGCATCTGCGCGGCATTGGGGCGGTTCACCACCAGGCCGCGCTTCTTCATGGCATCCACGGCCTCATCCACTTCCTGGCGGGCCTTGGCACGCAGCTGCACACCAGCCTTGTCGCTGGCTGTGCGCATGGTGGCCTGGACTTCGGGCGACATGTCGTCCCAGGTCTTTTTGGTGATGACCAGCGCGCCCACTATCGGCGCCCAGTTGATGTCCAGCATGTTGGGGGCACTGCTGAAGACCTGGCTGGCCAGCGCAAAGTAGGGTGTGGAGGGAACCACGTTGATCATGCCGGTCTGGATGCTGGGCAATATGTCGCTGGTCTCCAGTGGCACCGGTGTGTAGCCCAGGCTTTTCATGATCTCCTGCTGCTCGGGCTCTGAACCCCAGGCAAAGAACTTCATGCGCTTGAAGTCGTCCGGGCGAAAGGCTGCGTCTTTGGAGAAGAACCGCACCCACCCGGCATCGCCCCAGGCCAGCACCACAAAGCCTTTGTCCAGAAACTTCTTCTCCATGGCGGGGCGCATCTTCTCGCGCACGTAGTCCACCTCATCCCAGCTCTTGAACAGCAGCGGCATACTTTGGAGCGCGCTGATGGAGGGCTCAATCTCGCGCAGGCCGACCACAGACAGCAGCGCACCCTGCAACTGGCCAATACGCATGCGCCGGGCCAGCTCGGTCTCGCCGCCCTGGCTGCCATCGGGGTACACCAGGTACTTGGCATTGCCGCCCTGCGCGGCGCGCCACACCTCGCCCAATTCCATCAACTGGCGGTGGTAAAGCGAGTTCTTGGGCGCGAGCGTGCCGATGCGCAGTTGCTTGTCAGCCGCCCAGCTGCTTTGGCTGGCAATCAGCACTGCACAAAGCAAGGAAAGGGTGACAAGGACTTTGGACGTTAGCAATTTGGTCAGATTCATCGGTTAGTCATTCAAAAGAGATCATCGGCTTCATCCAAAAGCCACTGGGCGCGTTCCCGCATGACCTCGTTGGACAAGTCGCGCTTGGACTTGCTGGCGGTGATGGCTTGCCGCAACAGCACTTCAAAGGCAGGTCGGTCATGGGCCGGCAATGCTATGCCTTCGGCTTTGGCAACAAAGGCTCCAGCATTCTTGCCAGCGCCCAATGCAATGGCCTGGTCAAAGTACGTGGTGGCCTGGCGCACGGAGCCGCCGGGTCGGGCAGCTTCAAACGTGCCCATCAGGCTCGCCAGGGCACCCTCGCCATGCCCGGGATTTGCGCCATAGGCCAGGGTCGCCAAGCGAACGGCCAGTGGCAAATCGGCCACGGTGTCGGGACTGTCTTTGGAAAGAGAGATATACCCACCCCACGATGCCGACGTCCAGTACGCCACGCCGATCTGTTCGTCTTTCAGGCGCGGCCATTGCTTTGCATCGGTTTGGGTGAGCGCTTGGGCAAACCCCGCCGTGGAGGCCTCCAGCGCCGCCATGCCATGGCGCTGCGCCCGCAAGTACATGCGGGCCGCACGCTCGCGCAATTTCTGAGCTGCCTTGGCATCTTTGGCCTCTACACGTTCGGCATCCGAGGCCACAAATGCAAATGCATATTGGGTGAACCCGGCGCTGACCGCCTCAGCCAGCTTCAGATTGCCGGGGTTGTCGGCCAGCAGAGATTCCGAGAGCTTGAGGTAGAAGGCACTGGCCTCGCGTGCCAGCACCAGGTCATCTTCCACGGCATTGCCCTGACTTGCCAATTCATTGGCAACGCCTTGAATGATGAGGTGGCGAGGGGAGCAGGCGCCCAGTGCAGCGAGCAACGCCAGCACCGCTGGCAAGCGGAAAAACAAATTTGGCAAGATGACGAGAATCTAGCCGTTGTTTGTGTAAAGACGATGACAGGAAAGCGATGTCAATCGGGCAACATGCACCGCGACCTGCCAACGCGCTGAGCTCTGCCGGAGTAGGCCCGACTCACACCAAACCGAGCCACTGCCCCCAAACCAGGTTGCCCAGAAGACGTCCAGGCAACAAAGTGAAGGCACCTGCGCCTAGGCAGGCACCAAAGTAGAGGTTTTGCATGGTCTTCTTGTGGGCAGCAATGTCTTTGCGGGCCAGGTAAGCAAACGCACCAAAAATCCCAAATAAGGTGTAGGGAACCAGGAGGTGGATCGGTGTGTAGCCCGCCAGGTTCGGTAGTTTGAAATCGCGGATAAACAGGGCAGAGACAGCGGTGACCACCATCAGAGTGACCCAGGCATATCCAAAGGCGCGATGGATCATGGGGCGCTGCTTTGCGCCTTTGCGGGCCCACAGGGCGATGGGGCCGATGGCCAAGGCGCCCAGAGCGGCGCTCATATGGATAGCGATAGTTGGTGTGAGTTGCATGGTCATCGGTCGGTTGCGATGACTGAACTTTGCCGCTTCGCCAGTGGCCAGCCAAGGGCTTTGGGACGAAATGGCAGCCTCATGGCGCGAAACGATCCTGACGATTCGCCAATGGATTGGACGAGGGAACCGGGCTACACTGCCCTAGAGACCGACCCACTGCGTTCTGTCCATTCCAGAACTCAAACCCCCCTACCCGCTCCAGCATGGCATACAACAGCACATTGCACCCGGCGGTAATGTGCGTGGTTTCAGATTTGCAGGCCACTGATGATGTCATGCCGTAGCTGACGCCCTGGGTTCATGCATCCATGGCTTGTTTGACTTGTGTCATCGCGCCTAGCTTTTTCAGAACTACAGTCCAAGGTACAAAGCTGTTTGGGGAGTCGATGACCAACAACGCGGATTCTTGATGAAATCACTGTTTTTCACAGACAAGGCCGTCGAAATGCAGCCTTCCCCCAGGTTTCTGCGATTGGCGCTTATTACGTTGCTGATCGGAGCGGCCAGCTTCATTGGGGTTGTCCACCTTACTGCGCCAGACCAACACAGCCGCTACATTGGCCCGATGCTAGTAGCTGCGCTGGCGCTGGTCAGCTGGATATTGCTGGGGAACGGAAGGACTCGCGCTTCCATGCAGACCTTGGGGGCCGGCCTGTGGTTCGTGGCGGCTTACATTGCAACCTTCAACGGGGGTTTGCGCACGCCGGTGGTGATTGCCTTTCCGGTCATCATCATGCTGATCGGGTGGCTATTCAATGCACGTACCGCCGTCATAGCCGGTGCCATGACGGTGCTGCTGATGTGCTGCCTATGGGCGGCCGAAGCAACCGGGTACTTGCCTGAGCGTCCGGCCACGCACATTGCCATGTACGGCGTGGTTCAGGTGTTGCTGACGGTGCTGGCAGTGTTCCTGGTCAATTTCTTGATTCGAACATATGAGGTCCGCTTGCTGGAGTTGAAGCGTCTCAGCACGGAGTTGGCTACGTCGCGAAATCTTTTGCAAACCATTGTCGATACTGCACCCGTGCGGGTTTTCTGGAAGGACACGGACTTGCGCTATATGGGCTGCAACCCGGCCTTTGCGCAAGATGCCGGGTTGAGTAGCCCGACCGACTTGGTGGGAAAGTTTGATACGGAAATGGGTTGGCGCGACCATGCGCAGGCCTACACAGAAGACGACCGCAGGGTAATGGACTCTGGTGTCCCGCGCTTCTCCTATGACGAGTCGCAAACAACACCCGATGGGCATCTGATCTGGTTGCGCACATCCAAAGTGCCGCTGTGCAATGCGTCCCATGAGACCATTGGTGTGCTGGGTATTTACGAGGACATTACCGAACGGAAGCACGCTGAAACGGCCCTGAACGAGAGCGAAGAGCGTTCACGCAATCTGGCCAATATGCTTCGCATGATGTGCGACAACGTGCCGGACATGATCTGGGCCAAAGACCTCAATAACCGCTACATATTCGCCAACAGGGCCATGTGCGATCAGTTGTTGTGTACGACCGATACCAGCGAACCAGTGGGCAAAAACGACATGTTTTTTGCGTCACGCGAACGTGCGGCGCATCCGGACAACCCTCGGTGGCACACTTTTGGTGAAATGTGCCGAGACAGCGACCCCATAACGCTTCAAAACGGCAGGGTTTCGCAGTTTGACGAGTTTGGCAATGTGCGCGGCAAATTTGTCTACCTGGATGTACTCAAAGCACCCTTTGTAAACGACCGTGGCGAGGTGGTTGGTGTCGTAGGTTCCGGTCGAAATGTCACACAGCAGAAAGCGACTGAGGAGCGACTGAAACTGGCTTCACTGGTCTTGGAGCGCAGTAGCGAAGCGCTGATGATCACCGATGCGAGCGACCTGATTGTCGAAGTCAACCCAGCCTTTTCCGCCATGACAGGTTACTGTCGCGACGAAGTGCTGGGAAAGACTCCTCGCGTATTGAGTTCAGGCCAGCACGGAGCGGATTTCTACCGAAAAATGTGGGCAGCCATCACAACCGAGGGACAGTGGCAAGGAGAGATCCAAAACCGACGCAAGGATGGCGAGATTTTCACGGAGTGGTTGACCGTCAGCACGCTCTTCGCAGACGATGGGGCAGTGTATCGACGCGTGTCACTTTTTTCTGATGTAACCGAAAAGAAAAGGCGTGACGAAATGACGTGGAGGCAAGCCAATTTCGACACGCTGACCGATTTGCCAAACCGGCGCTTGTTCCATGACCGTTTGCGCCAGGCGATGCTGAAAGCAGAGCGCTCCAGTTCGAGGTTGGCGGTGCTATTTCTGGACCTGGACCGATTCAAGGAAGTGAACGACACACTGGGACACGCCAAAGGTGACCTGCTGTTGAATCAGGCGGCACATCGCATTGTGGGATGTGTACGCGAATCTGACACAGTCGCCCGCCTGGGGGGCGATGAGTTCAGCGTCATTTTGACCGAGATCATCAGCCTGGAAAGCATTGAGCGGGTGGCCCAAGACATCATTGACGCTCTGAGTATGCCGTTTGACATGGGCGAGAATGCGGCCCGCATCTCAGCGAGCATTGGCATTTCAATTTACCCTAACGATACCGTGGATGCTGCGCAGCTGCTGAACATGGCCGACCAAGCCATGTACACCGCCAAAAACGCTGGGCGAAGCCAATTTTGTTTCCATGATCCGGGGAAGATTAAGTAGTCCCTGCCCGCTCCAACATTGCATGCAACAACACATTGCACCCCGCTGTGATGTGCTCGGGCTTGGCGTCTTCGATTTCGTTGTGGCTGATGCCGTCTTTGCAGGGAATAAAAATCATGCCGGCCGGGGCCAGCTTGGCCATGTAGACGGCGTCGTGGCCAGCGCCGGATACAGCAGGCATATTGCTGTATCCCAGCTTTTTGGCGGCGCGACTTACTGCATCTACGCACTCTTTGTGAAAGGCGATGGCCGAGTAACTAGACACCATTTCGATCTTCACTTCCAACCCGCTGTCCTTGGCCACTTGGGCGGCAAAGGCTTTGACCTCGTCGGCCATCTGGTCCACCAACGCGTCTGTGGCGTTGCGCAGGTCTATGCTGAATTTGACGCGGCCGGGAATCACGTTGCGGCTGTTGGGGAAGACCTGCACCATACCCACGGTGCCACGACCATGCGGCGCGTGGCGCAACGCTGCCGCCACCACTTCTTGCATGATGCGGGTAGACACCTGCATCGCGTCTTTGCGCAGTGCCATCGGCGTGGGGCCGGCGTGGGCTTCCATGCCGGTCACAGTGCAGTCAAACCAACGAATACCCAGCACGCCGCTGACCACACCGATGGTGACGTCGTTGTCTTCCAGCACCGGGCCTTGCTCGATGTGCGTCTCAAAGTACGCGCCAATCGGGTGATCGCCCGGCTCTTGCGTCCCGATGTAGCCAATGCGCTCCAGCTCGCCCTTGACACTCTTGCCCTCGGTGTCGGTGGCTGCGTATGCATGCTCCAGCGTGAAGGCCTTGGCGAACACGCCCGAGCCCATCATGACCGGCACAAAGCGCGAACCTTCTTCGTTGGTCCAGAAGGCAACTTCAATCGGCGCTTCGGTTTCAATGCCCAAATCATTGAGTGTGCGAACGACTTCAATCCCCGCCAGCACGCCGTAGTTGCCATCGAACTTGCCGCCCGTGGGTTGCGTATCGATGTGGCTGCCGGTGACGATGGGTGGCAGACTGTTGTTGCGGCCGGCACGGCGCATAAAGCCGTTGCCGATCTTGTCGATGGTCACGGTCATGC
Organism: uncultured beta proteobacterium; assembly: GCA_903853895.1. Classification (GTDB taxonomy): domain Bacteria; phylum Pseudomonadota; class Gammaproteobacteria; order Burkholderiales; family Burkholderiaceae_C; genus Allorhodoferax. The sequence goes on along the minus strand of CAINUX010000146.1, from coordinate 1,323 downwards.
CGGCATCGACGGCCCATCGCAGCACCAGGTCGCGACCTTGTTTATCGAGGTCGGTCAGGGTCAATCGGCACACGCCGCCTTTGGGCGTGGCGCCAATTTTGGCCAGCTCCATCAGGGAAGCCCAGAGGCGGTCGCCGTTGATGCGTATGTTGTCGATGTTGGTGGCGGTTGTAGTTGTCATGGTGATGAATTCCAGTTTCATTGCCTGTGTGTGGCATTTGCGTTCGGAAATGGGCATGTCAGGGGCCTCATCAGTCCCTGCTGGTCCAGCAAATCGGCCCCCGATATACCCATCCCCGAACGAGTGTGGGTGTGCGAATTGCTCTTAAATGCATGCATGGATGTGCGTATACGGTAACGCAACTTCTCGCCAGTGTGCGGAATGCTTGGGGGGCGATTTGCTGGACCAGCAGGGGCTGATGAGCCCCCCAGGTATCCCGCACACTGGCAGGTACAGAACATGTCAGCGCTTAACAGCAGTAGGCGCCAAGGTCTCCGCCCGCAATTTATTCGCCGCAAAGTTGGACCCGAACGCTGGCCGTTTGATGTAACGCCCCTTGCCCAGCACCGCCCGCAAGTCACCCTGCACAAACACCAGTTCACCCTGGCTGACGGTGTGGCTGGGAATGCCCTTGACGGTGCGGCCCTCGAAGATGTTGAAGTCGCCCTTGCTGTGCTGCGTCTTGGCGGACAGCGTCTTGGTTCCGGCAGGGTCCCAGATCACCAGGTCGGCGTCCGCCCCTGCCGACACACTGCCCTTTTGCGGGTAAATGTTGAACAGCTTGGCGGTGTTGGCCGAAGTAATAGCGACAAATTCGGATGGCGTCAGGCGACCGGTGTTGACGCCCTCGTCCCAGATCACGGCCAGGCGCTCTTCCACGCCGCCGCAGCCGTTGGGGATCTTGCTGAAATCGTCCTTGCCGGCTGACTTTTGTGCTGCGCAGAAAGTGCAGTGGTCGGTGGCCGTGGTGTGCAGGTTGCCGGCCTGCAGGCCGCGCCACAAAAATTCCTGGTTGCCCTTGGGACGGAATGGTGGGCTCATCACATGGGCGGCGGCAGTCGCAAAGTCGGGGTGGCGGTAGACGCTGTCGTCCACCACCAGATGGCCGGCCAGCACCTCGCCATAGACGCGCTGGCCACGGGCGCGGGCGCGGCTAATAGCTTCGGCCGCTTCTATGCAGCTCACGTGCACCACGTAGATGGGCACATTCAGCACATCGGCAATGGCGATGGCGCGGTTGGCGGCTTCGGCTTCCACCATGGGCGGGCGGGACAGCGGGTGGCCCTCGGGCCCCTTGATGCCCATCTCGGCCACGGTCCTTT
>CAINUX010000145.1 GCA_903853895.1 uncultured beta proteobacterium | reverse complement strand
GTCATGATGCCGTTGATCATGCCACCCCAGGACGGAGCCAGCAGAATCAGGGAGAAAACCATACCGACGGACTGGGTCCAATCAGGTAGCGCGGTGTAGTGCAGGTGGTGCGGGCCCGCCCACATGTACGTAAAGATCAGCGCCCAGAAGTGAACGATGGACAAGCGGTAGCTATAAACAGGGCGGCCAGCTTGCTTGGGGATGAAGTAGTACATCATGCCCAGGAAGGCAGCGGTCAGGAAGAAGCCCACGGCATTGTGTCCGTACCACCATTGAATCATGGCATCCTGCACACCCGCATAGGCGGAGTAGGACTTCATAGGACCTGCAGGCATTGCCGCACTATTGACCAGGTGCAGGATTGCTACGGCCAGAATGAAGGCACCAAAGAACCAGTTGGCGACGTAAATGTGTTTGACCTTTCGTGTACCAACGGTACCGAAAAACACTACCGCGTATGCCACCCATATCAGGGTGATAAGGATGTCAATGGGCCACTCCAGCTCAGCATATTCCTTACCAGAGGTATAACCCAATGGAAGAGAAATCGCCGCAGACAGAATGACCAGTTGCCATCCCCAAAAGGTGAAGGCCGCAAGCTTGTCACTGAACAACCGAACCTGACAGGTGCGCTGCACCACGTAATACACCGTAGCAAACAAAGCACAACCACCAAACGCGAAAATTACCGCATTGGTATGCAGCGGACGTAATCGCCCATATGAAAGCCATGGAATGCCCAGATTGAGTTCCGGCCATGCGAGCTGGGCGGCGATGATGACGCCAACCAGCATGCCAACCACCCCCCAAACCACCGTCATGATGGCGAACTGACGCACAACAGTATCGTTGTATACAGTCGCTTGTTGATTTGCAAATGCCATTTTTACCTCTTCTCTATTGAACCTAGCCGCGATTTTTACCGTAAGGTTGGTTTTGAGGTTGACCCATGTCAAACTCCCGCAAATGTTCTTAAGATTAGTTAAGAATCTTTCAGAATCCTTTCACCTTCGGCCTCGATATCTTCAAACTGCCCTTGGTGGATCGCCCACCACAGCCCCCCCAGAATGAAGAACACCAAGACGACCGACAGGGGAATCAATAAATACAAAATGTCCATCACGCAGCCTTTTCAGTGTTTAGATTTCGGGCCAAGCGCAAGGCGTTGACCACAACGACCAATGAACTGGTAGCCATTCCCAGACCAGCGAGCCAGGCCGGCAGCAGCCCGATCACGGCCAATGGCACACAAGCGGCGTTGTAAACCAACGCCCACCACAGATTCTGGCGAACGATTCGCATAGTCCTTTGCGCGAGTTTCACAGTGTGCACCACGCTCATCAACTTTTCACCCAGGACAACGAAGTCAGCTTTCGCCTGCGCCAGTGGAACCGCCTGCCCAAAGGCAAAGGAAGCGTTTGCCCCAGCAAGAACCGGTCCGTCATTGAGGCCATCCCCCACCATGGCGACCCGAAGCCCCTGAGCCTGCATTGCGCGCAGACAGGCGAGCTTGTCGTCGGGCGTGCATGCTCCACGCATGTGCACGATGCCCGCCTGGGCCGCAACGCGCGCTACTGAGTCCACACCGTCGCCCGACAGCATATGCACCGTAACGCCCAACTCGGCCAAGGCCGCCACGACTGCGGCAGCCTGCGGACGCACATCCTCTGTCAGTGAAAACGTTGCGAACCAGCCTTGGTCGTCGCTGAGATAAGAGTGCAACACCGATGAAACCTGGGCAGGGACGCCACAAAAACTTGCAGAGCCCAGACGGATTGGCATGGCCGGAAAATCCTTGGTGCGATCCCCACGCGCGGCTAACCCGGCAACCCCACGCCCAGCCTCTTCGGTGACCGCATCGCACACCCAGGATTGATCGTGAAAAGGATGACCGCCAGCCGCTTCAGCGCTTTTCGCGTGAGCGGCAACCAATGCTCTCGACACAGGGTGCAAAGAGTGCCGTGCCAAGGCTGCCGCCATGGAGAGCGCCTCATCTGCAGAGACCCCCTCGCGGACGTCTATCGCGCCGACGACCATCGCGTCACGCGTTAAGGTTCCTGTCTTGTCAAAAACGAGCGTGTCAACGTCAGCAAGCGCCTCCAGCGCCTGCAGTCTTCGCACCATGACGCCACCACGCGCCAACGCCCCGGCAGCAGCCAACATGGCAGCGGGTGTCGCCAGGGACAGGGCACACGGGCAGGTCACCACCAGCACCGCAACGGCCACCATCAGCGCATGGCCAGGATCGCGTCCCCACCACCAGGCACAGGCGCCTGCCGCCGCCAGCAGGACACCAATCAGAAACGGTTTGGCCAACCGGTCGGCCAGCAAGGCCCCCTCGGGCTTGGTGGTAGATGCGCTCTCCATCAAGGACACGATCTGTGCAAACCGCGTAGCCTCCCCCATTCGCTCAACCTGAACTTGCACGGTGCTACTGAGATTGTGACTACCCGCCAATACATGGGTACCGACACCGCGCGCAAGCGGTCGCGATTCGCCCGTAAGTAGGGCTTCATCAACCAATGTCTCTCCGACTTGCAGCAGGCCGTCTGCCACAAAGGTTTCGCCCGGTAAAACCCGCAATACATCGCCCACGACAACACGACGGACTGCCACCCGAACGAACTGACCATCGGGCAACAATCGCTCCACACTATCGGGCAAGCGGTTCATCAACGCTTCCAGAGCGCCTGCCGTACGGTCACGCAGGCGCAATTCGAGCCAGCGCCCGGTCAACAGGAAGAACACAAACATCGTCAGCGAATCAAAATAAACTTCACGCCCAAAGGACCCGCTCGGTTCAAACGTGCCTGCCGTGCTGACCGCAAACGTAATGAAGATACCGAGCGCCACAGGCAGGTCCATGCTGACGCGTGCCTGAGCAATATCGCGCACGGCATTGCGAAAAAAGGGTCCGCACGAAAAGAGCATGACCGGCAGCGTCAACACCCACGACGCCCAACGCAACAGCTGCTCCATCTCGCCAGTCAGGTCGCCCGGGTGGGCGATGTAGGCGGGGTAGGCATACATCATGACCTGCATCATGCAAAGCCCCGCTACCAACCAACGCCAAAGGGCTTGGCGGGTTTCCAGCTTTCGGCGTTCGCTGGCAAAAACATCATTGGCAGGCACTGCGCGGTACCCGCTGGTCTGCACCGCCTGCATCCACACTGAGGGCAGGACCTGGGACGCAGACCAAATGATTTTGGCCCTATGGCTGGCGGCACCAACCTGCGCACTCAGAACACCGGGGATCCGGCTCAATGCCTCTTCGATCGTCAGGGAGCACGCGGCACAGTGCATGCCCTCTATCACCACGCTAGACTCCCAGCAGCCTGCCCCTTGCGTGGATGGTCGACTGAAAGCGCTCCATTCCTGCGGGTCGTCCAGCAACGCGAGCGCCTCACGCGCGTGGGGTTGGAGAGCTGACACGGGTAAAGACACGGGGGCGACGGAAAGCATGGGTTGGAAGTGTGCCGGTTAAGGTCTGCATCTCACTTGATGTAGATCAAGACTGCGTGACCTAAGCAGAGTAACCTGAAGACTCACAATTTACAAGGAGCACACGAATGTACCAACGCATACTGGTCGCCACCGATGGGTCAACCCTGTCAAAAAAGGCTGTCAAGAGTGCCATTGAACTGGCGGCCCTCTGTGGAGCGGAACTGGTGGCCATAAAAGTTGTTCCGCGTTACCCCCAAAGCTATTTTGAGGGCGGTATTGCCTTGCAGCCCGAGGAAGTGCGCCGCGTAGAAACGCAATGGGCCGACGAAGGTCAAGCCGTGGTTGACGCAGTCAAGAAGACAGCGATGGCCAAGGGCGTCGTGGCCAAGGCGTTGACCGTCAAATCCGATGTGGTGTCAGACGCGTTGTTGTCAGCAGCCAAGAAGCACCAGTGCGACTTGATCGTGATGGCGTCCCATGGACGAAAGGGCATCAAACGCTTGCTATTGGGCAGTGAAACCCAACACGTGTTGACCCACGCTACAGTTCCGGTGCTCATTCTCAAATAGAGCGGTCTTGGCGCTACCTAAGCATCCTCCTGGTAGCGTCCCCGGATTTCCATGACGTCGTCCCAGGCATTGAGGAATGCCTGAACGCATTCGGGGTCGAAGTGATGGCCTGAGCCCTGGACCAGAAAGTCAACAGCGGCCTCCAAAGTCCACGCTTTCTTGTAGGGACGTTCGGATGTCAGCGCATCAAAGACATCGGCTACCGCCACGATACGGCTGAAGATCGGTATCTCTGTGCCTATAACGCCGGCCGGGTACCCCGATCCATCAAACTTCTCATGGTGGCCGCGTGCGATCTCGGCGCCGGCCTGCAAAACCCGCGAAGAGCTTCCATGGAGCAACTCATAGCCATAGATGGCATGCTGCTTCATCACTTCAAACTCCTCGGCATCGAGACGCCCGGGTTTGAGCAGTATCTTGTCTGCGATACCGACCTTGCCAATGTCATGCATGGGAGCGGCTTCCAGCAGTAGCTCCTGGTCATTCACCGACAACCCTAAGCCACGCGCAATCAATTGCGAATAGTGGGCCATGCGCAGAATATGCGCTCCGGTCTCGGGATCACGGTATTCGGCAGCTTTACACAGGCGAAAGACCGTCTCGCGCTCACGTGCAACGATTTCCGCCGTTGCCTTGCGGACTTCGTCGGCCAACCAGCTCGCGCGACTGGCCAGCTGTTTGCGGGCATCCCTGACCTGCAGCATGTTGCGGGTACGGGCCAGAAACTCGACTTTATCCACTGGCTTGGTCAGAAAATCGTTGGCCCCGAGGTCCAGCGCACGGTACCGCAACTGCTTTTGGTCGTTGGCGGTGATCATCACGATGGGCACGTCACTTCGCTCGGGCATCTCACGCAGTGCACGAATGAATTCCAAACCATCCATGTCGGGCATCATGTAATCTACGATTACCAGATCAGGGTCATTGTCCTGCGCCCACGTAAGTGCATCGCGTGCCTGTGCAAATGTATGGGGCACACAATCATCCAGCTTCTTCACCAGAGCGGCGAAAAGAATCAGGTTGATTTCGGTGTCATCGATAATCAGCACGTGGTGGGCCACTTGGACTCATCCTCTCATATTGGGGGGTATCTTAATCACAATGCACCGCCCACTGGGATGACGGGAATCAATCGGTCCATTTCTATCACCAGAGCCGGTAGACACTCCCCTACCCCGGACGTGTCCGATCGCATGGCGTTCTTCTCAATCTCATGGGCAAGGTCACTGGCCGGCTTCGCGCCGAACATGGAGAGCGTGCCTTTGAGTGCGTGCGCAACATGGAGCACCGCTTGCAAGTCACCCGACTCCAAGCCGGCGTGCATCTTTGCGAGGTCATCGGGCCATTGTTCGACGAAGGCTTCTGCAATGATCCCCAACACTTCCTGGTCAACCTGGGTCAGCGCGGCAGCATAGTCAAATGCCTTGGCATTTTGCTGTGCGCCGTTCAGTGCTGCGGGCCGACTCTGGGCTGCAAGCGCATGGCCGGCAGCGTAGTGTTGAAGCAACTGCTGGAGTTCAGGTGCCTTGATCGGCTTGGAAATGTAGTCATCCATACCGGCCGCCAGGCATCGCTCGCGATCTGCCTCCATCGCATTGGCGGTCATGGCGATGATGGGTGTGCGTCGGCCTGTTTCCGCCGCACGTATGTGCCGGGTCGCCTCCAGACCATCCATGACCGGCATCATCATGTCCATCAGGATGACATCAAATTGTTGATTCGCAGCCTTGTCCAAAGCAATCTGACCATTGGACGCCACGTCCACATGGTGCCCCCAACGCTCGAGCAACGTGACAGCCAATTTCTGGTTGATGGCGTGGTCCTCGACGAGCAACACATTGAGCAACACCTGGCTCTCCCGGATGGAGTGACTGGTCACAAGAGCCTGCGGCAGGTCACTTTGTAAATTCAGCACGCGGCCAAGGGCTTGCAACAGCTCATCGCGTGCAATCGGTTTGCTCAGATAACCCACAATTCCCACCTCACTGGCGCGCTGGGCATCTCCCTTGATACCCGCCGAGGAAAGCATAACGATCGGGATTTTGGAATAAAGTGGCTTCTGCAAGATATGTTGCGCGACGGTGAAGCCATCCATCCCCGGCATTTGCGCATCCAGCAGGACCAGATCGCACGCGGCGCCGCGAAGGGATGCATCAGCCAGCCAGTCCAACGCTTCCTGCCCCGACGCCACCGAGAATGTGATGATGCCTTCGGCTTCCAATGACCGGGACAGCACCAGGCGATTGACCGCATTGTCGTCAACGATAAGTACCTGACGACCTTCAAAACGAACCACGGACACGTTCGTCGCCCCCTCGTTTCTGTCGTGCTCCAGTAGAAGAGTAAAGTGAAATGTGCTGCCTCTTCCAACTTCGCTTTCCACCCAGATGCGACCGCCCATCGCAGCTACTAAACGCGCGCAGATGGTCAGACCCAGTCCGGTGCCGCCATATTTCCGCGTGGTCGAGCTGTCCTCCTGGGAGAACGCGTCAAAGACTGCCCCTAGCTTGCTGCGTGGAATGCCGATCCCCGTATCACTGACCGAAAGTTGAAGCTCAATTTTGTCGCCATCCAGCGCTGCACAAACGACTCGTAAAACGATCTCCCCTTTCTCAGTGAACTTGACAGCGTTGCCAATGATATTGACCAGAATCTGGCGCAACCGGCCGGGATCCCCCAGCACAGCGGTAGGAACATCCGGCGCAATGTCAAACACCAGTTCCAGACCTTTCTGATTGGCACGCAAGGCAACAGCCTTCATGGTCTCGCTCACCGATTGCGCAAGATTGAACGGGATGTGTTCAATCAAAAGCTTGCCGGCCTCGATTTTGGAAAAATCAAGAATATCGTTGATCACGCGCAGCAGGGCGTCCGCAGAGGACTTTACGATACCCAAATACTCCCGTTGTTCGGCATCCAACGCTGTATCCAGCAACAGATCGGTCATGCCAATCACGCCATTCATCGGGGTACGGATTTCGTGGCTCATATTCGCCAGAAAATCCGATTTGGCCCGGCTGGCTGCTTCGGCATCGTCCTTGGCCTTTTGAAGCTCGGCCGCAGCCTCCTTGGAAGCTGTAATGTCGGTAAAGTACCCATTCCATACCCAGCCACCATGGCTGAGTTGGCGCGGGTGTGCCTCGCCATGCACCCACACGATGGCACCGGTTTGCAAGTGCACCATCCGAAAGTCCACAGCCTGCGCATGCGCATGCGCGTCAGCGGCACCCAAGCCCGCCCCGAACACGGCCCTGTCGTCTGGATGTACCCGCTCGGGCAGCAAGCCGGTGTTCTCCAGTATGGCGTCGGCACGCACACCGCAGATCGCTTCTATGGAGTCGCTCATGAAAGTGATCTTGAACTTCCCCCCAGGCTCGATGTAGTACTGGAACACGGCCACCGGTATGTTCTCAGTCACTTCCCGCAGTCGCGCATCCGCTTCCTTGAGCGCCGTGACGTCCTGCCAGATGCCGGTAAACACCGTGGCGCCGTCTGGAGCCAGGTCGGGTTCAGGGTCGATCTCTGCCCGAATCCAGCGCAGGGTGCCATCCTCGACCCGGATCCGGTATTCGCCCCGCCATATGACGCGTCTACTGGCCGCATCCAACACGCCGCTAACGACACGCGCACGGTCGTCTTCATGGATTTGATTGGTTGACAGGGACGAGTCCGCTTTCAACGCTTCGGGACTGAACCCCAAGACCTCGCGAACCCGCTCACTGACAAACGTGAATTGGTACTGATCTGGTGCGACATGCCACTGAAACACCACGCCCGGCACCGTATTGGTGATGTGGCGCAGACGGGCTTCAGCCGCCTTGACCGAACCTTCCATGCGCTTGCGCTCCGTGATATCGGTGCGGATGCCGATAAACATGGTCGGCTTGCCGGACTCGTCTGCCAACGGCACGATCGTGGCATCGACCCAATACAGATCCCCCGGCTTGGAGCGGTTGCAAATTTCGCCGTGCCACACCATGCCAGCGGTAATCATCTCCCAGAGGTTTGTAAAAAACTCTGGTGGATGGACTCCGGAGTTGATGATGCGGTGGTTCTTGTTCAATAGTTCACTGCGCGTGTAGCCACTGATCTCGCACAACTTGTCATTGGCGTATGTGATGTCGCCAGCCAGATTCGCGATGCTGACAATGGCGTGTTGGTCGAGCGCGAATTTCTGGTAGGCCAAATCCGTCAAGGCGGCCTGCAAGTCGCGCTGACTCTCGTCATGCTGGTGAACCAGATCGCGCATGAGTGCCGAGAGTGTTTCAAGGTTATCGTCAACCGCCAGGGTCTGATCCGTATCGATTGACGCCATCAGATCACGGGCTGACGCACGCAAAGAGTCGATAGCACGCGTGCGACTGGCCAGGTCTTCACGCAAGCGGGCATTCTTTTCGGATAGTTCGACTGAACTTAACTCCAGACTGCGCGTCTTGAGCTCCAGGTCGCGGTCACTTTGCTGGTACGCCTCGTCGATCCGCTGCAAAAAGCCGGGCAAACCATTCAGCAGGCGACTGACTAGCGGTGACACCGATCCACTGGCCGCCAGCCGAGTGAACTCGCTCTGCAAAGCGGTCAGCTCTGCAGGGTCAACATCCAATACACGTTTAATCTGGCGAGCGAGTAACTTGTGCATGCAATCTGCGGATGCCGGCAATCAAGCTGCTTCGGCGATGTAAGTGATGGTCATGGTCTGGTTGTGTAGTTTGCACTCTACCCCATTGGTGAAGGGGCTAATCTCGCCGTACGAATAAAACCCTGCCAGGGTTGCACCCTTGCCGAACACATCGCCCACGGCTTCGACCTCTTCGTCGACCCGACCACCCATGACCAGCTTACGGCCCACACAGCTGACCAGCAATGCCAGCCCATCGCCCGGGTTAGCCTGCATGGCCTTCGCAGCCTCAGCGGCAGCTTCAGCACCGTCTACCAGCGCATCAGTACTGGCATGCATGAGTCGCAGATACCCATCCGGATTGATGTCACCGGCCAGCGTCAGACTGCCCGCCGCCTCATCGACACCCAGAATCGTACGGATCAAACCAACTTCCGTATGGTCGCTGCCCAGCATCGCAAACGGGAACAACAAGCCGGATGCTGGCAATCCGCTGGCATGGTCACCGAGGTAGCGTTTGTAGACCGCCAAGGCAGACTCGCCATCGAGTTCAAACAGCACATTGTTTTCGCATCGCGTCACTTTGCGCGCGGGCCCAAATGGCGACCAGCCGCCAAATGAGCCGTGGGAAAACTCCAACGCATCGCCGTATAGGCCCACGCACGTCAGGCGGTTGCTACTGACACCTTGTTCGTCCAGCACCCAAGTCTGGGCAAATGCCCCACCATCGCCAGCCAAACCACCGGTGATAGGTACCTTGGGGCCGAGAATTTCCGTCATGCCTGAGAGAACCGCACTCCCGTTGATTTGTACTCCCTGACCAAAAATCAGTACAGCGCGCAGACCGCCAACCGGCAAACCCGTCGCCAACCGTTTGCCCGCGGCAAACGAATCCTCCATACTGGCCAGCACCGTACTCACCTGCGCGACTCGCGTATGTTCAAAATGCATCGCGGTCACAACCAACGAGCCATCTTCCACCCCTTTTTCCGATATTTCTCCTGCGGTTGAACACCCAGCCCGCGTCGCCGTTGGAAAAGCGCCTTCAATCGCCGCCGCACCCTGGCGAATGGCATCAACCGATCCAAACACCAGAACCAGGTTGGGATGGATAGCCGCCAAGGCGGAATAGTCTTGGGCGCCAGCTGCGGGCTGACGAAAAACGGTCTGCAACACTTTCATGGTCTGACTCCAAATCAGGTTTCGCTGCCGTATTGACTGCGCAGCAGGTTTTTTTGCACTTTACCCATGGCATTGCGAGGCAGTTCCTGAACCACATAGCACCGCTTGGGTATCTTGAAGTTTGCCAGCATTGTCTTCAGCCTAGCCAATATATTTGCAGCGTCCACTTGCGCGCCCGGCTTGGCAATCACTACAGCGACGCCAACCTCGCCAAAATCCGCATCGGGCACGCCCACGACTGCACTCTCAAACACGCCTTCCAGCGTATTGATATAGCCTTCAATCTCGGCCGGATACACGTTGTAGCCACCACTGATGATGAGATCTTTGCTGCGCCCCACGATGGTCACATACCCATCACCGTCGATACAACCCACATCCCCGGTCTTGAAAAAACCATCGACCGTGAATTCTTCCCTGGTCTTTTCGGGCATGCGCCAGTAGCCTGCAAACACATTGGGGCCCTTGACCAGAATGCCACCCACTTCCCCGACCGGCAGTGACTGCCCCGCGTCGTCCTTCACGCGCAGCTGGACACCCGGCAATGGAAATCCCACAGTTCCGCCCCGGCGGTCACTTTGATTTGCGTACCGTGCGTCGGGTGCATAGGGGTTGGACGTCAGCATCACGGTTTCGCTCATGCCGTATCGTTCCAGAATGGTGTGACCCGTGCGGGTTTGCCATTCCTTGAAGGTTTCAATCAGCAGCGGTGCTGACCCGGCAATGAACAAACGCATATTGCGCGCAGCATGCCGGTCCAGCCCAGGGTCGGCTAACAGCCGTACGTACAGCGTTGGTACGCCCATGAAAACGGTGGCTAGCGGCAACTTCAGCAACACCTGCTTCGGATCAAATTTGGCCATCCAGATCATCTTGCTGCCGTTGAGCAGCGCGGCATGCACGGCCACGAACAGGCCGTGCACATGGAAGATGGGCAGAACGTGCATCAGCACATCGCCCTTTTCCCAGCCCCAGTAGTCCTTGAGCATCATCGCGTTACTGAGCAGATTGCCGTGCGACAGCATGGCGCCCTTGCTGCGCCCGGTGGTGCCACTGGTATAGAGAATGGCAGCCATATCGTCGGCACGCTGCTGCGCAACCGCGTGCTGGTCCGATTGGTGCGCTGCGCGCTCCAACAAAGATCCGGTCCGGTCGTCGCCCAGCGTGAACACGTGCTGCGTGCCGGCCGTAAAGGCAATCTTGCTGACCCAGCCAAAATTCTTCGGCGCACAGACCACCACGGCGGGCTCGGCGTCGCCGACAAAGTAAGCGATCTCCGCACTTTGGTAGGCCGTATTCAGCGGCAGGAACACATACCCCGCCCGCAGGGTTGCAAGGTAGAGCATCAGCGCTTCAACTGATTTTTCAACCTGTACGGCAATGCGGGCACCAGCCGGCAACCGCAGCGATTGCAGCAGATTGGCCAGCATGGCGGTGGCGCGGTCCAGGTCACGCCACGAGTAGTTCAACGCGTTGTCCGTTTCAATCGCCACTGCGTCGAGGTCGGCAGGAAACGCAGCGCGCAGAGCTGCAAACAGGTTTTGGTTCTTCATGGGCGGGGCGATCAGGGAGAGAGAATATTTGGGGCGCGACCGTCAGCGTACAAACCGGGCGGGTCGCTTTTCAATGAACGCTGCAATGCCTTCCAGGTGTTCTGCAGAGTCGGCGTAGTGGTAGCAATTTGCTATCAATTCAGAAGCATTAGTATCAATGGATTCGAGGGCTAGGGCCCGAATTAACTGTTTGTTCATTCGCGCCGCCCGAGGTGCCAGCGGAATCATGCGTTCAACACAGGCCTGCACCATGGCGTCGAGCTCGCGCGCACCAACGACCTGGTTCAAGAAACCGCGGCGTTTCATCTCGATCGCGTCCAGCACCGCTGCCGACAACAGCATTTCCCGAGCGGTGAGCTCGCCCACTGCGCGCATCACCAATGCAGCCTCTCGCGGTGCCATGGGAAAGCCCAGCCGGGCAATCGGTGCGCCAAATCGGGCCGAATCGCCGGCAAAGCGCAGATCACAGCAACTGGCAATCTCAAGCCCTGCTCCCATGCAGTTGCCTTCGATCTGCGCCACGATGGGAGTGTCACAGTCCAACATGGCTTGCAGGCCGCCCCAGACATCACCTTCATGGAATTCGCGTAAATCCTGGCTATCAAATCGAAAATCCGGATACTCAGCAATGTCGCCTCCCGCACAGAAGTGGCCGTGCCGGCCGGACACGAGGACACAATGGATACCCGCGTTCTCTTGAATGTCCAGAAACACCTGCCGCAACGCGCGCCACATGGTGCGAGACATTGCATTGAACTTGCCGGGATGGTCGATGGAGACCCTGGCCAAGCGTCCTTCATAGGTGACTCGCACCGACCCCGACATAGCATTACTCCTGTTTAGTCAAGCTTGGCGCCTGACGACTTGACAACGGCGGCCCAACGCTTTACCTCGGCACTGACAAAGTTGCCGAACTGCTGGCTGGTGAGACTCGGAAACTCGGCTCCGTTGCCAGCCCAAGCCTGTTTGATTTCATCTTGCGCACCGATGCGCCGCACCTCTTCCACGATCCGTGCCTGGACATCGGCAGGCGTCCCTTTGGGTGCCCACAGCCCATACCAGGTCGTCACCGTGTAGTCGGGCAACCCCAGCTCGGCCGCGCAAGGCACATCGGGGAAAGCCGCGTTGCGTTTGGCCCCGGAAACCATCAGGGCCTTGATACGCCCACCTTTGATGTGGGCCGCCGAGGACCCGAGCCCATCGAACATCATGTCCACATTGCCCGCCATCAAATCCTGCAATGCCGGGCCTGCACCGCGGTACGGAATGTGGGTGATGAAGGTGTTGGACTGCTGCTTGAACAGCTCACCTGCCAAATGGTGAGACGTGCCGCCACCGGCCGATCCATAGTTCAGCTTGCCCGGATTGGCACGCACTTGGGCCAAGAACGCCGCAAAATTGCCGGGCACGTTCTTGGGGTTGACGACCAGCACCTGTGGCACGTTCGCCAACAACGCAAGTGGAACGAAGTCCGTCTCTATGTTGTAGTCCAAACGAGGATACATCGACGGCGCAATCGCATGGTGCACCGCGCCCATGAATAGCGTGTAGCCATCCGGGCTGGCCTTGGCCGCAATACTGGCGCCCAGGGTGCCACCGGCGCCGCCCCGGTTATCAATCACCATCTGGGTTCCGGTCAGTTTGGCAAACTGCGCAGACAACGGGCGGGCAAAGGCGTCGGTTCCGCCGCCCGCCGGGAAGGGCACCACGACATTGACTGGCCGCGCAGGCCAACGTGGTTGGGCCCTGGATGGCGACACAAAGGCTGCTGCCAATCCGGCGATCAGCAGGGGACGCCGTCCCATGTTCGTGGAGCTGTTGCTCGCAATCAAAATTCCGCTCTGTTTATTTGAATTCATCTTAGTCTCCTGTTTTTTTATCACCATCGCAAATACTCTCGAACACGCCTTCACCCGGATTCCCCGATGAAGAGCTGTTGCACGGCGCCTGAGACCGGGATCTTTCCCTGCGCCAATTGCGCGCGGTGCTTGTCCAGCCGGTTCAGGTCATAGAGGTAATTCACCATCAGGCCGTAGGACTGCTTTTGCCCTTTGGGCGATGGGTCACCCGCCCAGTTGATGCGCTCGATGCGCGCGCCGTTGCCCAGATGGAAGCGTGCCACGGAATCGATGGGCTTGCCATCCACCAGGGCTTGGCCCAGGTAGTGCGCGGCACAGCGCATCAGCATCTGGCGTACCGCGGACTTTTCCGGCAGTTGCAGGTTGGACTCGACCGCCGTCAGAAAGTGTGTGGCCCCCGGTGGCTCAAAGCCCACCGCGCGACCCAATGCCGCGCGTTCCTTGTAGTCCAGCGCTTCCAGCAACCCGGCAATGTTCTTGCCCAGCCAGGGGCGAAAACCCGGAATCGGCGACAGCGTCGCAAAGATCTTGAGCTTGGGGAACTCTTCTTTCAGCGACTCCACCACCCGCTTGATCAGCGAATCCCCAAAACTCACACCCCGCAGCCCGGCCTGGGTATTGCTGATGGAATAGAAAATCGCCGTGGTGGCCCGGGTCAGGTCGGCGTCCGCTGCCAGCTCGTCCAGCAACGGCGTGATGTTGCTGGCCATGGCATCCACTAGCGCCACCTCCACAAATATCAGCGGCACCCCGGCCAAGCGCGGGTGGAAGAAGCCGTAGCAGCGGCGGTCGCTGTCCAGGCGATTCTTCACATCGGCCCAGCTCTTGATGTCGTGCACCGCCTCGTACTTGATCAACTTTTCGATCAGGGATGCAGGCGAGTCCCAGCTGATACGGCGCAGGTCCAGAAAGCCGACGTCAAACCAGGTGGAAAACATGTACTCCATTTCCACATCCAGCGCCATCAGCCGCTTGTCCTGCTTCAGGGCCAGCTGCATGTCGGCCCGCATGTCCACCAGGAACTGGATGCCACCAGGGTAGACGCTGAAGCGCTGGAGGATGCGCCGGCGCGGCGATACGGTGGCGCGGCGGTAGGTGACCTCTGCCACGGCCTCGTCCGGCGTTCCCACGGCGGACGCAAACTGGGCCTGCGCCGCCTTCACCTTTTGCGCGTCGGCGACGAACTGCTCGCTCATCAGCAGCCACAGGTCGCGCCGCCGCGCCGCCGTCGCGCCGCCATACCATGCAGCAATAGCCTTGGCCCGGCGCCCGCCTTCAACCTCACTGACCCGCGGATCGATGATGGCCTGCAGCTCCTGCAGCGTTCGACGCAACACACGCGGCGACAGCGCCTCGTCTTTTTGGCTTAACGTGGCCTTCAAGCGGTCCTGGGTGGAGCGCGCACGCGGGCTCGCCTCGGGGTCGAGCTTGGCCGCATCTACTCCTGATTTGATAGCATTATGTGCAGATTCCACGAGGGCTAGCGACTCATTTTTCTCAAGGCCTCCGGCTGGAAGCAAGCGCGCGACGCCGCGGCTGATCCACTGTGGCGTGTTCATGCGAGCAACCGGCTTTTCTGCTCACGCGCGAGCAAGCGCAGGGCCTCACGCTGGCGCGTCAGGTGCAACCGCATGGCGGAGTCAGCCCCTTCGCTGTCGCGTGCCCGCAGTGCGGCGTAGATGGCAAGGTGTTCGCCCAGACTTTGCTCCAGCCGCCCCGGGGCGTGCAGCTGTTGTTGGCGGGCCAGCTTGAGGATTTTGCGCAGGTCGGCAATCGCCTGGGCCAGCCAGCGGTTGTTGGCCAGCGTGATGATGGCCTCGTGGATCGTGAGGTTGGTCGCGTAGTAGTCGTTGATGCGCTTGGCTTTGGCATGCTGCACCAGGCGCTCGTGCAGTGTGTCGAGCGCAGCGAGGTCGGCATCGCTGGCATTGCGCGCGGCCTCAAAGGCGCAGCGGCCTTCCAGCAAGGCAATCACCGGGAAGATCTCGTCCAGGTCCTGCTCGGTGACCTGATTGACAAAACAGCCGCGCCGGGGCTCGTGACGCACTAGGCCCTCAGCAGCGAGCACTTTGAGTGCCTCCCGCAGGGGCGTACGCGAGATTTTCAGGCTTTCGCAAAGCGCCGCTTCGTCAATGAAGCTTCCAGGCGACAGCGTGCCGGCAAAAATCTGGTCCCGCAACAGAACCGCGACTTCGGCGTGCAGTGAGTTGTGAACCAGGCGCATGGGGGATGAAGACCTCGGTGTGGCAGTTGCTCAGAAACTGTCAATGATTTTCCATAATTATTGGTAATTATTAGGCTAACCACGTCACCAAACAAGGTCCTCGACCCCCGGATATACCCGCAGATGACTAAACTACCTGGAGGGTGTCGAACGCGTACCGGCCCAGAACCATAGCGCGACGCCCCCCAGAATCATGGGCACGCACAACCACTGGCCCATGCTCATGCCCAGTGACAGCAGGCCCAAGTGGGCATCCGGCTCGCGGAAGAACTCGGCGATAAAGCGCATCGCGCCATAACCGAACAAAAAGGCAGCAGCTACCTGTCCTTGCTTGGGTGCCGTGCGCGCATACCACCACAGCAACACAAAAAGCAGCAGCCCCTCCAGCAAGAACTGGTAGACCTGTGAAGGATGCCGGGGCAAATCCCCCGCCCCTCTGAACACCATACCCCAGGGCAGCGTCGGGTCGGCCAGGCGACCCCACAGTTCGCCATTGATGAAGTTGCCCACCCGCCCCGCCGCCAAACCCGTAGGGACGCACGGCGCCACAAAATCGGCTACCTGCCAGAACGGCTTCTTGCGCGAAACGGCGTACCACACCATCGCAACAATCACGCCCAGCATGCCACCGTGAAAACTCATACCGCCCTGCCACACATACAACACTTCCAGCGGATGGGACAGGTAGTAGGCCGGCTTGTAAAAGAGGCAGTAACCGATGCGCCCGCCCAGCACCACGCCCATGACCCCCATGAACAGGATGTCCTCGACATCACGGTAGGCCCAGGCACCGGGCGCTTTGAGGGACGCGAATGGCGCATGGCGCAAGCGGCGACTGCCCAGAAACATGAACAAGGCGAAGGCCGCCAGGTAGGTCAGGCCGTACCAGTGCACAGCGATGGGGCCAATCTGCACGGCAACCGGGTCGATTTGAGGATGAATAAGCATGCGGGTATTTTGCACGCATGGCGCGGGTTGCCGCGTTTGGCCCTTCTGAGCGTCCGCCTTCAGTGCTGGGAGATAATTTGACATTCATTCCGGTCCACCGATACCACCCCACCAACCCGAAGGTCACCCATGCCCATCTACCGTTCCAAAACCACCACCGCCGGTCGCAATATGGCAGGGGCCCGCGCGCTGTGGCGTGCCACTGGCATGAAAGATGACGACTTCCAAAAACCCATCATTGCGGTCGTCAACTCCTTCACCCAGTTTGTGCCGGGCCATGTGCATCTGAAAGATCTCGGTCAACTGGTGGCCCGCGAGATCGAAGCCGCGGGCGGCGTGGCCAAAGAGTTCAACACCATTGCCGTGGACGATGGCATTGCCATGGGACACGACGGCATGCTGTACTCGCTGCCCAGCCGCGACATCATTGCCGATTCAGTGGAGTACATGGTCAACGCCCATTGCGCCGACGCCATGGTGTGCATCTCCAATTGCGACAAGATCACCCCGGGCATGCTGATGGCCGCCATGCGGCTAAACATCCCGGTGACTTTCGTCTCGGGCGGCCCCATGGAAGCGGGTAAAACCAAACTGGGTGTTATCAAACTGGATCTGGTCGATGCCATGGTCATGGCCGCCGACCCGAACGTGTCGGACGAAGAAGTAGCCGAGGTGGAACGCTCCGCCTGCCCGACTTGCGGCTCTTGCTCTGGCATGTTTACTGCCAACTCGATGAACTGCCTGACCGAGGCGTTGGGCCTGTCTCTGCCGGGCAACGGCACCGTGCTGGCCACCCACGCAGACCGCGAAGACCTGTTCAAACGTGCGGGCCGTCTGTCAGTAGACCTTTGCAAGCGCTATTACGAGCAAGAAGATGTGAGCGTGTTGCCACGCTCGATCGGCTTCAAGGCGTTTGAGAACGCGGTGGCCCTCGACATTGCCATGGGCGGCTCGACCAACACCATCCTGCACATTCTGGCCATCGCCCAGGAGGCCGAAATTGACTTCACGCTCAAAGACATAGACCGCATGTCGCGCACCGTGCCACAACTGTGCAAAGTGGCGCCCAATACCCAGAAGTACCACATTGAGGACGTTCACCGTGCTGGCGGCATCATGGCCATTTTGGGCGAACTTGACCGTGCAGGCAAACTGCACACAGACGTCCCTACTGTGCACACCAAGACCCTGAAGGACGCGCTGGACCAGTGGGACATCATGCGCACCCAATCGCCCGACGTGCAGAAGTTTTACAAAGCCGGCCCTGCCGGCAAGCCAAGTCAAACCGCGTTCAGCCAGGCCACGCGCTGGCCTAGTCTGGATGCAGACCGCGTTGAGGGTTGCATCCGATCCAGCGCGCATGCCTACTCGCAAGAGGGCGGTCTAGCCGTGCTGTTTGGCAACATCGCGCTCAACGGCTGTGTCGTCAAAACTGCAGGCGTAGACGACTCTTTGCTGGTTTTTGAAGGACCGGCCCACGTCACAGAATCGCAAGACGAGGCAGTGGAGCATGTACTTAACGACTCGGTCAAGGCGGGTGATGTGGTCATCGTTCGCTACGAGGGCCCCAAGGGTGGACCGGGCATGCAGGAGATGCTGTACCCCACCAGCTACATCAAGTCCAAAGGCCTGGGCAAGGCCTGCGCTCTGCTGACCGACGGTCGCTTCTCGGGTGGCACTTCGGGGCTGTCCATCGGTCACGCTTCTCCAGAGGCGGCCGCAGGTGGTGCCATCGGTTTGATCCGCAACGGCGATCGCATCCGCATTGATATCCCGAATCGGTCCATCAACGTGCTGCTGTCCGACGAGGAATTGGCAGTCCGCAGAACAGCGCAAGATGCAAGAGGATGGAAGCCTGCCCTGCCGCGCCCGCGCAAGGTGTCAGCGGCACTCAAGGCCTATGCAAAACTGGTGATGTCGGCGGACAAAGGTGCAGTTCGCGATCTATCACTGCTGGACGACTGAACCGCCGGTCCTTTCTTTGATAGTTCAGCCTCGCCTCGCCTCGATTCGAGGCGACTGTGCTCAACGCTTTTTCTTTTTTCGGCTGAGCATGCCCATCGCTTCGCGGCTGCGCTCGATACGGGCATCCCGGCGGGCGTCTTCCCGTTCCATTTCCTTGCGTTTGGTATACCCCGTGGAGTCGGCCCATGCCCACCAAGCCACGGCCATGGCCCAGGGCGACAGCACGATCCACCAGTCCCACATCGCGACAGGGCCGATTTCCATAAACTTCAAGACCATCAAGACCAGACCCAAACCGACAAACAACATGGCAAACTCCTGTTTAGACCGCGTGCAATGCTACAGCCGGTTCCACTGTACTCCAAGCCATCGCTAGTATCGCCACCCGCATGACAGTGGACAGAAAAAAGCCCGCTGCAGCGGGCTTTATCGACGACCTGGAGCGTGCGCTTAGTAGGCTTGACCCAATTGATCCAAGATGGCGGGGTTTTCCAATGTGGACGTATCTTGCGTAATGGCTTCGCCCTTGGCCAGCGAGCGCAGCAGGCGGCGCATGATCTTGCCGGAACGGGTCTTGGGCAGGTTCTCGCCAAAACGGATGTCCTTTGGTTTGGCGATGGGGCCGATTTCCTTTGCTACCCAGTCGCGCAGTTCCTTGGCAATGGCCTTGGCCTCGTCACCTGTGGGGCAAGCACGCTTGAGTACCACGAAGGCACAAATCGCTTCACCCGTAAGATCATCGGGACGCCCAACTACGGCGGCTTCCGCCACAAGATCGGACTTGGCGACCAGGGCGGATTCAATTTCCATGGTACCCATGCGGTGGCCGGAGACGTTCAACACGTCGTCGATACGCCCGGTGATACGGAAGTAGCCCCGATCTGCGCTGCGCACCGCGCCGTCGCCCGCCAAGTACATCTTGCCACCCATCTCCGCGGGGAAGTAGCTGGACTTGAAACGTTCGGGGTCATTCCATATGGTGCGAATCATCGACGGCCAAGGACGGCGAACGACCAGAATGCCTCCGGTGCCATTGGGGATTTCGTTACCAGCTTCATCCACGATGGCGGCCATGATGCCGGGCAACGGTAAGGTGCAGCTTCCGGGAACCAGTGGCGTGGCACCAGGCAGAGGGGTCATCATGTGGCCACCAGTTTCGGTCTGCCAGAAGGTGTCCACAATCGGGCAGTTCTCGTGGCCGATGTTTTTGTAGTACCACATCCAGGCTTCTGGGTTGATGGGCTCACCCACCGAGCCCAGGATGCGCAAGCTGGAGAGGTCGGAGCGATCTGGGTGCACTTTCTCATCGCTTTCAGCTGCCTTGATCAGCGAGCGGATCGCAGTGGGTGCGGTGTAGAAAATCGTGCATTTGTGGCGTTCGATCATTTGCCAGAAGCGTCCGGCATTGGGATAGGTTGGTACACCTTCAAAAATGATCTGGGTGGCGCCAGCGGCCAAGGGGCCGTAGGCCACATAGGTGTGACCGGTGATCCAGCCGATATCGGCCGTGCACCAGAACACGTCTTCGGGTTTCAAGTCAAACGTCCAGTCCATGGTCAGCTTGGCCCACAACAGGTAGCCGCCGGTGGAATGCTGCACACCCTTGGGCTTGCCGGTGGAACCCGAGGTGTAGAGAATAAACAGCGGATGCTCTGCGCCCACGGGCACAGGCGCGCACTCGGTGCTCTTGCCAGCCAGTGCTTCGGCAAAAGTTTTGTCACGCCCGGCTACCATGGCGCAGGCGGTTTGCGTGCGCTGGTAGACGTACACATTCTTGATGGACTCGCAGCCGCCCATGGCCAGGCCTTCATCCACGATGGCTTTCAGGGGCAATTCTTTGCCACCCCGCATCTGGTAGTTGCTGGTGATGACCGCCACGGCGCCGGCGTCGATGATGCGCTCTTGCAGCGCCTTGGCCGAAAAGCCACCAAACACAACGCTGTGGGTCGCGCCAATGCGGGCACAAGCTTGCATGGCAATCACGCCTTCCAGCGTCATGGGCATGTAGACCAGCACGCGGTCACCCTTCTTCACGCCATCGGCTTTCAGAGCATTGGCAAACTGGCTCACGCGGGCCAATAGTTCCTTGTAGGTGGTCTTGGTGACGGTTCCATCATCGGCTTCAAAGATCACGGCGGTCTTGTTTTCCACCGGTGTGCCCATGTGTTTGTCCAGGCAGTTGGCCGAGGCGTTGAGTTCACCATCGTCAAACCACTTGTAGAAAGGAGCATTGGACTCGTCCAGTGTGCGGGTGAAGGGCTTGTTCCACACCACATTTTCACGGGCCAGCTTGGCCCAGAATCCTTCAAAATCATTCTCGGCCTGCGCGCACAGGGCGTGGTAGCCTTCCATACCGGAAATGCGGGCATTTTTGACCATGCTGTCACTAGGCATAAAGACCCGGTTTTCAACCAGCGTGGATTCAATGCCGGACGATTGTGTGCTCATGGGGGTGTCTCCTGTGTTGTCAGTTTGAACTGTCGCGTATGGTGTTGGACTGCACTTACATGCCACTGACTGGCCCCAAGCTTACAGTGCCCCGCCATACAATTACGTGTAAACCCTCGTTACAGCACCCACCACATGACTACTCCCACACCAGAACAATCCAACCCGAAACTCAGACCCTTGCCGCGCTTCATTTTTGCCAGCCGGTGGCTGCAGCTGCCTCTGTATCTGGGTCTGATCGCCGCACAAGGTGTCTATGTCTTTCATTTCTGGATTGAATTGGTTCACCTGCTGGAAGCAGCCTTTGGCAGCCAAACCGCGCTGCAGGCGCTGATCTCCAGCATTGGCTACAAGGAAACAGGGGCGACAGTTGCGCTGAATGAAACCATCATCATGCTAGTGGTGCTGGCCCTCATCGACGTGGTCATGATTTCTAACTTGCTCATCATGGTGATCGTTGGCGGCTACGAAACTTTTGTGAGCCGTATGGACCTGGAAGGCCACCGCGACCAGCCCGAATGGCTCAGCCACGTGAATGCGTCTGTGCTCAAGGTCAAGCTCGCCACCGCCATCATCGGCATCAGTTCAATCCACCTCCTCAAGACCTTCATCAACGCTGCCAATTACAGCGAGAAGGTGTTGATCGCCCAAACGGCCATTCACATCACCTTTTTGCTCTCGGCGATGGCCATTGCTTACACCGACCGGCTGATGTCGCGTACGCACAATGAATCCCACTAATTTTTCTTTTCAGAGGCAATGATCACCATGACTAACATTCGCCAAGCCGATCTCATCGAGTCCGTAGCCGCCGCGCTGCAATACATCAGCTACTACCACCCGGCAGACTACATCGCCCACCTGGCCCGTGCCTATGAGCGCGAGCAAAGTCCGGCCGCCAAGGACGCGATTGCGCAAATTTTGACCAACAGCAAGATGAGCGCCACCGGCCACCGCCCGATCTGCCAGGACACCGGCATCGTCAACGTCTTCCTGAAAGTGGGCATGGATGTGCGCTGGGAGGGCTTCACGGGCTCGTTGGACGACGCGATCAACGAAGGCGTGCGCCAGGGCTACAACCACCCCGACAACACGCTGCGCGCCTCGGTGGTGGCCGACCCCGAATTCCTGCGCAAGAACACCAAGGACAACACTCCGGCTGTCATCTTTACCGAAATCGTTCCCGGCAACACGGTCGAGGTCACCGTGGCCGCCAAGGGCGGTGGCAGTGAAAACAAGAGCAAGATGTACATGCTCAACCCCGGCGACTCGGTGGTGGACTGGGTGCTCAAAACCGTCCCCACTATGGGCGCTGGCTGGTGCCCTCCGGGCATGCTGGGCATCGGAATTGGCGGCACGGCAGAAAAAGCTGTGTTGATGGCCAAAGAGAGTCTGATGGATGATCTGGACATGTACGAACTGCAGGCCAAAGCGGCCGGCGGCGCCGAACTCTCCAACGTCGAAAAACTCCGTCTGGAGTTGTTTGAGAAGGTCAATGCATTGGGCATCGGCGCGCAAGGTCTGGGCGGCCTGACCACGGTGTTGGACGTCAAGATCAAGATGTACCCCACCCACGCGGCCAGTAAACCCATTGCCATGATCCCGAACTGCGCCGCCACCCGCCACGCGCACTTCGTGATGGACGGCAGTGGCCCGGTCTATCTGACACCGCCGTCGCTCGACACATGGCCCGATGTCAACTGGACACCCGATTACGTGAAGAGCAAGAAGGTCGACCTGAATACCCTGACACCGGCCGAAGTTGCCAGCTGGACACCGGGTCAAACCCTGCTGCTCAACGGCAAGATGCTGACCGGCCGTGACGCCGCGCACAAGCGCATCAAGGACATGCTGGCCAAGGGCGAGAAGCTGCCGGTGGACTTCACCAACCGCGTCATCTACTACGTCGGCCCGGTTGATCCGGTCAAAGGCGAAGCCGTTGGCCCCGCAGGCCCCACCACGGCCACCCGCATGGATGGCTTCACCGAAATGATGCTGGCGCAAACCGGACTGATCAGTATGGTCGGCAAGGCCGAGCGCGGCCCGGTCGCCATTGAGGCCATCAAGAAACACAAGAGCGCCTACCTGATGGCCGTGGGCGGTGCCGCCTACCTGGTCAGCAAGGCGATCAAGGCAGCCAAAGTGGTGGGCTTTGCCGACCTGGGCATGGAAGCCATTTACGAATTCGACGTGGTGGACATGCCCGTGACCGTGGCGGTGGATTCGGGCGGCACCAGTGCCCACATCACCGGACCGGCAGAGTGGCAAAAGAAGATTGCCACGGGCGAGTTCAAGAACATTGCCGTGACAGCAATCTGAGCCTGTCTTGACCAGGTACCCGGATGGGCTGACCAAGGACGTGGACGCAACCGGGCAACACCGGCGCGGAGATGCCATTGGCGTATTCGACAGCGGAGTGGGCGGTTTGAGCGTGTTGCGCGCGCTACGGGCCGAACTGCCGCTGGAGACATTCTTTTACCTGTCCGACAGCGGCCATGCGCCCTACGGCGAGCGGGATGACAGCCATGTTATCCGCCGTTCCCACGCCGCTGTGCGCTACCTCATTGACCACCACCACATCAAGACCCTGGTCGTGGCCTGCAACACAGCCACCGCAGCGGCGATCAAACTGCTACGCCAGGACTATCCCGAGCTTCCCATCGTAGGCATTGAACCGGCGCTCAAACCAGCCTGCGTGCACAGCAAAACCCGGCAGATCGGTGTAATGGCCACCCGGGGAACGCTCAACAGCGAGAAATTTCGCGTGCTGCTTGCGTCGTTACATGGGCAGGCGACTTTTGTGCTACAGCCTTGTGACGGTCTGGCGGACGCCATTGAACGCGATGACGCTATAAAAACAATAGCGCTTTGCGCAGATTTCACGAGGGCTATGGGCCGATTTGGTACCGAGAAAGGTGAAATGGACACCCTGGTCCTGGGTTGTACCCACTATCCTTTTATCGAGCATGTTCTGCGGCCCTTGGTAGGAAAGGACGTGATTTTCCTGGAAGGCGGGGCGCCCGTAGCGCGACAAACCCGGCGAGTTCTCGCTGAGCGTGGTTGGCTGGCTCAATCCTCAGAATCATCCGCACAAGATGGTGCCTTGGCGCTGGGCACAACTGGCGACCCCCAGCGCTTGCGCGATGCAATCGAGCGTTGGCTACTGATGTCGGTCACAGCACCAACACGAGTCTTGATCTAAACCAAGCGGCCAAGGGCAGAGCCATGGGACCATGCCCGACATGAAAACCCTCATGTGTGCGGGATTGGTGTGTTTTTGCACGGCAGCATGTGCCAGCCTGTGTGAGAGCGGTCGCCGCCAGTCGCCCATTGATATTCTCGAGACTACGCGCCAGTCCCTGGCTGCACTGGCGTTTGACTATCACCCGACCCCTCTGAAGATTGCCAATGATGGCCACACGGCACGGGTGCGCTTTGGTAAAGGCAGTTGGCTGCGCATTGGGCAAGAGCGCTATGCACTAGAGCAATTTCACTTTCACACGCCTGGTGGCGACCGCATTGCCGGTGAAGATTTCCCGATGGCAGCCCACCTGTTGCACAAGAGTGCTTCGGGGCAATTGCTGGCCGTCGTTGTACTGTTTCGCACGGGAACGGAAAACCCTCTGTTGCAACGACTCATGCCGCTAATTCCCGAGCAGGTCGACGGTGACCACGTCCACAAAGATGCCGCTGTCGATGCCAATGCATTGCTGCCAGGCCATCGCGGCTACTACCGTTACACAGGTTCGCTCACTTCGCCACCCTGCACCGAGGGTGTGGAGTGGGTTGTTCTGAAACAGCCCTTGGAATTGTCTGCACTACAACTGAGCCGCTACCGCCAGCGCTTTTCTGACAACGCGCGCCCGGTGCAAACGCTGCACCAGCGGACCGTGCTGGAGAGCCCATAACACGGAGGGGACGGATTCGAACCAAAAAGCTTCCCATTGCGGCAGGTCAAGGTTCAACGATGACCACCACGGAACAATGCGGCAGTGTTGTTGCGGCACGCCCTATTGCAAACCAGGAATCCGACATGCGCCCTGCTTCCATCCCATTTCTGACGACGCTGATACGTTTGTCCCTGACATGGTGTGCCATGCTGCTATTACCCATCCTCGGCACCGCTTCGCCGGTTCCGGTGGCCAAAAACAGCAAGACCACTACAACCGGTGTTCAGGTCGCAGTCACGGCGGAGATGACTGGTGCCGGCATGGTGTCCAGCGGCGCCACACTGCCCCCCATCCCGCCGGTCACAGGAAGCCGTTCCAAGATGGTTCCATCCTGGGGCAAGCCTCTGCCCTACCCCATCATGATTGCTGACCGGCGCAACAACCGCCTGATAGAAATCGCGCCGGACAAGACCATCCTTTGGGAATTCCCTTCACCCAATCTCAAGGTCTACCGGGGCAACGAGGACGTCAACTTTTCGGCAGACGGCAAGCAACTGGCGGTCAGCGAGGAAGACAACTTCGACGTGCACATCGTCGACTACGAGAAACGCGCGTTGACCTGGACCTATGGCGTACCGGATTACCGTGGCAGCGGTCCCGGCCTGCTGAACTATCCGGACGACGCCCATCTACTGGCAGATGGGCAATTCATCACCGCCGACATCCGCAATTGTCGGGTCGTGATCATCGACCCCAAGGCCAACGCCATCACCACCCAGTGGGGCACTCCGGGCAAATGCAAACACAATCCACCGTCACAATTAGGCCACCCCAACGGCGCAACGCCAATGGAGAATGGAGACATCCTGGTGACCGAAATCAGCGAGGCCTGGATTTCGCGCATCACCCGAGACAGTAAGGTGGTGTGGAGCGTGAAGGCGCCCAACATCCGCTACCCCTCGGATGCGTTTCCCACCGTCGATGGCAAGCAGATCATCGTGGCAGACTTCTGGAAGCCAGGCCGCGTCGTGATCTTTGATCCGGCGACCCACAAGATCACCTGGGAATACTTCGTCAAGGAGGGAGATGGCATGCTGGACCACTCCTCCATCGCCCGTGAGCTGCCCGAGACCGGGGACATTCTGGTCGTTGACGACCTCAACGACCGTGTTGTGGTGATTGACCGCAAGACGAAGGCCATCATCTGGCAATACGGGGAAAAGGGCAAAAAGGGCTTTGCACCAGGCCTGCTGAACTACCCGGATGGCGTCGATCTGGACGTGTTCCGGGACTGGAAAGGCGCGCTTAAGAAATAGTGGGAGTGGCCTGTCCGGAGGGGATCGAACCCCCGACCCTCAGCTTAGAAGGCTGATGCTCTATCCAACTGAGCTACGGACAGAAAGCACAAAGGCCCAAAAGTAATGTCACTTAAGGGCCTTTGACTGGAATAGTGGTCGGCGTACAAGGATTCGAACCTTGGACCCCCTGCTCCCAAAGCAGGTGCGCTACCAGGCTGCGCTACACGCCGACAGCCAGTATTCTAACCGCATGGAAGCCATGTCTTTTGCCCACGGTAATATATTTGCATATCTATCCAGCCCCTCATTTCAATGCACAACCCTTCCCCTTCGTTGCCCTGGCTGGAGCATGGTGATCCGTTTCCTGCCGTCGAATCTGCTTGGCCAACAACATCTGATGCGCCTGGTCTGCTCGCTGCAGGCGGTGATCTGGAAGTTGCCACCTTGGAACGCGCATATCGCAACGGCATCTTTCCGTGGTTTAGTGAGGGACAACCGATTCTCTGGTGGAGCCCCGATCCCCGCATGGTCTTGAAGATCGCCAATTTCCGCCTGCATCGCTCCCTGCGCCAGGTGTTGAAGCGGTTCACCAGCGATTCCCGTTGCGAGATCCGATTCGACAGCGCCTTTTCGCAGGTCATTGAGGCATGTGCCACCACAGCGCGCCGGGGTCAACCGGGAACCTGGATTCTGCCCGACATGGTCCTAGCCTACACGCGCCTTCACCAAGCGGGCGCCGCACACAGCATAGAGACCTGGATCGACGGAAAACTGGTGGGCGGACTGTACTGCGTAGCATTGGGTCGTTCTGTTTTTGGTGAATCCATGTTTGCCCATGAAACGAACACCTCAAAAATTGCACTGTCGGCGCTCGTTGCTTTTTGCCGTGCAACAGGGATTGGCGCTATCGACTGCCAACAAAATACCGCCCATTTGGCTTCACTGGGCGCAACTGAGGTGCCACGCGAGGTATTTTCGGCACATATCCTGCTAGCTCAGAGTGATCGGCCTGTGGATTGGCGCTTCACCCCCCTATACTGGAACCACATTTTGTCTGCCTGAAGCTTTTCAACGTGACAGACCTCAAAGATTTCCCGCTACAAACTCTCCAGTTCTATGCAACTGCGCCCTATGGGTGTAGCTACCTGCCAGACCGGCTGGCTCGCTCTCAGGTCGCAACTCCCAGCCACCTGATCAATAATTCGATCTATTCAGAGCTGGTTAGCAAGGGTTTTCGCCGCAGCGGCATGTTCACCTACCGGCCCTATTGCGACGGATGCCAAGCTTGCAAGCCTCTGCGCGTCGTGTCAGACCAATTCAAACCCAATCGAAGTCAACGGCGCGCCTGGAACCGGCATCGCTGTTTGTCGGTTCGCGTACTCAAACTTGGCTTTGTCGCGGAGCACTACGCCTTGTACCTGCGCTACCAGAACAGCCGCCACGCGGGCGGTGGCATGGACGAAGACAGCGTAGACCAGTACACGCAGTTCCTGTTGCAGAGCCGGGTCAATTCCCGGTTGGTGGAGTTTCGAGAGGCTTTGCCTGACGGTTCACCCGGACCGCTCAAAATGGTGTCCATCCTGGACGTACTCGATGATGGCCTTTCGGCCGTCTACACATTTTTTGAACCCGACGAGGCCGCCAGTTTTGGGACTTTCAATGTACTTTGGCAGATTCAACAGGCCCGAAGCCTCGGATTGGACTATGTGTATTTGGGCTACTGGATACAGGACAGTCCCAAAATGAACTACAAGGCGCGGTTTGCACCCATGCAAATCCTGGTGGACGGCCATTGGCGTGCGTCCGATGCAATGCCGCGAGATAAGATAAAAAACTAGACCCTTATGACAAAGCCCATTTCAGATATCCCCAGCAAGCCGACGGTCCAGGTCATTGAGCGTATGTTCACGCTCATTGATGTACTGGCATCCCGAGAAGACTCTATGAGTCTCAAAGACATCAGCGAAAAAGCCAATCTGCATCCATCAACAGCGCATCGAATCCTGAACGACCTGGCTACTGGTCGCTTTGTTGACCGCACGCAACCCGGCAGTTATCGGTTGGGCATGCGGCTTTTGGAACTGGGGAACCTGGTCAAGGGGCGCTTGAACGTGCGTGATGCGGCGGTCGTTCCCATGCGGGAGTTGCACAAGCTGACACAACAACCCGTCAACCTGAGTGTGCGCCAGGGCGATGAAATCGTATACGTCGAACGCGCGTTCAGCGAGCGCTCCGGGATGCAGGTTGTCCGCGCTATCGGAGGTCGCGCTCCATTGCACCTGACGTCGGTAGGCAAACTCTTTCTCGCCGCCGATGACCCTCAACGAATCCGTGCCTATGCAGCTAGAACCGGATTGCAGGGTCACACCAAGAACAGCATCACGCAAATAGAGAGTCTCGAGCGAGAACTCTCCAAGGTCAGGCAATACGGACAGGCGAGCGACAACGAGGAGTTGGAGCTTGGGGTACGCTGCTTGGCCGCGGGTATCTATGACGACCAGGATCGATTAATCGCAGGGCTTTCCATATCGGCACCTTCCGAACGGATGGAAGACGGCTGGCTACCCAAGCTGAAAGAGACTGCGAGACAAATTTCCGAGACGTTGGGGCACAAAACAAGCCCCAAACAATAGTTTCCAGCGTCAGTTGGCGACAATGGGCTGATCTGTCACCATGCTTGCGAGCGGCACGGCCTTACTGACTGGTGAAGGAATTGACTCCACCCAACGCTTCACACGTTCAGCATCTGCAATACGTGTGAGCTTACCGGTTGAATCCAGAAACACCATGATGAGTTTGCGCCCCGCTACCTTTGCCTGCATCACCAGGCACTGTCCTGCCTCAGAGATGTAGCCGGTCTTTTGCAAACCGATCTCCCATGCAGGGTTTTTGACTAAACGATTGGTGTTGTTGTACTGCAGGGTCCGTTTGCCCACGGCAACCTGATGCCCGATCGAAGTCGACAACTCGCGCAGCGTCGGGTCCCCATAGGCAAAATTCACCAAAGTTGCCAAGTCCCGCGCACTGGATTGGTTCTTGCTCGAAAGTCCGGTCGGTTCCACATAGCGGGTATCCGCCATACCAAGCATTTTGGCGCGGGCATTCATCATCCCAACAAAAACCGGCAAACCGCCTGGGTAGCTCCGCCCCAGTGCATTGGCAGCCCGGTTTTCACTGGCCATCAGGGCCAAATGCAGTAGTTCACCACGGCTCAACTCGGTTCCGACGCGCAATCGGGACGAGCTTCCCTTTTCCATGTCTACGTCATCCTGGGAAATCGTAATGATTTCATCCATCGGAAGCTTGGCTTCGCTAATTAGCAAACCAGTCATCAGTTTGGTAATGGAAGCGATGGGCAGTACAGCCAATTCATTTTTCCGAAACAGAACTTCTTGGGTGTCCTGATCGATGACAAATGCAACGCTAGACTTCAAATCCAATGCATCGTGCCCCCCATGCAAGCCTGCCAGTTGACCAAACGACGGGACCTTGGACACAGCGGCCACACGCACCGTTGCGTGCTTCTTCACTACCCTGGCTTTCGCAGTCACCTTCTTACCATGCAACTTTGTGTTTGCCGACTGATGCATGGCAACTTCCGCATGTGCTGGCACAAAAGCAATCGATGCCAACACCGCAAGAAAGCCAAATCGTAAAAAATATCGTTTCATCGTTTATTCCAAAGGCAGTGTCTGGTGGGCGAAGGAATCAGCAAATGCATGTGTCAACAGGCGCGAGTGTAATCAAAAAAGTCGCGCAAGATCAACTACTTGCGCGACAAACCTAAACAAATTGCTGGCCTATCAGGACTTACCCTGATCTTAACCCTGGGCCGCCACCCGATCCGCCTTGCTGTGCAACTTGTTCAACGCACTCAAATAGGCTTTGGCGGACGCCACTACGATGTCGGGATCGGACCCGACTCCGTTGACGACACGTCCGCTATTTTGTAGTCTGACTGTAACTTCGCCTTGGCTTTCAGTAGAACCGCTGATCGCATTGACAGAATACAGGACCATCTCGGCGCCGCTTTTCACGTGCGCCTCGATAGCCTTTAGCGATGCATCGACAGGGCCATTGCCTTCTGAGGAGCCCCGGACTTCCGTGCCGTCAACAGTGAACACAATGCTTGCTTGCGGGCGCTCACCCGTTTCGCTGTGCTGCGAAAGGGACACAAAACCGTATTGCTCTTTGATGTGGGTGACGCTTTCATCACTGACCAAGGCCAGGATGTCCTCGTCAAAAATCTCACTCTTACGATCGGCCAGTTCCTTGAAACGTGCAAAAGCGGCATTGACGTCTACCTCACTCTCCAACTGCACACCAAGTTCCTGCAGGCGTTGCTTGAAGGCGTTGCGGCCACTCAATTTTCCCAAGACAATCTTGTTGGCGGTCCAGCCGACGTCTTCTGCCCGCATGATTTCGTAAGTATCTCGGGCTTTTAATACGCCATCCTGGTGAATGCCCGAGGCATGGGCAAACGCATTCGCGCCGACCACTGCTTTGTTCGGTTGCACCACAAAGCCAGTCGTTTGGCTGACCATGCGGCTGGCGGCCAGAATATGGTGGGTATCGATGCCAAGATCCAGATTGAAATAGTCCCGGCGCGTCTTGACCGCCATTACCACTTCTTCAAGGCTGCAATTGCCTGCGCGTTCGCCCAGACCATTGATGGTGCACTCCACCTGGCGCGCACCACCAATCTTGACGCCCGCCAAGGAATTGGCAACAGCCATACCCAAATCGTTATGGCAATGTACCGACCAAATCGCTTTGTCCGAGTTCGGAACGCGTTCCCGCAAGGTCTTGATGAAATTGCCATACAGTTCCGGAATGGCATAACCCACGGTATCCGGCACATTGATGGTGGTTGCGCCTTCATGAATGACCGCTTCAATCACCCGGCACAAAAAGTCAACGTCACTGCGATAACCGTCTTCCGGACTGAATTCGATATCGTCGACCAAATTGCGGGCAAAGCGCACGGACTGTTTCGCCTGCTCGAACACCTGGTCCGGTGTCATACGCAACTTCTTCTCCATATGCAAGGCCGAAGTCGCAATGAAAGTATGGATCCGTGCCCGGTTGGCCCCCTTGAGTGCTTCCGCGGCTCGCGAAATGTCCCGATCGTTGGCGCGTGACAGGGAGCAGATGGTCGAATCCTTGATGCTGTTGGCAATCAGTTGAACAGCATCAAAATCGCCATTCGAACTGGCCGCAAAACCGGCTTCGATCACATCCACCTTCAAGCGTTCGAGTTGCCGGGCAATTCGCAGCTTCTCGTCGCGCGTCATGGACGCACCAGGCGACTGCTCGCCGTCACGCAACGTGGTGTCAAAAATGATCAATTTGTCTGTCATCGCATTACTCCTGTGAATTTTCAAATTCCCGCAACCCATGAATTCTGTGGCCCAAAGCAAAAGGCCCGTTGCGGATGCTAACGGGCCTTGTATGGATTGAGCGTGTGCGCTACTTCATCCGCCCGGTGTGGCGTAGGTTTAGTATCGATAGCGCATTGAAATTCATAGTTTCAATGTAACACAAGATTGCCCAAAACGCCGCCGTAGAGAACCGACGAACCTATTTATGCAAACCACGTTCTTCCGGTTCATCTGTGGAAGTACTGATCAGACTGGTCTGAAGTCCTTTAAGTTTGCGCCACCCATAAATCACATACCCGCTTAAACCATAGCTGACAAACACACCGAACATGACGGTCGGCGGATCAATATTGATGACCGCAATGCCCAAGGCAATCATGACGATCACAGCAAATGGCACGCTGCGCTTCATGCTGACATCTTTGAAGCTGTAAAACGGCACGTTGGTGACCATGGTCAAACCGGCATACAAGGCGACCACGAACATCGCCCATGTCACTTCGCTGCCACGCACGCCCAGATCGGTGCACAACCATATGAATCCAGCAACCAGGGCCGCAGCTGCCGGCGAGGGCAAGCCTTGAAAGTAGCGCTTGTCCACCACGCCTGTATTCACGTTGAAGCGCGCCAATCGCAAGGCTGCACACGCACAGTACACAAACGCGGCAAACCAGCCCCAGCGCCCCAACTCCTTGAGGGCCCAGACATACGAAATCAATGCCGGTGCCGCGCCAAACGAAACCATATCGGACAACGAGTCCATTTGTTCGCCAAACGCGCTCTGGGTATTGGTCATCCGTGCAACGCGTCCATCCAGGCTATCGAGCACCATGGCACAAAAAATACCGACCGCGGCCAGGTCAAACCGCCCGTTGATCGCCATGACGATGGCGTAAAAGCCCCCGAAAAGCGCCGCGAGCGTAAACAAATTCGGCAACACATAAATGCCTTTGCGGCGCTTGCGCACCACGACACCAGGGTCGACTTCCCCGGTTGACACTGAATCTGAACCATCATGCATACACTCTCCTTGAACACCCTTGGCACGTAGTCAAAAGCAGACTGACCCCGGCGGCAACCATGAGCGGTGGGAGTGTAAGCCAGTCCGCAAACAACGTCGGAAATCTGCGCCGATCCAAAAAACAAAAGAGGCCACCGAAGTGGCCTCCATGCGAAGCATGCCAATGCATTAGTTGCGCGTCTGGTCCACGAGCTTGTTCTTAGCGATCCAGGGCATCATTGCGCGCAATTGGCTTCCGACCTTTTCGATGGAGTGGTCGGCAGTGTTGCGACGACGTGCCGTCATGCTCGGGTAGTTAAGGCGGCCTTCCTGGATGAACATCTTGGCGTATTCGCCGTTCTGGATGCGCTTCAGGGCATTGCGCATGGCCGCGCGTGATTGGTCATTGATGACTTCTGGTCCGGTCACGTACTCGCCATACTCCGCGTTGTTGGAAATGGAGTAGTTCATGTTGGCAATGCCGCCTTCGTAAATCAGGTCAACGATGAGCTTCAATTCGTGCAAGCACTCGAAGTAGGCCATTTCAGGCGCGTAGCCGGCTTCGGTCAAGGTCTCGTAGCCCATCTTTATCAGCTCAACCGCACCACCGCACAACACGGCCTGCTCGCCAAACAAGTCGGTCTCGGTTTCTTCCTTGAAATTGGTCTCGATGATGCCGGCCTTGCCGCCACCGTTGGCCATGGCATAGGACAACGCAAGATCACGCGCCTTGCCAGACTTGTCCTGGTGGATAGCGATCAGGTGGGGCACGCCGCCACCTTGGGTGTAGGTGTTGCGCACAGTGTGGCCGGGGGCCTTGGGAGCCACCATCCACACGTCCAGATCGGCACGGGGCACGACCTGGTTGTAATGCACATTGAAGCCGTGGGCGAAGACCAGTGAAACACCTTGCTTCAGGTGCGGCTCGATCTCTTTGTACACGGCAGCGATATTTTCGTCAGGCAACAAAATCATCACCACGTCGGCGGAGGCGGCTGCCTCGTTCACTTCGGCGACTTTGAGGCCGGCCTTGGCTACCTTGTCCCACGACGCACCACCCTTGCGCAAGCCAACCACCACTTTGACGCCGCTGTCATTTAGATTTTGCGCGTGTGCGTGGCCCTGGCTGCCGTAACCAATGATGGCAACGGTTTTGCCCTTGATCAAGCTCAGGTCGCAATCCTTGTCGTAAAAAACTTTCATTCTCAAATCTCCTAAAAAATGGTTTGGCGAAATGCCCATCGACAGGCTCAGGGCGAACGGTGACCGTTGATCGCCACTAGCCAGGTCCGTTCGCGTTGAGCCTGTCGAAACGCGCGCTCGGACCTATGGAAAAATCAGACTCGCAATATACGCTCGCCGCGGCCAATGCCGCTGGAGCCGGTTCGCACCGTTTCCAGAATGGCGGCCCGCTCCAGGGCTTCCAAGAACGCATCGTTCTTGGACTGGTCGCCAGTGAGTTCGATGGTGTAGCTCTTGTCGGTAACGTCGATAATGCGCCCGCGAAAGATGTCCGCCATGCGCTTCATCTCTTCGCGCTCCTTGCCGACGGCCCGCACTTTGACCATCATCAGCTCGCGCTCGATGTAGGACCCTTCGGTCAGATCGACGACTTTAACAACCTCGATCAGCCGGTTCAAGTGTTTGGTGATTTGCTCGATGACCTCGTCCGAACCTGTGGTCTGGATGGTCATGCGAGAAAGACTGGGGTCTTCCGTGGGCGCCACGGTCAGCGATTCAATGTTGTAGCCACGGGCCGAGAAAAGCCCGACCACCCGGGACAGGGCGCCCGGCTCGTTTTCCAAAAGAACTGCAATGATGTGCTTCATGAGATGGGATTCCTCTTTTCGCCGCCCTCCCCCGCAACCGGTAAGTTGCGGGCTTGGCGGACAATAGATTCGCCTATTAAAATGCTAGCTTTTTGATAGCTAGCTACGCTTATATTACGAGGGCTAGAGCCCTATTTTCCTCATAGGTCTTCGCTGCCCAGCAGCATTTCCGTAATGCCCTTGCCAGCTTGCACCATGGGGAACACGTTTTCGGTTGGGTCAGTGCGGAAGTCCATGAACACCGTGCGATCCTTGAGCTTGCGTGCCTCGCGCAGCGCGGGTTCCACGTCTTGCGGCTTTTCAATCAGCATGCCGACATGGCCATAGGCCTCCGCCAGCTTCACGAAATTGGGCAGGGCATCCATGTAGCTATGGCTATAACGACCTTCGTATTCAACCTCTTGCCACTGGCGCACCATGCCCAGGTAACGGTTGTTCAGCGACACGATTTTGATCGGCGTGTTGTACTGAAGGCAGGTCGACAGTTCCTGAATACACATTTGCACCGAGCCTTCACCGGTAATGCAAAACACTTCACTGTCCGGCTTGGCCAACTTGATGCCCATGGCATAGGGAATGCCTACGCCCATGGTGCCCAGACCACCAGAATTGATCCAGCGGCGAGGTTCGTTGAACTTGTAGTACTGGGCCGCCCACATCTGGTGTTGGCCCACGTCGGATGTGATGTAGGTATCCGCATCCTTGGTCATGTTCCACAGGGTCTCGACCACATGCTGTGGCTTGATGACGTCGCCCTTGCCCATGCTGTACTTCATACAGTCGCGTTTGCGCCAGCCTTCGATCGTGTCCCACCAGGCGCCCAAGGCGTCCGCATCGGGCTTGATCGTGCCGTCCTTGATCATCGCGATCATCTCCAGCAGCACATCCTTGACGTCGCCAACGATAGGAATGTCCACCTTAACCCGCTTGGAAATGCTCGAGGGGTCAATGTCAATATGAATGATCTTGCGCTCGTTCTGCGCAAAGTGCTTGGGATTGCCAATCACGCGGTCATCAAAACGCGCACCGACCGCCAGCAACACATCACAGTTTTGCATGGCATTATTGGCTTCCACCGTGCCATGCATGCCCAGCATACCCAGGAACTTGCGATCAGTAGCCGGATACGCACCCAGGCCCATCAAAGTATTGGTCACCGGATAGCCCAGCATGTCCACCAGGGTGCGCAGCTCGGTAGAGGCATTGCTCAACAGCACACCGCCACCGGTATAGATATAAGGTCGTTTGGCCGTCAACAGCAGTTGCAAGGCCTTGCGGATCTGTCCACCGTGGCCTTTACGGACCGGGTTGTAAGAGCGCATCTCTACGGACGTCGGGTAGCCGGTATAGGGCACCTTTTTGAACGACACGTCCTTGGGGATGTCGACCACAACTGGGCCCGGGCGGCCGCTGCGTGCAATGTGGAAGGCTTTTTTAAGCGTCTCAGCCAAGTCACGGGCATCTTTAACCAGGAAATTGTGTTTGACGATTGGACGCGTAATGCCTACCGTATCGCACTCTTGAAACGCGTCCAGTCCGATCGCATGGGTAGGAACCTGGCCCGTGATGATCACCATGGGAATGCTGTCCATATAGGCCGTCGCGATGCCGGTCACAGCATTGGTGACGCCGGGACCAGAGGTCACCAACGCTACGCCGACATCGCCCGTTGCTCTGGCATATCCGTCTGCAGCGTGCACCGCACCCTGCTCATGGCGCACCAAAACGTGCTGGATGGTGTCTTGCTTGTAAAAAGCGTCATAAATGTGCAGAACCGCACCGCCGGGGTAGCCCCAGATATATTTGACGCCTTCGGCCTGCAGGGCTTTGACCAGGATTTCTGCACCGCGGAGTTCCAGAGTACCGGACGCAGTCCCAGAGGACTTGTTTGAATGGGATGCAGCAGATGCTGAAGCGATTTCAGCTTTTGAAATTTCCATGATGAACCTTTGTGAATTTCTCTAACGAAAAACCTTGGGTGCCCCTTCGCAAGACCCTTGTGGAGTCGCGTCGGGACTTAGGACTAAGGCCATGGACGCATTGAATGCTGCGCCGAACCAAAACCCGTTTGCCTTTGAATGCAACACGCATTATCGCACCGACTCGATGGAATTTTGTGACGCCGCAAAGAATGTTGCGACGTGAATGCGATAATTCGCGCCCCAGTAGCAAGAAATTGCGGGGTTGCTGGGCTTTGGTATCCGTTCTATCCTACCCATTTCTTCGGCTCGTAACTCTTGGCTTCTGAACGCGAACTATCGGATTTTTTGAAAAGCGTGGAAAAGCGCGCCTTCAAACGATCCGTGTACCACGTCCGGAATGACGAGTCTGCGCTGGACATCGTTCAGGAAAGCATGATGAAACTGGCAGAGCACTACGGACACAAGCCAGTTGAAGAACTGCCCATGCTGTTCCAACGCATCCTCTCCAATTGCACACTCGACTGGTTTCGCCGCCAAAAGACCCAAAAGGCGTTGTTTTCGACCATGAGCGACTTTGAGTCGCCAGGTGAAGACGAGGGTTTTGATTTGCTGGAAACGCTACACGCAGCAAGCAATGGGGAACAAAACGAGAGTGCGGAGACTCAGACTGAGCGGGCACAAACTTTGCATGAGATAGAAATTGAGGTTCAGCAACTGCCGGCGCGTCAACGGGAAGCCTTTTTGATGCGTTATTGGGAAGAGATGGATGTAGCTGAAACGGCTGCGGCGATGGGTTGCTCACAAGGCAGCGTCAAAACGCACTGTTCAAGGGCAGTTCAAGCCTTGGCAAAGGCCTTGAATGCAAAAGGAATACGAATATGAAAACATTTGACTCGACTCTTAACGAAAGCTACCAAGATCGGTTGGGGCACAACATCGCCTCGCGCCTGACGGATTCGACACAAAACCTGCCAAACGATATTTCCGAGCGTCTGAAGGCGGCACGCATGCAGGCGCTGGCGATGCGCAAAGTCGTCAAACTGCAGACAGCTTCGGACATCAACATGAACGGAGGAGCCGGGACCCTGAATATGGGCGGTTCCGACAATGGTCTTTGGACCCGTTTGGGTTCGTTTATTCCGTTGGTAGCTCTGGTTGTTGGTTTGCTTGCCATTGCTGTGGTACAGGAACAGCGCCGTGTCGACGAGATTGCAGAAATAGATATTGAACTGTTGGCAGACGAGTTACCGCCTGCAGCCTATACCGATCCTGGCTTTCTGCACTACCTGAATGCCAATCGCCGCGACTAGTGCAGAGCTTGGAATCCATGCCTTTCGTTGATCCATTGCGCGACCGCCGAGTGCTTCTCAGCTCCAGCGTGCCGCGGCCTGTGCTGGCACAAGTTTCGATGTGCTTGGCAGCCACGCTGTTATCCATCGCCTGTACACAGCAAGCAGCTGATCAATCCGGCGGGACCAAACCACCGACGAAAAACGCATCTGCACCGGTACTGGCGTCTGCGGTGCCGACATCAGGGCCGAAGTGGCAGGATTTAACCCCTGCCCAGCAACTCATCCTGAAACCGCTGATGTCGATCTGGAATTCGATGGACGGAACCAGCAAGAGCAAGTGGATTGCCATCACATTGAACTATGCGACGCGAAGCACGGCCGCGCAGCAAAGAATGCAGGAGCGAATGGGTGAATGGGCCACTCTCACTCCGGCTGCGCGTGAACGTGCTCGCCTGAACTTCGCGGAAACCAAAAAGCTGGCTCCGACCGAGCGCACAGCCGACTGGGAGGCATACCAGGGTCTTAGCGCCCAGGAAAGAAAGGACTTTGCCAAAGCCGGGCCTGTGAAGCCGGTTGGCGCGGCCGTGGCGGTGGTGCCATCAAGCCCAGACAAACTGACTCCGGTTCCGGTTACCCGGCGTACACCTGCTAACGACGAAGCTGCGACGGCAGTCGCCAGACCCAACCTCAACCCCAAAACACTTCTTCCAACGCCGGCTATCCCGCATGAATCCATAGCAGTGCCTACGGCGGAACCCGCCGCAGGCCCCGATCCGGCATCAGAATACGTGGCCCCTGACAAGCGTTTGACGATCAACTGAACGACAGCGTTGAATTGCACGCGGCATAGGTGTGCCTACCGCGCGCAGCGCCTACAATGCCGGACCATTCTGGCCCCGCAAAGATGCAAATCGAAATGAAAACCCCCGGCTTATGGCGCCGCATGGCCTGCTGGCTCTACGAAGGCATGCTGCTGTTTGGCGTCGTCTTTCTGGCCGGCTACTTGTTCAGCACGCTGAGCCAGTCTCGCAATGCAATGGACCACCGCAACGCGCTGCAAGCCTTTATCTTTGTGATTTTTGGCATCTACTTTGTGTGGTTCTGGGCCAAGGGGCAAACACTGGCCATGAAAACCTGGCACATACGCATCGTCGACCGCCAGGGAAAGGCGATCACGCAAATGCGCGCACTCGGCCGCTATGCCTTGAGCTGGTTATGGTTTCTGCCGCCCTTGATGGGCTTGTCGCCCTTTCAGCTCAGCGGAGGCGAGTCAGCCGTGATCATCATCGGCTGGGTCGTCGTCTGGGCGCTGCTCAGCCGCTTCCACCCGCAGAGCCAATTCTGGCACGATGCTTGGGCAGGAACCCGCCTGATAAGCTCGCAACCCCTGAGTCGATAGGATGCCGCGCCCGTGACCATTCCTGTTCAAACCGTCTCGGCCAATCCCCAAAAGGACCGCAAGGGCCTCAGTCGTGTCTGGCACGCCACGGGCTACTCACTGGCAGGACTGCGCGCTGGCTGGGGAGAAACCGCCTTTCGCCAGGAGGCACTGGCCGCGCTGGTCCTTTTGCCAACCTCACTCTGGCTGGGTCGTAACTGGGTGGAAACTGCCCTGCTGGCGGCCAGCGTGGTCTTCGTGATGGTGGTGGAATTGCTCAACACGGCGGTGGAAACTGCCATAGACCGTATTGGCCCCGAGTGGCATGACTTGTCCAAGCGCGCCAAGGATATGGGCAGCGCGGCCGTGCTGCTGAGCCTGCTGCTGTGTCTGGGTATCTGGGCCGCGGCGCTTTACCACCGCCTCTGAAACGCCAGCACCTCTATTGATTAGACAGCCGACTCATCCTGCTCACCCGTTCGGATACGCACGACGCGCTCCACGCTGGTGACAAATATCTTGCCGTCACCAATCTTGCCGGTGTGCGCAGCTTTGACGATGGCGTCCACGCAGCGGTCCACGTCTTCGCTCTTTACCACCACCTCGACCTTGACCTTGGGCAGGAAGTCGACCACATATTCGGCGCCACGGTACAGCTCGGTGTGACCTTTTTGCCGGCCAAAACCCTTGACCTCGGTGACCGTCAGTCCGGTGACCCCGCATTCGGCCAGTGCTTCGCGCACTTCTTCGAGTTTGAACGGTTTGACGATGGCGGTGATTTGTTTCATATGATTCCTAAGCGCGAAATTTATTGGTTATAGGATAACGCCAATCCTTGCCAAAACTGCGATGGGTTACCCGAATCCCTACCGGCGACTGTCGACGCTTGTATTCATTGAGTTTAATCAGACGGGTCACCTTCTCCACATCCGCCTGTGCAAAGCCTGCCGCCACAATGGTGGCAATGCTCTGGTCGTTTTCCATATAGCGGTCAATGATGGCGTCCAGCACCTCGTAGGGTGGCAAGCTGTCCTGGTCGACCTGATTGGGGCGCAACTCGGCGCTGGGTGGGCGCGTGATGATGCGTTCGGGTATCGGACAAGCGCCAGTGCCATACGGGTCGTGGGCATTGCGCCAGTGCGCCATCTTGAAGACCAGCGTCTTGGCCAGATCTTTGATGACGGCAAAGCCGCCGGCCATGTCGCCGTACAGCGTGCAGTAGC
The DNA here is from genome assembly GCA_903853895.1 of uncultured beta proteobacterium. Taxonomy (GTDB): domain Bacteria; phylum Pseudomonadota; class Gammaproteobacteria; order Burkholderiales; family Burkholderiaceae_C; genus Allorhodoferax. The sequence goes on along the minus strand of CAINUX010000145.1, from coordinate 22,312 downwards.
CGGTCGCCATCTCGGATTTGTTGCCGGTGGTCAGCACGATGCTGCCGAACTTGTTGGAAAGCGCCATCAGCAGCGTGCCGCGGATGCGGGCCTGGATATTCTCCTCGGTCGTATCTTCCGCCCGGCCGGCGAACTCCGCCGCCAGCGAAGCCTTGAAAGCCTCGAACTGCGGCACGATAGAAATCTCGTCATAGCGCACGCCCATACGTTGCGCCATCTCACGGGCGTCCAGCCAGCTGATGTCGGCCGTGTAGGGCGATGGCATCATCACGGCGCGCACCTTGTCGGCGCCCAGGGCATCTACCGCAATCGCCAGTACCAAGGCCGAGTCGATGCCGCCGGACAGTCCCAGAATGGCGCCCGGAAAACCGTTCTTACCCACGTAATCGCGCACACCCAGCACCAGCGCATCCCACAGGTCTTGCTCCGGCGTGCGCATGGGCTCTACGTTTGCTACCAGTTTTATAGCGGTATCGGTATATTCCACGAGGGCTACGAAGCTATTTTCCTTGAAGCTTGGGGCGCGGCCAGCCACTGTGCCATCGGCATCCAGCGCAAACGAGTGGCCCTCAAACACCACCTCGTCCTGGCCACCCACCAGATGCGCGTAGACCAGCGGCAGGCCGGTCTGTTGCACCCGCTGGCGCATCATCTCCTCGCGCTCGTAACCCTTGCCCACGTGAAAAGGCGAGGCATTGATCACCGCCAGCATCTGCGCCCCGCCCTCTTGGGCGAGGCGGGCAGGTTCTTCAAACCAAGCATCCTCGCAAATCAATAGACCGACACGGATACGTGCACCTTCCGCCCCGGCTTCGAACACACACACACCATTGCCGGGCGTGAAATAACGCCGCTCGTCAAACACCTGGTAATTGGGGAGTTCGCGCTTGGCATAGGTGGCCACCACTTGGCCCTCAAACAGCACGCTGGCCGCGTTGAAGCGGTTTTGCACCGCGACCGAGCGCGTGCGGCTGTCGCCGCCGCTGGGGTGCCCCACCACTACTGTCATGTCTTTTAACCCGGCCAGAGCATGGGCCACCGTTTTCACGGCATCATCGCAGGCATGGATGAACGCCGGACGCAAAAAAAGATCTTCGGCGGCATAGCCACAAATCGACAACTCAGGGGTCAGCAGGAGGCGCGCGCCGTCGGCATAAGCGTCCCTGGCGGCAGTGATGATCTTTTGGGCATTGCCTTCCAGATCACCCACAATGAAATTGAGTTGTGCAACGCACAGTTTGAGAGTCATGAACCAGGAATTTTTCGTTAATCGCAGCCCCTCGGGGGCGGAGCTTGCGCACGGGGTGCGCCATGGCTGAGGATTATGTCATTCGGGTGAAAACCTCACCGCAGGAGGTCGATGCCGCCGCATGGGACGCCCTGCTGCAAACCCAATCCAACCCCAGCCCCTTCATGCGCCACGCCTACCTGGCCGCGCTACACAGCAGTGGTAGCGCCAATGCGAAGACTGGTTGGAAACCGCACTTCTTCACGCTGTACCAAGGTGATGCACTGGTAGCCGGCTGCGCCATCTACGAAAAAGCCCACTCCTACGGTGAATACGTGTTCGACTGGGCCTGGGCCAACGCCTACGCCCAGCACGGCCTGCCCTACTACCCCAAGGCCGTTGGCGCCGTCCCGTTCACGCCCGTGCCCGGAGCCCGGCTGATGGCCCGCACGCCCGAGGCACGTGCCGCTCTGCTACAGGCGGTTCTGCAGTGGTGTGAGCAGAGCGGCATGTCGTCTCTGCATCTTCTGTTTGTGGATGACGCTGACGCCACCGCCTGCGCGCACGCCGGCCTCATGCTGCGCCACACCGTGCAGTTCCACTGGACAAATACTGATCCTGGCTACAGCGACTTCGACGCCTTTCTGATGTCCCTGTCCCAGGAAAAGCGCAAGAAAATCCGCCAGGAACGCCGCAAAGTCACCGACGCCGGAGTGACCTTCCGCTGGTCCTTGGGGCCCGACATCACCCAGACAGACTGGGACTTCTTCTACCGCTGCTACGAGCGTACCTACCTGGAACACGGCAACGCGCCCTATCTGAACCGCGACTTCTTCCAGCGTATGGCCGACACCATGCCCGACCACTGGCTGCTCTTCGTCGCCGAGCGCGAGGGTCAAGCCATTGCTACCAGTTTGATAGCGCTAGACGCCTATTCCACAAGGGCTACACACCAGAACGCCGCAGGAGACTGGGTGGCACCGTGCTTTGCGCAGGTCAAGGAGGAGCCCGCACAGCGGGCGGGGGACACGGAGCAAAGCACGGTGCCGCCCAGTCTCCCATCATCAAAAGTAGCCTACGGCCGCTACTGGGGCGCACTGGAGCGAGTGGACTGCCTGCACTTTGAGGCCTGCTACTACCAGCCCCTGCAGTGGTGCATAGAACACGGCTACCAGCGCTTTGAGGGTGGGGCCCAGGGCGAGCACAAGATGGCCCGCGCACTGCTACCCATCAAGACCACGAGTGCCCACTGGCTCGCGCACCCGGCATTTGCCGATGCGGTGGCGCGGTTTCTAGAGCGTGAGGGGGAAGGGATCGCTGGTTATCTGGACAACTTGGAGGGGCGAAGCCCGTTCAGGAAGAGTACGAAAGAAATCTGAACCCTATCGAGGGCAAAAAAATGCCTCGGCCAGCGTCACAATCGTTCATTCGCCACCATCAAGAACGGATTCACCACCCGCAACGTGCCGCCCACCAACTGGTTGTGTTGCAGGTCTTCCGTGTAAAGCACCTCTGCACCCGCTTGCAGTGCCGCAGCAATAACCAGGCAGTCATACAAGCTGTAACGCGTCTCAGCCTGCAGATCCAACGCCGCATTCAGCAGCCCGGGGCTTGAGGCCACGCGATTCAGCGGCTGCATGGCGGCGTCGATGAACTGTTTGCATTGCTCACTGCTAAAGCGTTGTGCAAACTTTCGGGTGGCAACATTGGCAAACTCTTGAATCACCTGGTAACTGGTACAGCCCAGGTGGGTGGCCAGGGCCTGCTCCAACAGTTGCAAGGCACGTTGCTTTTTAAGCGGCTCACTGGCCAGCAGCGCGTAGACAAAGATATTGGTGTCCAGAAAGAACACAGGGTTGGTTTGGCCGGTCATGTCAACGCGCGTTCTTGCTAGCGTTCGTTCATCTCGTCGCGGGTGAAGTGCCGTCCGGCGTCCACTCCACCGAGTTGCCGCATGACATCCCGAAATTTGGTGACGGCAGCGTCATCTTGAGACGCGGCATAGCTTTCCAGCCACTTGCGGAATTCAACGTTCAACGTCGATTGCGCCGCACCGGCTTTGTCGCGCGCGCGGGCAATCAGCTGTTCATCTGCAGAGAGTGTGATATTGCGAAGCATGGTGTTTTTAGTGTACACTATTTACACTCAGTGTGCACTATTTTTAAATAATTGCGGCACGTAGCACAATGGCGCGTCCTCACCACGTATTGCGCTTCCAGGCAGGCTGTACGATGCGGCGCTGGCGCCAAGCCAACAGCCCCATGACGCCACTGGCCAACGCCACCAACACCAGATCAACGGCCGAGCCTTCAATGCCGAAAGCCCCACCGGTCAACCAATCGGGCCCACTGAGTTCGGTCACCAACAAACCCACCTTCACCTCATGGCCGGACACCGCCAATGAGAAAATGCCATCCTGAAAGAAGTTCCAGCCTGCATGCAGGGCGGCACACAGCCACAGGCGCCCCGTCAGCAAAAAGGCAGATGCAAAAAACACCCCCGCTACGGCGATATTGGCAATGGCCAGTACCGAGATGTTGTCGTTGATTAGGTGCATCGCGCCAAACAGCAGACCCGAGGCCAGCAGCGCCAGCCAACTGCCCAAGAATTCCTGCACGACCCGGAAGAAAATGCCGCGAAGCATCATTTCCTCGATCAGCCCCACCGTGGCGTGCATGAGTAACGGCAGGAATATGATGCCAACGCTGGGCGCAACAACCAGCGTGCGCAAGCCCCCCAACGCCGCAATACCGGCCACGGAGGTGCACACCATGAATCCACCCAGCACAAAACCTGCGCTGTACTCCTGCAAGGCACCTGCAAACGCCAGCTCGGACACCGCACGTTTTTCGATCTTGATGACGTAGAACGCATAGGACAAGCAACCCATACAGGCCCCAAACAACTGTCCCAGTCGCGAGTACAGTTTTTCTTCAAAGAAATGGGTGGCACCGGCCTGAATCAGCAGGAAAGGCACCATAAAGAAGACCAGGGCCAGGACGATGCGGGCGACGGGAAAGCGCAGGATGCGTTGCGCTAGTGGTTCGGCCAAAGGGCTGCCCAGGTAAATGGAAGTGGTCATGGTTTCCTTCAGAGATTGGGTTTGGAGACATCGGTTCAGATGCCATCTGGTGGGCGCGACTGTAGTAGTCGCATAGCGTTTGAACCATCGACATGCGATAGGGTGCTGCAATCGGGGAATAGCCCGCAATTCGCAGGGTTGACCCGTTTGCACCTCAATCGCCAGTCGACGCCCAACGCTACTGGCAAAATCCAACCATGCACCCACCCTCGGACAGCCCCGCGCCCATCACCCATTACGAAAACTTTCCGGTCGCGTCTTTCCTGTGCCCCGCGCACCTGCGCGCGCCCATTGCCGCCATCTACCACTTTGCCCGCACGGCAGACGACATTGCCGATGAAGGTGACGCCACCGCGGCGCAGCGGATTGAAGAGCTACAGGCTTACCGTCAGGACCTCGTCGCAACCTGCTCCGCTGCCAGCGGCATCCCGCCCGTGGCAACACCATCCTCAGGCGACAGCGCCTCTCCATCCAGCACCCGCTGGTCCCAGGTATTCGGCCCCTTGCAGGTCGCGCTACAGACGCACCACTTGCCACCACAACTCCTGCACGACCTGCTCGACGCCTTTGTGCAGGACACAGAGAAGTCCGCCGCTGCAGAGGGCTACGCCAGCCACGCCGAGCTGCTGGACTACTGCCGCCGCTCCGCCAACCCGGTGGGGCGCCTGCTGCTGCACCTCTACGGCGTGACCGACGCATTGGCGTTAGAGCGCAGCGACGCCATCTGCAGCGCGCTGCAGCTCATCAATTTCTGGCAAGACCTGAGCGTGGACATTCCCCGGGGTCGCTACTACCTGCCGCAGAACGATTGCTCCCGGTTTGGCGTGCCTCAGACCGACATCCTGGCGCAGCGCCAAACCGAAAACGCTACGCAATTGATAGCGCATTGTGTAGAAACGGCGAGGGCTAGCATGCGATTTGGCTCAAGCCTTGTGCACCAGGTGCCGGGTCGCGCGGGGTGGGAGCTGCGCCTGGTGGTGCAGGGCGGGTTGCGCATACTGGACCGCATCGAGGCCCTGCACTACGCCACGCTGAACCAGCGCCCGACCCTGCGATGGTGGGACTTCCCGGTCATGCTGTGGAGGGCTGTGTGGATGTGAACGAACTTCCTGTAAGTGTGCGTTCTGTCTGAGCACGCTGAAGGGGTGGGTGTGGGCTGCGTGTTTTGCGTAGGTAAAGGAGGAGCCCGCGCAGCGGGCGGGGGACACGAAGCAAAACACGGAGCCCACCTGATCCAACGAGACAACACAAGACGCGACCAAACGGAATTCACACCCCCACTCTGGGTGACAATAACCTCCTATGAATCCCGCGCAATACGTCCAGCAAAAAGCCGCCGCCTCGGGCAGCAGCTTCTACTACGCCTTTTTGTTCCTGCCAGCCCCCAAGCGCGCCGCCATCACCGCCTTCTACGCCTTCTGCCGCGAGGTCGACGACGTGGTGGACGACATGGTGGATGCCAGCGTGGCCCAAACCAAGTTGGCCTGGTGGCAGTCCGAAGTGGCCAAGTCCTTTGCCGGCCAGCCTAGCCATCCGGTGATGCAGGCGCTGATGCCGCTGACGGCGGAGTTTGGCATCGAGCAGCGTCAGCTGCAGGCCGTCATCGAAGGCTGCCAGATGGACCTGACCCAGACCCGCTACTTGGACTACCCCAACCTGCAGCGCTACTGCCATCTGGTGGCCGGCGTGGTGGGCGAGGTAGCGGCCCGCATTTTTGGCCAGACCCAGCCACAGACCACGGACTACGCCCACAAACTGGGCCAGGCCCTGCAGCTGACCAACATCATTCGCGACGTGGGTGAAGACGCGCTGCGCGGGCGCATCTACCTGCCAGTCAACGAACTCAAGCAGTTTGATGTGAAGGCCAACGAAATCTTGCAGCGCACCTATTCGGACCGCTTCACCGCCCTGATGCAGTTCCAGGCCCAGCGCGCCCACTCGCTCTACGACGAAGCACTGGCCCTGCTGCCGGACCAGGATCGGCGGGCGCAAAAGCCCGGCCTGATGATGGCCAGCATCTACCGCGCCCTGCTGCGCGAGATCGAGGCCGACAACTTCCAGGTGCTGCACCAGCGCATCCACCTCACGCCGCTGCGCAAGATGTGGCTGGCGTGGAAGGTGCAAGCCCTGGGAAGAATGTAGACATGGCCCCCACGCTTGTCACTGCGTGTACTACGCTGCCCCCCGAGGGGGCCCTCGCGGCTTGGGGCGGCCCAGCGCCGCTCGACCCGTGAAGATAGGAATTGTTGGCGCCGGCTGGGCCGGCATGGCGGCGGCGGTCGCGGCGTGCGAATCGGGCCACAGCGTCACGGTGTTCGAAGCCTCGCGCACGCTGGGCGGGCGGGCACGTGCGTTGGGTGCCACACTGCCCGATGGCACGGCGGTCACGCTGGACAACGGCCAGCACATCCTGATTGGCGCCTACACCGAGACCCTGCGCCTGATGCGCCTAGTGGGCGTGAACCCTGACACCGCCCTGCTGCGCTGCCCCCTGGCCCTGCCCTTTCCCGATGGCAGTGGCCTGCAGACGCCCGCCTGCGCGGCACGGTGGCCTGCGCCGTTGGACGCTATCGCAGCTATCGCCACGGCACGCGGCTGGAGCTGGGGCGAGCGGTGGTCTCTGATTCGCGCATCGCTGGGCTGGCAATTGGCCGGCTTTGCCTGCGCGCCCGAACTGTCCGTGGCCCAGTTGTGCGCCGGCATAGCACCGCGCGTGCTGCACGAACTGATCGAGCCCCTGTGCGTCTCGGCGCTCAACACCCCCGCCGAACAGGCCAGTGCCACCGTCTTCCTGCGGGTCATGAAGGACTCGCTGTTTGGCGTGCGCGGAGGCTCGCACCTGCTGCTGCCGCGCACCGATTTGACGGCGCTGTTTCCGCAGGCCGCCGCGCAGTGGATCACCCAGCGTGGTGGCCAGGTGCATACGGGTCAGCGCATCCAACAGCTGCGCTGGCATGCACCCCACTGGCTTCTGAACGGGCAGGCCTTTGACCGCGTTATCTGGGCAAGCTCATCATCAAATTCGGCTCTAGCCCTCGTTGAATATGCTTCAACCGCTCCTGAATCAATAGCATCCGACTTGCGGAGCTGGGCCGCCACCGCTTCCGCGCTGCGCTTTGAAGCGATCGCCACGGTCTATGCCTGGGCGCATCAGGCACGCCTGCCCCACTCCATGCTGGCGCTACGCGCCACGCCAGATGCACCTGCGCAGTTCGTCTTCGACCGGGGCCAACTCGGCGCCCCGCAAGGGTTGCTGGCCTTTGTGGTCAGCGCCAGCGCGGGCAGCCGCGAAGAACTGCAGGCCGCCGTGCTGGCACAAGCCGCCAGCCAACTCCAGCAACTGGGCCTGGGGCCGCTCCAGGTGGTCCAAACGGTGGTGGAAAAGCAGGCCACCTTTGCCTGCACGCCCCTGCTGCAACGCCCGTCCCAGCAGATCGCGCCCGGCCTGCTGGCCGCAGGCGACTATGTGGCCGGCCCCTACCCGGCCACGCTGGAAGGCGCGGTGCGCAGCGGGTGGGCTTGCGGGTCTTTGCCATAGGTCAAGCTTTGCGCGGTAGCCGCTAGCCAAGCCGCTAGCGCGGGCCTACTATGACGATAGAGCGTCGAGTGACCCATCCAAGGAGAGATAGCCATGGAAAACTACGATTTACCCGCACTGTTGCGCATGGTGGTCGAGTGCAACGCGTCGGACCTGTTCCTGACCACGGGCGCACCACCCCAGGTCAAGGTGGATGGCATCGTGCAGGCATTGCCCCTGTCGGCCTTGCAGGTCGGCCAGGTCCACCATCTGGCCTATTCAGCCATGTCACCCCAGGCCATTGCCGACTTTGAGCGCACGCTGGAGTGCAATATGGCCTATTCGCCGCAGGGCATCGGGCGCTTCCGGCTCAACGTCTACAAGCAGCGCCGCGAAACCGGCATGGTGGCTCGGCTGGTGCGCAGCAAGATCCCTACATTTGACACCTTGGGGCTGCCGCCTGTCGTGCGGGAGCTGGCGATGAAACCACGTGGCCTGATTCTGGTGATTGGTGCGGCCGGCTCGGGCAAGACGACAACGCTGGCCTCCATGGTCGACTACCGCGCCATGCACCAAAGCGGCCACATCCTCACCGTGGAAGATCCGATTGAATACCTGTTCCGCCATGGGCTGTCCACCGTCGACCAGCGCGAGGTCGGCGTCGACACCCACAGCTTCTCCAACGCGTTGCGCAATGCCATGCGCCAGGCCCCGGACATGATCATGATTGGCGAAATTCGGGACCAGGAGACCATGCAGCACGCCATCGCCTACGCCGAGACCGGCCACCTGTGCGTCTCCACGCTGCATGCCAGCAACGCCAGCCAGGCCATCAAGCGCATCCTGAATTTCTTCCCCGAGTCGGCCCACCCGCAGTTGCGCATGGACCTTTCGCTGAATTTGACCGCCATCGTGGCGCAACGGCTGTTGCCCGCCAAATCGGGTGGTCGGGCGCTGGCCACCGAAGTGCTGCTGCAATCGGCCCATGTGGGCGACCTGATCCAGCGTGGCATGGAAGACGATCTGCGCCAGTCGCTGGAAAAAACCAGCGTCATGGGCACGCACAGTTTTGACCAGTCGCTGCTGGAGCTGTACCAGCGCGGTCTGATCGAAAAAGAGGTTGCCCTGGCGAACGCGGATTCCCACACCGACCTGGGTCTGCGCATGCGTCTGCATTCTTCCAGCGATCCGCACTGAGCTCGCGTCTTCGTATGACCGCCGCCCGCCTGACCCGAGCGCAATTGCGCCTCTGCATCGCGACGGATGCGCTGGGTTTTGCCGACACCTCCGAGCTGTTGGATCACACGCTGCCCTGGATCGGCCAGGAGCGTGCCGAACAGGCCGCGCGCTTTGGGCTGGCCATGGAGCAAGCCGACTACAACTTGTTTGTGCTGGGCGAGGTGGGCAGTGGCCGCTCGTCACTGCTGCTGCAGCTGATGCAGGCGGTTGCCGTAGGCCGCTCGGTTCCGCCCGACCTGTGCTACCTGCACAACTTTGATTCCCCCGAGCGCCCGCGCGCCCTGCGCATGCCCGCAGGCCAGGGCCGCCAGCTGCGCCAACTGATGGTGACCCTGACGCGCACACTACAAACTGAAATTCCGCTGCGCCTGAACAGCGAAGACTTCAAGGCCGAGAGCGCGCGCATCGTATCCGCCTACAAGGTCGAAGAGGCCAAGGCCTATGCCGAGCTGGACGCCTTTGCGGAGGCCCGCCACTTCACACTGTTCCGCGAATCCGGCCATCTGGTCTTCACACTGATCGGCGACGCCGGGCACGCATTGACCGAGGGCGAAGCCCGCGCCCTGCCCAAGGACCAGCGCATCGAGATCGACAAGGCCGAGCAGGAACTACGCACCGAGATCGCACGCTTTCTGGACAAGACCCGGCCGCTGGAGCGTGTGATGAACGAAGCCCTGGCCGCCCTGCGCCGCCAGAGCGTCAAGCCGCTGCTGGACCATGAGCTGCAGGACATCCGCGTCAGCCTGAAGAAGCAGATCAAGGACTCGGTCAAGCTCGGTGCCTTTCTGGACCAGGTGCTGCACGACGTGCTGGAGCACCTGGAGCTGTTCACCCCCACCGACGACGAAGAGGGTGAACTGGAACGCCGCGAAGCGCTGGTGCAACTGCTGGCCTGCTACGCCGTCAACGTGGTGGTGGACAACGAAGGCCGCAGTGGCGCGCCGGTCATCGTCGAGCAGAACCCGACGTTCCGGGCCATGTTTGGCGCCATCGAATACCAGGCCGAGGAAGACGTGCTGATGACGGACTTCTCGCGCATCCGCGCGGGCAGCCTGCTCAAGGCGCATGGCGGCTTTCTGATGCTGCATTTGCGCGACCTGCTGGCCGACGAGCTGGTCTGGGAAAAATTGCGCCGCTACTTGCGCAGCGGCCGGGTCCAGATCGAGGAACAGGGCACGGCGCTGATGCCCATGCCGTCCCAATCGCTGGAGCCCGAGGCGGTGGATGCCAACGTCAAAATCGTGCTGATAGGCTCGGTCGAGGAGTACTACGCCATCCAGGAAGGTGATCCCGAATTCGCCCGCCGGTTTCAGGTCAAGGTGGACTTTGCCGAGAGTTTTCTGGCCAGTGATGACACCCGCAACAGCACCGCCATCCTAATTGCGCACCTGTGCCGCAAGCTGGGGCTGGCCCACTTCTCTGCGGCGGCTGTGGCCCGCGTACTGGAAGAGGCGCACCGCGCGGTGGACGACCAGACCCGCCAGAGCGCCATCTTCGCGCAGTGCCAGACCCTGGTGACCGAGAGTGCTGCCCTGCGCCGCGCCCGCGCAGGCTCCGGCCCGTCGGCCAACCAGCTGGTGGAGGCCTCCGATGTCGAAGAGGCCCTGGCCGCACAGCGGCTGCGCCACGACTACCCGGAGCAGCGCCTGCGCGAGTCCATTGCCGAGGGCGACCAGCTGATCACCACGCAGGGCACCGCCCAGGGCCAGCTCAATGGCCTGACCCAGATGGACTTGGGTGACTGGCGCTTCGGGCTGCCGGTGCGTATCACGGCCCACACCCACGCGGGCAACACCGGCCTGCTCAACATCGAACGCGAAGTGCGAATGTCCGGTCCCATCCACGACAAGGGGGTGTTGATCCTGCACAGCTATTTGACCTCGCTGTTTGGCCACATCGCACCGCTGGCGCTGAACGCCTCCATCGTCTTCGAGCAGGAATACAACGGCGTGGAAGGCGACTCGGCCTCCTGTGCCGAACTCTTCGCCGTGCTGTCGTCGCTGTCCGGCTTGGCACTGGCCCAGGGCATTGCCGTGACCGGCGCCGTCAACCAGCATGGCGACGTGCTGCCGGTGGGCGGCATCAATGAAAAAATAGAAGGCTGGTTCAGCGTCTGCGAGGCCGCGGGCCTGGACGGCCACCAGGGCGTGCTCATCCCCGACCGCAACCGGCGCCACCTGATGCTGCACCGGCGGGTGCTGGATGCGGTGGAGCAAGGCCTGTTTCACGTCTACACGGCCGTCCATGTGCGCGACGGGCTGGAGCTGCTGACGGGCCAGAGCAGCGGCCTGGGCGACGGGTCGCCGGGCTCGCCCTACCCGTTGGAGAGCGTGCTGGGCCAGGCCGAGCAGACCCTGATGGCCTACCGGCGCGCCTGCCGCCTGGCTGGCCAGGCCAGACCGCCACGCAGGACCAGAACGTAAAGCCCCAGATCACTGCGGGTTCGACCTGCGCGGCCTACCGCAAATGACCCTGCCTTTGGGCGCGTTTTTGGTGGAGCCTCGCCAAAGAGGCATTCATCGCGAGAGTTTTCACGTGGATTGGCGACTGATCAAAAGTGCGATACCGGCCTTGATGTGGTTGAAAGGCTTATCCTTGACTACTGACCCGCAACGCCAGAAGTCCCTGGTCTGGTCGTCCCTGACAAGGCGCGACGCGGGTACAACTTTCACCAGCATACGTTGTATGCCTTGCAGGAAATGGTGCAGGCCACCGGTGTCAGCCACCCTACCCAGATTACAGCCCACCACAACGTGCGCCGCACCTCCGACCATATGGTCAAGTCACTGGCCCAGCTGATCCTCACACAATGCATGTCTTCGGCATATCCCCCAATTCAATTGGGGGATATGACCCAAACTCACCCACTTCATCCTCATGCCCGCGGTAAGTCTTTGATTTCATTGAGGAGTTTTGGTGGCACGGTCCGTGCTGATAGGTAGACGTCGCAGTGGATAACGACTCGCGATAGACCATCAACATCACACTGACCGGAGAATTCCATGTCCAAATCCATCCATCTCGTTTTGTCATCTAGCGTTGCGTTCGCTTCATTGGCTGCAGCACTGCTGTTGGCACCTGTCAGCGCATCCGCCGGCAACACCCGCAGCATGGGCCACGGTGTCAAGTGCTATTGGGTGCTCGTGTCTTCCGACCCAACAACCGGCAGCCAAGTGCACAAACAGGTTTGCCGCAAGAGTGGTGCTTAAGCGTATTGCAACCACTGTGCGTCGCCCTGGTTTATCACTCTGCTTGGTAGCTTTGAGTGTGCTGGCGGTTACAACGGTACATGCCGACGAACCGCCCCCCCCCTCTCAGCTTTCAGCAGAACTAGGCTGGGGCTACGAATCGCAAACCGCGCCTCTTATTCGTTTGTCGCCACAGGGCGAGTTCATCAGCATTGATGGTCTGCAGCGCCTGCACGGCGCGCACGCAAGCGTGGGACTCCAGGGATTCACCAACTGGACGTTTGGCAATGCGTGGAATGTTTCCATCGCGGCAAACGCCCTTGCCAAGCGCTCCCCAGGCAACCCTGACTTTGACTTCACGATGGCATCCTTCCAACCGGCATTTCATTTGCCTTTTGGAGCGGCTAATCTGGGATGGGGCCTGTCGCTTCAACAGATTACCGTGGCGGGTCGGCCATTTCGTGAAACCTTCGGTACGCAAGTGGACTGGACCCTGCCGCACCCCGAAGGCAGCCACTGGGCGTTCGTTGCCGACCTGGGAACGTACAAACATCCTGGTGAACTTATAGACCTTGATGCAAGCAGTTCGTCCATGATGCTTCAAAGACACTGGGAAAAACCCCATCCCGCATTGCAGTCAGTCGACGTGGCCATTCACCTGGCACGTGAGCAGAATGCGAACGGATTCGAAGAACTGTCCCACAGAAGCACGATGGTATCGGCCTCGATGCAATGGAACTGGGGAGAAACCAACTGGTCTGCCGGAGCCAACTGGCGGACGACCCGCTTTGATGCGCAGGTATTCCCCGAAGACCCGATGCGGGCCGATCAATCTGTGGGGTTAGATGTGTCTGTCGAGCGCGCATTGACGGCCCGTCAGACAGTGCGGCTGGAATACAGCTTTGTTCGCAGCCAATCGACGATACCCATGTTCGACAACCAATACCAGCAAGTTGCCATAAAACTGCGTACTGAGTGGTAATTTGACTCAGCTTTCGCGCGTGCCCGCACTGCCTAGCAGCAATGCAGGCAACTTGACACTAAACGCCCTTGCGGCAAACCTGTTGGTATTTGTACGTGCCATCTGCTTGCAACACTGGAGCTGTACGGCATTTGACACCATTACCAATGCTTCGTGCTCCGCCCTCACGTGCAGAAGCTGTGGCAGGCGCCAGGGCAGCGACAACGGCCAGAAGGGTTGTAGCAATGAGTGCCGAAGTTCCAATGGATTTACGCATGGTGAAGTTCCTTTAAGTTTGAGAAAAGCCACGCCCAAAAAGGCTGTGACGCAATTCACTATGCGTAAACCATGCCAACTCTTAGGAAAGGAATATTTTCAATGAAATCAATCACTTACACACAACGCACTGTTGGCCTTCAACAATTTTGGTGATTTCCCCCACAAATTTTGGGCAAATGACTCAACTGAAATTGCCACCACCTACAACGCAGAAATCAATCAAAGACTTCGATGCAATGGAACTGGGAAGAAACAAACTGGTCTGCCGGAGCCAACTGGAAGACGACCCGATGCGGGTCGATCAGTCTACGGGGTTTGCTGTGTCCGTTGAGCGCGCATTGACAGTCCATCAGACGGATCGACTGAGTGCAGCTTTGTGCACAGCCAAGCCAAGATTCCCGTGCTCGACAACCTGTGCCAACAAGTTGCAACAAAACTGCTTACCGAGTGGTATTTTTGACTCGGCTTTCGCGGTTGCCCGCACGGCATTGCTGCAATGCGTGCAACCTGACTTTAAGCGCCCTTGTAGCAAACTCGCTGGTACTTCACGGTGCCGTCTGCTTGCACGAACCCTGCGGTGTAGCACTTGACACCATTGCCGACGCTTTGCGCGCCTGTGCGTGCCGAGGCAGTTACAGGAGCAAGAGCCGTGATGAGGGCCAGGACTGTGGAGGCGATGAGTGCCGAAGTTCCGATGGATTTACGCATGGTGAAGTTCCTTTAAGTCTGATAAAAGTCGCGCCCAAAAGCGGCTGTGACGCAATCTACTATGCGTAAACCATGCCAACTCTTAGGAAATGAATATTTCCAATGAAATCAATCACTTACACACAACACACGGTTGGTCTTCAACAATTTGGGGGATTTCCCCCACAAAATTTGGGCAAATGACACAAATTTTTTTTGGCACCACCGACAACGGAGAATTCAATGCAAACAAACGCTACCCCTATCAAAGACTTACGGGTTTTTTGCTATCTAAGCCGGTGTGACATAGCCTGTGCTGCTCCAAACCCAGGATGACTAGGAAGAACGGGAAAACGGCCGTGTGCTCAGCCGCTATTCCTGAAAAGGCCGGAGTGGTGCTCAACATGGTACTGCGCATCTTCCTGCGGGGAAACCGGCGGTTCATGGCGAATTGCGGGAAGGTCACCGGCACGTCAACTCGCATCGCTTTGAATACGGAAGCGGGTGAAGTCCACTTAGCCGACCTTGGGGATGCAGAAGCCTACGACAGCTATGGAGGAGGCAGATCACAAATGTCTACTTCCGCTACGCGTCTGACCCGGGCATTGACCCCACCCCATCAAACAACCCCACCCCGAAGGCGGACGGCGTGGCTTGCGAGCGCAGGCCGCACTTGCCACAGAGCAGGTGGACCAATCCCGGCCTTGACCCAACACAGACAGCGCACCAAACCGGCCCGTCCGCGATGCGAGCCGGAGGATGCTAGCCACGCCGTCCGCCATGCGCGACAGATAGGCCGACAAACATTCCCATTGCGTATGATGTTCGCTCCAGAGGAGTAGCCCGTTCATGCATATCGCAGTCAAGATTATTGCCGCCACCGTCACGGCAGCGCTGGTCGCCGTTGGCGGCGCGGCCGCGTGGCTGATCCATACCAAGCAACCGGTGCGCAGCGGCACCATGGCCTTGAAACAGCTCACCGCTCCGGTGACGGTGGATTACGACGAACGGGGCGTGCCCCACATCCGCGCCCAAAATGAGCCCGACCTGTACCGCGCCCTGGGCTACGTGCATGCGCAAGACCGCCTGTTCCAGATGGAAATGGTGCGCCGCCTGGCCAATGGCGAACTGGCCGAAGTGCTGGGGCCCAATCTACTGGACACCGACAAGCTGTTTCGCACTCTGGGCATACGCGCCAAGGCGCAGGACGCGGCCACCAAACTAGACCCTGCGGCACCCGTCACCATCGCTCTGCTGGCGTACCTGGACGGCATCAACCAATACCAGGCCGGCCACCCGCCGCCGCTGGAATTCAACATCCTCAAAATCCCCAAGCGTCCGTTCACGCCACAAGACACGTTCGCCGTGTCGGGCTACCTGGCCTACAGCTTTGCGGCGGCCTTTCGCACCGACCCGCCGCTGACCTACATCCGCGACAAGCTGGGGCCTGACTATTTGCGTGCCTTTGACCTGGAATGGCACGCGGAAGGCGTGATCGACCAGAGTGCAGCCGCGGCACCCGCACCACGCGCCAGCGCAATGGCACTGGGCGCCCAGGACTGGAAGGCCCTGAGCCAGTTGGCCCAGCTGAGCCAAAGCGCACTGGAAGCCGCGGGCGTGCCCATGTTTGAGGGCAGCAATGCCTGGGTCATTTCGGGCAAGCGCACCGCCAGCGGTAAGCCCTTGCTGGCCGGTGACCCGCACATTGGCTATTCGGCGCCCGCCGTCTGGTACGAGGCCCATTTGACCGCGCCGGGCTTTGATCTGTACGGGCATTACCAGGCGCTCAACCCCCTGGCACTGTTGGGGCACAACGCCCAATTCGGCTGGAGCCTGACCATGTTCGAGAACGATGACGTGGACCTGGTGGCAGAGAAGCCCAATCCGGCCAACCCGAACCAGGTGTCGATTGGCGGCCAGTGGGTGGACCTGACAACCCGCGTGGAGACCATCAAGGTCAAGGGTGCCGCACCGGTGGAACTGGCGGTGCGCAGCTCTCCCCATGGTCCCATCATCACCGACGCCTTCAAGGACAACTTTGGCAGCACGCCGGTGGCCATGTGGTGGGCGTTTCTGCAGACTGAAAACCCCATCCTGCAGGCCTTTTATGAACTCAACCGCGCCGACACCCGCGACAAGGCGCGCAGCGCGGCAGAAAAAATCCACTCGCCCGGCCTCAACGTGTTGTGGGCCAACACCGCCGGCGACATCGCCTGGTGGGCCGCCGCCAAACTGCCCATACGCCCGGCTGGCGTCAACCCCACATTCATTCTGGACGGCAGCACCGCCGAGGCCGACAAGACCGGCTTCTACAACTTCAACTTCAACCCGCAGGAAGAGAACCCGGCGCGCGGCTACATCGTGTCAGCCAACAACCAGCCCAAGCCCAGCAGCGGCGTGCCCGTGCCTGGCTACTACTGCCTGGCCGACCGGGTGCAGCGCCTGGACTCCGTGCTACGTGACCCCGACCGCCTGTGGGACACCGCGGCCGCGCAGGCCCTGCAACTCGACGGCCGCAACGGCTACGGCCCGCGCATCCTCCAGGTCCTGATGCCGATTCTTAAGAGCGTCACCACCGATCCGTATCAAAAGGCGTTTCTGGAACCCCTGGACCTCTGGGATGGTGACTACAGCCGCGACAGCATGGCCGCGCTGCTGTTCACCCAGCTGATGTATGAGCTGGCCCACGCTGCCATGGCGGACGAGATGGGTGACGTGCAGTTCAAGAATTTGCTCAAGACTTTCGCACTGGACAGCGCACTGCCATTGTTGATTGCCGACGCCAAGTCACCCTGGTGGGACAACATCAAGACCAAGCCGGTGGAGAGCCGGTTCGAGACCGTTCGCGTAGCCTGGGTCAATACCATCAAACACCTCGAATCGGCAATAGGCAAGGACCTGTTGCTATGGAAATGGGGCAGTGCCCACACCCTGACCCACGCACACCCACTGGGCCAGCAAAAGCCTCTGGACATGATCTTCAACGTCGGCCCCTTCAAGGTGGCCGGCGGCCGCGAGACGCCCAACAACATGAATATCAACATGGGCCCGGCGCCCTGGGGCGTGAAGTCCGGCCCCTCTACCCGGCGTGTGATTGACTTTGCGCAACCGGACAAGTCTGTTGGCATCAACCCGGTTGGCCAGAGTGGTGTGCTGTTTGATGCCCACTATGCGGACCAGGCCCCTTTCTTTGCTGAAGGCCTCTACAAGCCGCAGCACCTGAGCCCCGCAGACGTCAAGGCCAACACCAAGAGCACCCTGACGCTTAAACCCGGGCGGTGAGGGTTTACCGGGGGCACAACGGGCGCTGGCTCCTGTATCGTTGGGTGAGACACCTAAACGGAGACCTACATGACTGAGCCCCTATTTCCTCGCCGCAAGATTTTGAGTGCTGGCTGCTTGGCTGCCGCGTCGATGGCCCTGCCCGCCGCCATGGCCCAGCAGGCCAAATGGCCTGCCAAGCCCATTCGCATCGTGGTGGCGTTTCCGCCCGGGGGCCTGACGGATGCGTATGCACGGCTGTATGCCGAACAACTCACGGCAAAGTTTGGCATGCAAGTGATTGTTGATAACAAGCCCGGCGCGGGTGCCATCATCGCGATTGATGCCGTGGCCAAATCCCCGCCCGACGGCTACACGCTGCTCATGACCACCTCAGGCACAGTCTGGCAAAACCGCGTGCTGTACAGCAAGCTGCCGTACAACCTGGACAAAGACATCGTGCCCATTACTTCCTTTCCGTCCGGGCCGCTGATTGTGGGAGTGCCGGAGAAACTGGGCGTGCGCACTTTCCGCGAACTGGTGGCCTATGCCAGGCAAAACCCCACCAACATGGGCAGCTATGCGCCGGGTGGGTATCCCAACATGGTGGCCGACCAAACCAACCGCAGCGAAGGCACCAAGATTCAAACGATCAACTACCGAGGCGAAACGCCCATGTGGGTGGATCTGGCGGGCGGCCAGTTGCAAGTGGCCATTGGCAGCTATCAGTCTTTTGCCACCGTGCAGCCGCGCGGCGTGCGAGCCATAGGCGTGACGGGAACTTATCGCAGCCCCAAGCTGCCCGATGTACCCACCCTCACCGAGCAGGGTCTGGAGGGCCGCCTGGTGACTTTAGAGGGCGGCCTGCCGCTGATGGCCCCAGCTGGCACGCCCGAAGCCGTGTTGCAGGCGCTCTCGCAAGTGGTGGTTGAGGGCGCCAACACACCCCGCGCCGCCCAACTGCGCGAGTCCTTCGCCATCCCCAACAAACCCAAGAGCCTCAATGAAACCCGCGCAGACTGGGAGCGCGACGTGCCCGTGTGGATCAAGCTCGCTGTCGATTTGGGAATCAAACTGGATTGACGCTGCCGCCGCATGCCATTTCTGCCGGGGGCAGGGCCAATCCGTTGGATGCTTTGGCAGGGCCGGCTTGATTTGCGAGAATAGCCCATGCCCTTTTCCCCAGAACCCCCCTTTACCCACGGCCAGGTGCCCCGCACCGCCGTGCTTCTGTGCAACCTGGGCACGCCCGATGCCCCCACCCCCAAAGCGGTGCGGCGCTACCTGGCGGAGTTTTTGAGTGACCACCGCGTCGTCGAAATCCCGCGCCTGCTGTGGATGATCATCCTGCATGGAATCATCCTGCGGTTTCGACCGGCCAAGTCTGCCGCCAAATATGCCAGTGTGTGGACGCCCGAGGGCTCACCTTTGAAGTTATGGACTGAGAAGCAGTCCAAGCTGCTGCAGGGCTGGCTGGGCCAGCGTAACCACGCCGTGCAGGTGCGCTATGCCATGCGCTATGGCAGCACGTCCATCGCGTCGCAGCTTGATGCCCTGAAAGCCGAGGGTGTGACGCGCGTGCTGGTGGTGCCGGCCTACCCGCAATACAGCGCCACCACCACGGCCAGCGTGTTTGACGCAGTCTATGCGTGGGCCCAGCGCACGCGTGCGCTGCCGGAGTTCCGCTTCATCAACCATTACCACGACGACCCGGACTACATCGCTGCACTCGCATCGAGCATCCAGCGGCATTGGAGTGCCAACGGCAAGCCGGACCAGCTGGTCATGAGCTTTCACGGCGTGCCGGCACGCACGCTGGAGCTGGGAGACCCTTACCACTGCGAGTGCTTCAAGACTGCGCGACTGGTGGCCGAGAAACTGGGGCTGAACAAGGAACAGTACAAGGTCACGTTCCAGTCCCGCCTGGGCCGCGCGAAGTGGCTGGAGCCCTACACCGAACCCACGCTGATTGCCATGGGCAAGGCCGGCGTCAAGCGGGTGGACGTGGTGTGCCCCGGCTTCACCAGCGATTGCCTGGAGACGCTGGAAGAAATCGCCATGGAAGCCCGCGCCGCCTTCCTGCTGGCCGGTGGCAAGGCCTTTCACTACATCCCCTGCCTGAACGACGACCCTGAGTGGATCACTGCGCTGTGCCATATCGGTGAGCGCCATCTGTCGGGATGGGACACGCAGGACGAAACCAACACGGCCGCGCTGGCCGCATCGCGTGCAGCGGCGCTGGCGCTGGGGGCGAAGCAATAACGTGCCCTGCACGCGGGCACTGCAAACGAATTCACATGCACGCCGCCCACATCTGCATCGCCCGCCACGGAGAGACCGACTGGAACCGGCTTGGCATCTTGCAGGGCTGGCTGGATGTGCCCATCAACGCACTTGGGCGCCAGCAGGCAGTCACTTTGGCCAAAAACCTGGCCCGCGAGAACTTTTCTGCCGTGTGGACCAGCCCGCTGGCACGGGCGCTAGAGACCGCGCAGATCGTAGCCAGTGCCTTGCATTTGCCACCGCCTTCCTCGCATGTAGGTCTGCGCGAAAAGCATTTTGGCGCGGTGCAGGGCGTGCCCAAGAATGAGCTGGCCGAACTCAACCCCGCGCTGCTGGAACAGATTCTGCGGCGCAACCCGGCGGCTGAGTTCGTCGGCGGCGAAACCATGGATGAGTTTGCCGACCGCGTGATCGAAGCCATTGAAGACATCGGCGCCCGCCACCGGGGCGAGCGCATCCTCGTCATCACGCACGGCTGGGTGATGGATGTCGTGACTCGCCACATCGCCGGCCACCCGCGCCATGCGGTGCTCCACGTCAAACGCAAGAACGGTGAAAGCGTGTGGGTCGCAGTCGCACAGACGATTCAGGCAGCGACCACAGCCCCCTCCGATTAGCTATATGTTTAATAGCAATATCGCCATATTTCACGGGGGCTAGAGGCCATTTCTTCATACAACACTCTGGCCAAACTGGGTTCCGCAACACCCCAGTTGTGGCTCAACCCATGGCGCGCTGCCTACGGCGCTGCGCCCACGGTGGTGGGCGACACGTGCCTGGGGCCGGCGGATATGCAAGCCGCACAAGACCGGTTCACACGCTTTGCACCGCTGCTGGCGCAGCTGTTTCCCGAGCTGGCGGCCACGCAGGGCCGGATCGAGTCTGCCCTGCTGCCCGTGCCCGCCATGCAAGAGGCCTTGGGCCAGCCGCTGGCGCGGGGGCGGCTGTGGGTCAAAGCCGACCACAGCTTGCCCGTTGCCGGGTCGATCAAGGCCCGAGGCGGTTTTCACGAGGTGCTGGAGCTGACCGAGCGCCTGGCCGTGCAGCACGGCCCGCTGTTGAATGGCGCCGATTACCGGTCACTGGCAAGCCCCGCTGCGCGGGCCATGCTGGGGCGGCACCAGGTGGCGGTCGGGTCCACCGGCAACCTGGGCCTGGCCATCGGCGTGCTGGCCGCTGCACTGGGCTTCAGGACCGTCGTTCACATGTCGGTCGATGCCAAGGCGTGGAAAAAAGAGCGCCTGCGCAGCAGCGGCGTCGAGGTGGTCGAGCACCCCGGAGACTATGAGCAGGCCGTCGCCACGGGCCGCCAGCGCGCGCAGGCGGACCCCCTATGCCATTTTGTAGATGACGAACGCTCGCTGTCACTCTTCGTCGGCTACAGCGCAGCAGCCCTGCACCTGCGCGAGCAGCTGGCGACACAGGGCGTGGTGGTGGATGCCGAGCACCCGCTGCTGGTCTACCTGCCGTGTGGCGTGGGTGGCGCACCGTCCGGCATCGCCTGGGGCCTGTACCAGCTGTTTGGCGAACACGTGCACTGTTTCTTTGCCGAGCCCGTGCAGTCACCGTGCTTTCTGGCGCAGATGCTCGCACCCGCCGGCAGCCATCCATCGGTCTATGACCATGGGCTGAGCAACCGGACCGAGGCCGACGGCCTGGCCGTGCCGCGTGCATCTCTGCTGGCCGCTCAGGCAATGCGCGCAGTGGTGGCTGGCATCTTCACGGTGCAGGACCGGACCCTGTTTGAGCACCTCGCGATGGCGCATGCCACCGAAGGGCTGCGGTTGGAGCCGTCTGCGGCGGCGGGTTTTAGCGGCCCCCTAGAGATTGCCATGGGCGCACCTGCCTTGGCTTGCCCCGGTGCCAACCACGTGGTGTGGAGCACCGGCGGGCTGCTGGTGCCCGATGCACAGTTCCAGAGGTTCTTGCAACGGGCCAAATAGCCACCCACGACCCGCAGCTGACGTAACGATCACTCAAATAATCGTCTGACAGCCGACATTCAATGATCGCGAAGTCATATCGCGGATGTCCGCATGCAAGCAGGGCCATCCGCACAGTGGCCGTCGCGTGATGGCCACCAATGGTCATTGGTCAGCGACAGGTTCAGCGCGGAGAATTCTCCGCTGCGCGTTCGCAACATTACCTACACCTTAGCGGAGTTGATGTTTTTCATTTGTGAGCGCCGCCACTTGGCCGGTGGCACGCCATACTCCCGGTTGAAGGCCCGGCTGAAAGCGGTGTCGGTTTGATAACCCACTTCTTCCGCGATCTGCATCAACGGTGCATTGCTGCCCGACAGCAGGTTTGCAGCCAGCAGCATGCGCCATTGCGTCAAATACTGCATCGGTGCTATGCCAACGATTTGCTGGAATTTCTCGGCCAGCACGGAGCGTGATGCACCGGCTTCTTTCGCCAGATCTTCCAGCGTCCAGGCGCGCGCAGGATTTTTGTGGAGCGCGCCCAAGGCGGCGCCCACAATTCGGTCGCCAACGCCGGCCAACCAACCCGTGGTTCCCGGTGGCTGTTCGTTCATGTAGATGCGCAGCACTTCAATGAAAAGCACTTCAGACAGCTTGGCCAGTAC